>NZ_JBALUY010000008.1:928-55758 GCF_036963605.1 Phenylobacterium sp. | reverse complement strand
ATCTCCGCCCCCGCCGTCGTGCCGTCGCCCACCCGCACGATCGTCTCGTCCTCGGTCAGGGCGATCCCGTCGCCGGTGATCTGATAGCCATCCACCGCGAACTGCATCCCGGTGACGCCGATACCGGCCCCGTCCACGGTCACGGTTCCGCCCGTGCCCATGAACACCGCAAAGGCGGGGTTGTCATAGGCCCCGTTCACCGCCCCGTCGGCTCCGGTCCACCCGCGCCCGGTGGCGGTCCAGGTCCCCGCTCCGCCCTGAATGACGCCGTCGTCAGTCGATGCGGCGGTGTCCCAGAAGCGCAGCTCAACATCGAAGGTTGAGACCAGGTTCACCTGATTGGCGACCGAGGTCTGGACGAAAAGATCGTCCACGCTGACGCCCGCGGGGGTCGAGGCGATGTCCAGGCCGTTGTCCGTGATGTCGCCGCCGTAATCGAACAGGCGATAGACCCCGGCCCCGAAGCCGCCCACGTCCGTCACATGAAGCTCACCGTCCAATGTGAGGTCCCCGGCCACATCGAACAGGGCCGTATCGCCGGCCGCACCCAGCGCGACGGCCACCGTCGCGCCCTCCGACAGCACCAGCGCGCCCAGCGCCAGGGTCCGGCCCTGAACGCCCCACAGCATGCCGCCGTCGGCGATGGTGGTCAGGCCGCCGACCACGCCCGAGCCGGTCAGCCTCGCGCCGTCCTCGACCGTGACCGTGCCATCAAATGTCGAGGAGTCCCCATCGAGGCCCAGCGCCCCTCCCGACACTGTGATGTCGCCCGTTCCGGCGAAGGCGCCGGCGAAGGTCGCATTGCCAACGGCCAGTTCAAGTGAGCCCATGCCCAGATCGACCCGACCGCTCCCCGAGAGACCTGTCAGGCGCTGGTCCGTATCGTTCAGGTCGAACCGCGCGCCCGAGGCCAGCGACAGGCCCAGGTCGCCGGTCAGGGTCGCGGTCGAGGTCAGCACCACTGCGCCATTCAGAATGGTCAGATCGCCATCGTAGGCCACGTCGCCCGCAAGGGTGAAGTCGTAAGCGCCATCCTTGACGAACTCGCCCGAGCCCGTGATCACGCCCCGGAACTGGGTCCGTCCATCGCTGAGGGTCAGCACCCCGCCGTCGCCCAGGCTCACAGCGCCCGGCAGCGCCAGGTCTTCCAGCGTCTCGATCAGCAGGGCGTTTCCACCCAGATCCAGCAGGCCTCCGGACATCTGCACCACCGGCCCGTCGGTTCCGGTCAGGTCGCTCCAGCCGCCCGCCCCGATGCGCACGATGTTGGCGATGCGCAGGGTTTCCAGGGCATGGAAGCCGGACACGGTCAGGGTCCCAGCCCCCGACAGATTTACGGTGGAGACCAGAAGGCTTCCGGAGAAGGTCGTGCTGCGGTCGTCCAGGCCCGCGCTGAGCGTGCCGCCTGCGCCCGAGATGACACCTGCTCCGGCGAAGGAGCCCACATCCTGGAAGGTCCCGCCCAGTTCGAAGGTGGCCCCGGCAGCCACCGTCAGCGCCGTCTGGCCGTTCAGCCGGCCATAAGCCGAGGACACGTCCAGCGTCCCCGCCAGCACATGCGTGGCGCCGGTATGGGTGTTGGCCGCCGTCAGGCGGAGCACGCCGGCGCCCGCCTGCACCAGATCGCCGGTCCCGCTGATCACCCCGCCGAAGCTGATTTCGTCGGAACGGTCGAAGGTCAGCACGCCTTCGTTGGCCACGTCGCCGGTGAGCGACCCGGTCGTGCCCCCGTCGCCGACGCGCAGGCCGCCTTGGGCGATCTCCGTACCGCCGGTGTGGGCCGCATTGCCGGTCAGCACCAGCGTGCCCAGATCGGTCTTGCGCAGCAGGGCCGTCCCGGTCAGGTCGACGTCGATCATCGCCGTCATGGCCGCGCCCGCCGCCGTGCCATCGCCCACCCGGATGATGGCAGGGTCGCCGCCCGTGGGAGCCAGTTCAATGGCGTCGCCTACGACGCTGTAGCCGTCCACGGCGAACTGCATGCCGGTGACCGCCAGGGCGCCGTCCACGTCGTCCGCCGTCGCCGTCCCGGCCGAACCGGAAAAAACCGCGAAGCCCGGCATCGGATCCATGACGCCGTTCACCGTGCCGGCGGCGTTGGTCCAGTTTCCGCCCGCTGAGGTCCAGACGCCGTCGCCTCCGCTGACCACGCCGTCGTTGGCAGGCCCCGCACCGTCCCAGAAGGTTAGCGTCTGGCCTGCGACATTGATCAGATTGACCCGGTCTCCCGTGATCTGCAGCGACAGGTCGCTGAGGTTCACGCCGCCCGGCGCCGACGTGATGTCCAGGCCATCATCGACCAGCGTCCCGCCATAGCCGAACAAGCCATAGAGCCCGGCGCCGAAGCCGCCCAGATCCATCACATGAAGTTCGCCGTCCAGGGTCAGGTCGCCTGTCACATCGAACAGCACATCGGCGCTCGGCGCGCCCAGCGACGCCTCGACGATTGCGCCCGCCGCGAGCATCAGATTGCCGAGAGTCAGGGTCTGGCCCGAACGGCCTTCGAGAACGCCGCCCACGTCGACGGCGACATAATGATCCAGCGTCCCCGAACCGCCCAGGCGGCCGCCGTCAGCCACCACGGTCACGCTGTTCAACAGATCGCCGCCCACCTCGCCGTCCACCAACAGACGCGCATCGGGACCGGAAACGAACATCTGGCCGGTGAAGTCAGCGCTGTCGCCAGTCAGGCGCGTGGTACCCGCCAGAGCCGACACCATGCCGGCGCCAGTCAATTCGGCGCTCAAGGCATAGTCCGTATCCGTGTGATTGAAATAGAGCTCGCCCTTACCCGGGCCGAACACGATCTCCGCAGCGTTCAAAACGCCCGTCACATCTGGGGCGCCGGGAACGCAGCCGCATCCGACGCCGCCGATGGTCAGCACGCCATAGCCCGCAGCGTCCGAGGCCAGGGTCAGCACGCCTGTGCCACCATTCAGGCTCAGGCTTCCGCCGTCGGTGAGCGTCAGATAGCCTTCGCCCTCTTCGCCCAACGTCAGGCTATCGAGGTTGAGAACGCCGTCTTCTGTCACCCATATTTCCGCAGAGCCGACTGCCCCGACACCCGCCCGGCCCACGCCGCCGGAGACCACGGCGCCGTCGCGGACCTGAAGCGCGCCCTCGCCCTCTTCGCCGATCGTGAGGCCGCCGTTGATGACCCAGGATGTGGCCGCATCCGTAATCACCGCCATGCCCAGGCTGTCGATATCCTGGCCAAGGACAGCGTTGCCCGTGGTCAGAGAGCCGGTTGCCTCGGCGTACAACGAGCCCCAACCTTCCTGACCGACGACGAAGGCGCCGGTGTTGGTCCACTGGCCGCCGTTGACCGTGGCTTGGGAGATGGAAGCCGCTCCCTCGGCGATGACCGTCGAGCCGCTTTGGATCACGCCGTCCTCGCCCAGATCGACGATCCCGTCGCCGGCGCGCCCCACCCACAAAGTGTTCTCGATGGAGGCAAGGCCGCCCTCAACTTCCAGCACGCCATATCCGTTCAGGACGCTGCCCAGCTCCAGGGAGCCGGCCCCGCCCGCAACTCCGACAGCGATCTGGAGCGAACCTCCATCCAACGCCTGAAGGTGGCCCTCGCCCTCGTAGCCGACGAACACTTCCTCGGCCGACCACCGGCCACCGGTCATCAACGTGGCCTGGCCATACGCGCCGGTGAGCAATCCGAGAAAGCCGCTGACGCTCTCCACGCTGCCGTCGTCGTCCACCAGCAGAACGCCGGTTTCGGCGAAGCCCAGGCTGAGGGCGCTTCCGCCGGTGACCCGTGATCCCGCACCGCTTACGATCATCGAAGCCATGGCGGCCGAATCCAGCTGGATCATGCCGTCGGCATGAAGGCTTGCCCCGGCCTGCACGGCGATCGACGCCGGCCCGGCGCCGGAATTGGCCACGTCACCGGACGCCTGAAGCCGTGAACCGGCTCCACTGACGGTCAGTCCGCCGCCGCCGGCGCCGCCCACCTCCACGTTGCCGAGCGAGACAAATCCTGCGCCGTCAACCAGCATCTCAGCCACGTCGGAGGAGCCCACCACGAACAGGTCGGATCCATTGATGATCGATCCGCCGCGCAGGATCAGACGGCCGTCATGCACGGTCGTGTCGCCGGTCCAGCTGTTGATCCCTCCAAGAATGAGCTCGCCGAGATCCGTCTTGGTCACCGCCGCTACGCCGCTCAGGTCGACCCCGATTTCGGCCGTTATCGCCGCGCCCGCCGCCGTGCCGTCGCCCACACGCAGGATGACCGGCTGGCCCGCCCCCGGCGCCTCCAGCTCAACGCCGTCACCGGTCAGGGTGTAACCGTCCACTGCGAACTGGGCGCCGGTGATCGTCACCATCCCGTCCGCGCCATCCACGGTCACGGTCCCGCCCGTCCCCAGGAACACGGCGAATCCTGGCTGCGGGGACATGGCCCCGTTGGTGTCGCCGTTCAGATCTGTCCAGTTGGTCGAGATTGCGCTCCAGACGCCTGCACCGCCCTGGATCATCCCGTCGTCGGCAGGCCCCGCGCCGTCCCAGAACAGAAGGTCGTCTGAATAGACCAGGTTCACCTGGCCTGCGTCAGCAGTCTGCACGCTCAAAGCCGCGCTCGCAGCGCCGCCCCGGTCGCCGATCTCAAGCCCGTTGTCCGTCAGCGCCCCGCCGTAATCGAAGAGGCGGTAGATTCCGGCCCCGAAGCCTCCAGCGTCTGTAATGTCGAGCGTACCGTCCAGCGTCAGGTCGCCGGTCACGTCGAACAAGGCTGTCGCGCCGGGACCGTCCAGGGTCACGTTGAGGATCGAGTCTGCGCCCAGAACCAGCGATCCCATGGTCAGGACCGCGCCCGATCCGCCGACCAGACTGCCGGCGCCGACGTTGACCGCGCCCAGCACGGAACCCGCGCCGCCCAGGGAACCGCCCGATACGGTCACGTCGCCGCCCAGAACATCCGCGATCCGGAGGTGCCCGCCCGCCACGAACGTGTCCCCGGTAAAGCTCGTGTTGTTGTTTGTGAGGGTGGTCAGGCCGGCCAGTGCACTTATCCGCCCGGCGCCGGTGATCAGAGCGTCGAATTCGTAACCGGTCTCGGTGTGGTTGAAGACCAGCGCGCCTGTTCCGGCGCCGAAACGCACCTCGGCAGCCTCGAGGGCGCCGGCCGCCACCGCGGTCTCACCCGCCGCCGCTCCTATGGAGAATACGCCTTCGCTGGTTGCACCGGTTCCGACATGAACCACGCCGGTTCCGTTGCCGACCCGCACCGTTGCGTTGTCGGCGATCACCAACGATCCGGAACCATTGAAACCGACCCGGAGAACGCTGCTGCTGTCCCAGAGCGAGGCCACGCCCGTCACTGTCGCCTCGCCGGTCGATCCTGCCGTGTGCCCGATGTAGCCGGTGGTATTGGTCACCTGGGCCGCATCGGCCACCTCAAGAACGCCCGAGCCCTGGTATCCGACATAAAGTATGCCGCTGTTGGTCCAACTGGAGCCGGTCCCGGTTACGGCGGCCTCCCCCATGGCGCCGATCAGAGCTCCCAGCACTCCCTGGGCGGCGCTGACCGCGCCTCCGTCCGAAATGGTCAGGGTTCCGTGGCCCGCGCTGCCCACGCCGAACTCACTGGTCACAGCCCATATGGAGCCAGGCCCAGTGACCGTCGCGTCGCCGGTGCTGCCGGCGCGCAAGCCGACACTGCCGTAAAAGGAACTGACCGAGCCTCCGCCGGAGATGGTGAGGATTCCGTCCCCTTCATCGCCGACACGGAAATTGCTTCCCCCGGCATCCCAAGCCGAACCGATCCCGGTCACCGTCGCTTCACCGACGGAGCCGGCCTCGAACCCCAGGGTGACGTTTCCGCTGTCGATGGTTCCGCCGCCGCGCAGGATCAACGCGCCGTCGTCACCCGATACCTGGCCCACCTGAAAGGCGCCGGCGCCTTGATTGCTGGCCCCCTCGATCACCAGCGTGCCGCCGTGAACGTACGTGGGGCCGGTCCATGCGTTGTCGGCCGTCAGGATGGTCGTGCCGGCAAGGTGGCTCACACGACCCGAGCCGGTGATCAGTGGTGCGAAGACGTAGTCCGTTTCGGTATGATTGAAGACCAGACTTGCCGAACCCGCGCCGAAACGCACCTCGCCCGCCTCGAGCGTGCCGGCCCCCGCCGCCGCTCCGTCGGCCGCCCCGCCAATACTCACGACGCCCGAGGAACCCGCGTCGTAGGCGACCGCCACGAGGCCAAGACCGAGGTCAACGACGCCGTTGTCGGTCACGATCAGAGCCCCGGAGCCTTGGTATCCGACGATCAGGGAGCCGCTGAGGGCCCACGAGGATCCGCTCCCCGTCACTGTCGCCGACCCCGTGGAACCGGCGATGAAGCCGAGATTGGCGTTCTGGCCCGTTACAGAGCCGCCGTCCGCGACGTGCAGTGCGCCATCGCCTTCCATGCCGACAAAAAGATCCGTAACAATCGCCCACTGCGAGCCTGCCCCGGCCACCGTCACCGCCCCGGCGGAGTCTGCGAACTCACCGATACGTCCGGTCGCGCTCTCGACCACGCCCCCGTCGGCGATCTGCAGATCGCCGACGCCGCGATAGCCGATGAACAGTTGGTCCTGGTGGTTCCAGCGTGAGCTCGCGCCGGTGACGATGGCGCTTCCGTAGGCGCCGCTCAATTCCCCGAGCAGGGCGTTGTTGGCGCTGGTGACGAGCCCGCCGCCGGAGATGGTCAGGTATCCCTCGCCGAAACTCGTGCCTGCGCGGATATAGTCCGTCGTAAGGGTCGATCCGGCCCCGTCCACGGTGAGCGAGCCGGTTCCCAAGCCTCCGATCATCGTGGTCAATGTGGTGACATCGGCGCCCGTCAGGATCTGCAGGTATCCCAGTCCTCCCGATCGACCGAGAGAGATCTCGCCGACGGGCGCGTTCAACTGACCGCCCAGCTGAACGATCAGATAGCCTTCGTCACCGGACTGATCGCCGATCAGGACCAGGTTATCGACATCGATGACCGCGCCCTCAATGCTGACGTTTGCTGCGCCACCTTGGCCTATGATGAGGCTTCCGCCGATATTTTCATCGGCGGTCAGGGCGGCGTTGGCGGCCGGGTAGACGCGATCCTGGGCACGCGCAGATGCTGCGCCGGTGGCGCAAATCGCAAGAGCGGAAACACAGGCGAGCAGGGCGGTGCGGCGGGGCGAATTATGCATGGATTCTTACCAGGACAAGGCGGTCGGGAACGGCCCTGTGCGTACGGACCACAAGGGCTCATTCGAGCACGTCTAGGAGCGGACCGGCGTCTTCAATTGTGTAGATGCTTCGCAGTCTGGGCAGCATCACGACGCGCCCACGCCGACCGAAGAGGCGTACACATGGATGCCTCGAAGCTACGTCTGCTCGGTGCCAGCCGACAAAGGCTGTCGCGCCAGGACAAGTCCCGCCGCGTCCTGAAAAAGCTGTCGCCCGCAGCGCTTCCATCCCGCGACCTTGGCGCAAACAGACGGTTTATCAGTAGCCGTAGCCGGAGGCAGCCGGTTCGAGCTTGGGCTGGTCCTGAAAACGGCGACAGGCCACGATACTCACGCCACTCTGACCGAACTAATAGGTGCGCTGAAAGGGGCCGTCCGCCGACGTGTCCCGGTCTGGAAAGCGCCAGCAGCGGACATTGAGGCTGACGCCGAAAGCAGAAGGTCGTACGCCGCAACTTACGCCCCCAGGATTGTGCCTCGGACGCGATTCAGCGCTCGTCCGAACACCCTTCCCACGCCATTTGGCTTTCTGGCTTTCTGGCTTTCTGGATTGCAAGAAAGCCTGAAATCGGTCCATTCTCTGGTCGCCGATGCGGTCTGGAGGGGCCGACCGTCATCGTAGGAGCCATGCAATGGCGCAGACCAAACGCGATGTATCGGGCCCGGATACGGGCGTCGAAACCGATCGCGGCGTCACCCTGAACTTCAAGGTGAGCCCTGAGTTCAAGAAGCAGTTCAAAGGGTTCGCGGTCTCCGAAGGGGTCAGCATGACCGAGCTCCTGAAAGAGGGGTTTGTCCTGTCCAAGGCCCGGCGGTGCCAGTGATCCGGATCGATCTTCAGAGGACGTCGCGGCGTTGGCGTCGGGCGGGGCGGCAGCCATGACGTTGGCCTTCGCCGACGCATCGGACCGCACGGCCGATTGGCTGTTCGCGGTCGCCAGGGATTCCGAACTCCCAGTCATCGACGGCCTCGTTTCGACCCGGGACTACGATCGCTCCCGCATGACGCCGGACCAGGTCGCGGTCATGGAGAAGGCGCGCAAATACAACGCTCGCGCGGTCTTCTTCGAGGCCGGCCGCCACGGCCGGGCCCCGATCCCCCAGGCCCTCGTGTTCGACGTCCGCGACCATCCGGACGACTTGCCTGGATCCAGCGGTGGCGGAGAGGGTGTCCGCCCAACCCGTGTTGTAGCGTAAGGGTTTGCGGCTCCTGAGCGGGCCTCACCCTAAAATGCGCCCTAAGCCGCGCGGTCGATAGACCCGAAAGCAGCCTCCAAGCTGGCGCGCAGAATGAACACTCGCCGGCCGCGGCGGCGAACCTCGAGCTCGCCGCTGCTGACCATCTCGGACAGCATGTTCCGGGTGGCGCCGGTGGCCGCGACCGCCTCCTTGTAGGAGTAGCAGATCTTCGACCCGTTATCGTTGGCGTGAGCCAGGGTCATGTCTCCCCGCCTCCTTGGGGAAGGGGGAGCCCGTATGCAGCGAACACGCCTTTCTTGCCCGCGGCCTCTGGGATGACCTGCTCCCACAGCTTCCAGCCGTGGTTCCATTGGAAGTGCACCGGCTCCCCACCCACCAGCAGTCCTGCGTCGCGGAGGGCTTGGGCCTGCTCCTCATAGACCTGCCACCATAAGACGGGCTGATTGTCAGCCGTGCACATTGTGGACAGCGGCGCATAGTCGTCAGGATCGACGCCGTAGCTTAGAGCAATCACCCGAGCGGCTTGGGATAGGGTGTCGCTCATGTCTTCTCTCCGGGGGAGGGTTGGTTGGGCTCATTCCGGCCCTGACGGGCCTCCATACCCATCGAGGCGCTGTCAGGCCGGTTGGCCAACTCCAGCAGCACGTCGGCGTGGCACGGCGCATCCAGCGCACACCAGCAAGCCAAGTTCTTGCCGCGAAGGAATGACGGGTTGGGCGGCGCGCCGGGGCACAGCACAAGGTCAAAAAGCGGATGGCGCACCATGTCGCCGATGAAGTAGCCAAACTCCCCAGCCATCCATCGGCGGAAACGGTCGATTGCCCCCTCGGCAGTGAGGGTTGGGCCGATGCTCACGACATGGCCGGAGTGGAGCTTGACGCGGCCCTCACCCACGAACCAGGGATTGCCCCAGCCGGTCCCGCGATCAACTTTCACGGTGTTCGGCGGCATCCTCCAGCCCTTCGCGCGGGACAGCTTGACGCGGACTGGTCGATCAGTCTCGGTGGGTACGGAGGCGCTTGCGCCGGAGTGAACCCTACTCATGACAATTCTCCTTGGGTGAGGGCTTGGCGGGCGACAGAGCGCATGTAGTCGCGCTCGCCATTCGAGCCCCACGCGGACGAATAGGACATCGGGCTGTCGCTGTCGGACCCGTCCTCGTTGGGCCAGAAACGCGCCGTCTCGGGAAACTCACCGAACCATCGCTCGATCTTCTCCAAAGCCCCCCGCATCCGCTCATAATCGGCTATGAGGGCGGGAAACTGATCGGGCCAAATCCACCACACTGGATATGTTCCTTCCTTCGTGGCGCGCATGAAGTCGCCGCCGTTCCGCATCCGGTTTCCGGCCTGATCGAAACAGAGCGCCGTGAAGTGATGCCCGCGCCAACCCTTCGTCTTGCCATGCTCGGCGTTGTTGTATTCGGGGTGCGCCGTCAGGACCCGAGAGGCGCGATTAATCCAGTCTTGTTCGCTGCTGAACGACTGGCCATCGATCGGCACGACGGGTTTCAGTTCATGGATGGCTTGGGGGGTCATGCGGGGGGCATTCTTTTGATTTGAGGGCGCTGAGATAGGCGTCCACCGACGCCTGCATTTTCTCGACCGAAGCCGACGGAACCGGGTCCGGAACTTGCTGCATCGACTGCTCAAAAGCCGCCGTCACCCCTTCATGGTCAGCAGCGGCGCGCATAGCCTCAAGCGCCTCTATTCTCGCGGTGTCATCCATCACAACACCACGCCCGAACGTCTGATGCTGTCGAACAAGGCTAGGATTGCCTCCGGGCGCGCCTGCTTGGCGAAGTTGGTGCGGTTGTACGGCGTGTCGTTGCGCACCACGTCCTCGGCCGCCCGGAAGAGAGCTCCGTGGGCTCCCCCACCAGGTACGGGGGCTGCCAGGCCGGAGTGAACCCCGCTCATGACTCCCCTCCACGCGCTTTCTGGAGGGCGGCGTCGATCTTGGCGACACACGCGCTGTCGATCAGGTCAGGGTCAGCCTGAATGAGAAGCCTTCTGGCGTCCGCCAAAGCCTCGGCCATATCCGGGGCGGCGGCGAGAAGATTGGCTTCGCGCTCGGCTCTCGCTTCCTCTTCGTCGTCGTCGGCATACGGTCCGATGCTTTCAGCGACGAGATACTCACCGTTCTCGTCGCGCCCGTAGACGGTCCATCCTTGCGAGTAGCTGGTGAAGCGAGCCTCCCAGCTCAGCCCCGCAGTCCACGGCTTATTGGTGTCGGCGGGGGTCATGATGCTTCCCTTCTGGCGCGAGCCGTGAGGCTGATCTCGCCGTTGAACTTGCGTGAGCGGTTGCCGAAGCCCTTGGGGCGGATGACGCCCGTGTGCTTCGCGCGAATGCGGTAGGTCTTGGACTTCTCCGCCACGTCCTCGGCGGTCTTCTCGCGGTGCTTGGAGCGGAGCGCCGGCGCCAGGTTGAACTCCCGGTGTTCGCCGCCGTTGATCAGCGCCACGATGTGGTCGCAGTCCCAAAGGTCGCCGGGCATGATCTTGCGTCCGGACAAATGGCAGCGGCCGCCGTGGCGCTCGAACACGCGGAGGCGGACACGCGGCGGGATCTTCGCGTCGGGCGTCTTGCCGATCCATTCGGGGACGGAGCGGCCGGTCATTGGCCAAACGCCCCCAGCGCATCCTTGAGGGCCTGTTCAACCCGATCTGCAGCGTCCGGGTCTTGAGCCCGAACGGCCACCACGAAGGCGGCGAACTTGCGATCCGCCTGAACGGTTTTCAGCTCGGCCAGGCTCTTGAAGGCGAAGTCCGCAATGACCTGATCGACCTTGGACAGAACGGTTACAGCCGAGCCCGCCCCTTCATCGGCCCCTTCGCCAACGGGCTCGGCTGCATCTTCTCCGGTGCTGGGTTTGTCACCGGGGAAATCATCGGCCCCCGCCTTTGACGGGTCATCGCCATCGGCGGCAGGGGCCTTGTCTTCCGCGTCCTCGCCACGCGGAAACTCGGGGATGTCGTCGTCGGACGCGTCGGGCGCCGAAAGGGCTTCGGTCTCGAACCCGGAGTGAAGGCGACGGACCTGCACGGGCTGAGGCTTGTTCAGGTCATAGAGCTCGTCGTCGCGCTCGATCACGGCCAGCAGATCGGTGGACATGGGCAGGCGCTTGGACAGGCGCCGGATGGCCGTCTTGCGCCGCATCTCGTCTGCGAAGGGACCGGACCACGGGCCGTTCTGAGCCCGGCTGATGGCTTTCACCGCCATGACCTGGGCCTCGGTCATGACCTCGCGATAGATGCCGCCGTCCTTGGTGTGGGCGACCGCGTAGGTGATGATCGGCTTGCCGCGGTCTCCGCCGATGAATGGCTTGTGGTGAATCCGCTCTTCGTCCCCGAGCATGTAGTCGAACTCGTCGTTCTCATAGACGACGTGGGCGCCGATGGACTTGAGCTCGCCAGACCGGCGCACCTTCGACAGGATGCCCGCCACCATGGGCATGTAGGTGACCTTGTTCTTGTGGATCACCAGCGCCGCTTCCCGCCCATCCGGGACCAGGCCGTCCTGCGCGCATTTCATCGACGCTTCGAAAAGCGACTGCCGGTCCTTGCTCAGCAGGTCGGGGTTGGACTGCACCGCCGTCATGACGACGCGAACGAAGCGTTCGGCGGGGACGTGAGGCGGCAGGGCCAGAGCGAACTGCGGCGCCATGGCCTCCAACTGCTGGCGGACCAGCTGGGCCGGGGGCGTAGGGCGCTCTTGGGTTACGGCGTTCATGGTCAGGCGGCTTCCTGCTGAGTTTCTGGGAAGGTGACGGGCTCGTTGATCCGCTCCAGCCACGGCGGGAACTCGTGATCGGCGGGCTCTTCGGTGACCTCGACCACGGCCCACGGCACGTCGAAGCCGAAGCGGTCACGGAAGGCGACGTAGTTGGACAGGGCCACGGCGGTCTTCTTCTGGCCGCTGAGGTAGGTGGCGTCGCCATGGGAGCGGAGGATGGGCTTCACGACCGGGGCGTGGCCCCTCTCGTCGTCCTGCCGCCGATAGAAGATCCAGCCCCACTGCCATTGCTCGACAGCGGCAACGCGCTTGAGCCAGTCCGCTTGCTTCGGGGTGGCGCCGTTGATCGGCAGAGACCGCATGGCCCGGCGCGCCTCGTCATAGGCGAAGCGCTGAACGTCCATCGACCGGCCGGCGACCAGACCCAGGCATTGCTGTTTCGTCGTGTCGCCCTTGGCGTCGCCGCCGAAGGTCTTGAGGTCCAACGAGAAGGCTGGAAGGAGCTTGTCGATGCGGCAGCGCAGCTTCACGCCGGTCTTCGGGTCGGTGTAGAGGATCGACACCTCCGACATGCCAGCCTGCATCGGCTCGCCAAGTTCGGGGTGGCGCCGGATCAGCGCATCCATGTGGCGGACCCGCCGGTCGGTGTCGGCGTCGATGACCGAAACGTCGGGCCTGTCATTGGCCTCAAGCCACGCCTTGCAGACGTTGGAGTTGCCGTTCCACGGCTTCACCTCGCCGGTCTTGGCGTCCTCATAGGTATCCGGCCTGATGACGAAGCCCTTGGTGTAGGCCTTCTCCCCCTCCAGCAGCAGGGCATGGAGCGCGGACCCGAAGACCATTTCTGGCGAGGGCGTCTTGGCCTTGCGGTTCGGGTTGTGGCGGCTCCGATACCACCAGTCCGCAGGGTCGCGGTGCAGCACCACCAGATCGGTGGAGCCGAGGCGATCCTGGGCGAAGTAGTCCTCAGCAGAGAGGCCCACATAGACGCCATCGGGCAGGTTGTTGTCGTTCATGGCTTTCGCCTCGTTGGGAGTGAGAGCGCCACCAGAAGCCCGGCGGCGAGGATCAGCAGGGAGAGGCCGTTCAGGCGTTCGTCTCCGTCGCGCGAAGGATGGCGGTCAGGGGCGGGGCCTTGAGCCGAAGGGCGTTGATCAGATCGACCGTGGCGTTGCGGAAGCCTGGGTGCGTGTTGTTCAGGCGGGTGAACTGTTCGCACCGGGCCAGCAGGGCGCGGGTGTCGGCCTCGATGGCTTGGGCTTCCTGAGCCGTCCACTGGCGTCCCTCGGCTTCGGCGTGGAGGGCCTTTTCAGCTGGGGTCAGGTCGGTGACGGAGCGGAGCATGGGGCGCATGGTCATGCGGCTTTCCTTTTGGGAGATGGCTTGCGGCCGGTGATCTTGGCCTCGGCGGCGGTCATGACGGGGCGCATCCAGTTCGGGACGCCGACCACGAGCGAGGCGCGCATCGGCATCAGGATGCCGAAGGCGTGGGGAACCCCGGTCCATTGGATAAGCGCGCCGCTGTCTTCGGTGACGCTCGTGAAGCGGATGGACGGGTAGGGCTCGGACGCGCCGCCGAGCGCCTTGCCCATTGCTACTGCGTCCGCGACGTATCGGAGATTAAACTGCGCCGAGGCCCGCGCCTGCGTCTTCAGGTCGTCGATGGCGATCTTGACCACGCGGCGATAGGTGGGGAAGTGCGCTCCCGATCCGATGCACTCCGGGTAGTGGACACCCTCGAACACCGCGTGAGCGCCGTCAGTGGTGATCGCGGCGTCATCGCCAGCCGCCTTGATGGCCTTCTTGAGCGCGGGGGTCAGATTGATGGATGAAGGCGCGCTGACCGTTCCGGCCCCGTCGTGAACCACAACGATGCGGTAACCATCCGTTGCGATGATGACCGCCCCGCCCTTTGGATGGGCGTGAGCGAATACCGCGTCCAAGCCACGGATAGCGTCAGTCCCCTTCATGGCCCACGCACTCGCGGCGAGAACCATCTTGGCGTTCAGCGAAAGCTTCATGCCGCTTCCTCCCTCTCAGGTTCGTTCTCGTTGATGGGTTGAGGCTCCGGCAGGGTGTTCACGCCGGGGGCTTCGGGGTCGTCGCTGAACTGGTCGGCCCAGCCGCAGGAGGCGCACATCAGGCGGAGCTCCCCTTGGCCTTCGCCTCACGCCGCTCGCGGGCGCGACGCATCTGGCGGGTTTCGACCGCAGGTTCCGGGGCCGGGTTCTCCCGGCGGCGCTTGGCGCGGCGGATTTCCTCAAGCTCTCGGTGAGACAGGCCGGAACCTTGCGATGCGGCAGCTAGGCTGGCGGCTGCTGCAAGGGCGCTCATGACGCCCGCGCCAATGAGAAGGCGGGTCATCAGTCGCATCCTCTCGGGGAAACCGCCCTGATGGCGGCATGGATTTCACGGGCGCAGCGGCGGCAGAAGGCGCGGGCTACATCGTCCAGACCGGGCTTGATGCTCTCGGCCAGATAGGACCGCCGCAGTTCCTGGGCCTCGTTCAGGGTGAAGTGGACGCCGCCGAAGCCCGCGATGGGGGCTGAACGGCTGACGGTCGAAGCCCAGAACAGGGCGAGGGGAGAGGGAGGGGCCATCAGCGTCCAGCCTTCAAGACGGACGCGGCGCGCCAGACGCGGACGGCCACGACAGCGAAGCAGAGCACGCCGACGCCGTTCCACAGTGCGCTGGGCCACCGGCCCTCAAGAGCCGCCAGCGCAGCTTCCGTGAGGGCCTCGAACGCGCCCAGACCCACAAGGATTGATGCCACCCGGACGGGGAATGCGAGGTCCGTTGCGTCGCTCATGCCGCCGCCCTTTCAGGAACAGCCACCGCCCCAGCTTCAGGAGGGGGAGGGGATTGCTCGGCGTCACGGATGGCGCGGAGCATGGAAACGAGGTCGCGAAGCTCCAGCTCGAACAGTTCATCGTCGGGCTGGCGCAGGGCGAGTTCGATCAGGTCGGGGAGCCGGTCCTGACGGGCTCGGGCCGGGCTCATGGTCCGCTGGGTGATCCGGTGACGGACCTTCCCGCCGACCGAAACCCACATGCCGGGCTGCTTCCACATGGCCTCGCGGATGCTGGCCAAGGCGCCCTTCATCGGCTCGCTGATGTGCTGGAGGGCCATCACGCAGCCTCCCGATAGAAGGCTTCCCGCGCCGCCGTCTCGGCCGCCCATTCGGCGGTTCCCGGCTCCACGACCTCGCCAGCGTCATTCGTGTAGGGGCCGCCGCGCTCGCCTTGGAACGGACGCCCGCGGGCAATCCATTCGTTCTCGGCCATCCGGTGAACGGCCTCGTTATAGGCCTTCGGATCATTCGCCCACTGGTTCAGGCAGGCATAGCGAAGGCTGATCAGGTCGCCGCAAGACAGGGCCTCAATCTGGGCTTTCGTCTTCGGCGCGGTGTCTGTGGTGGCGGGCATTTCGTCCTCCGTTCGATGAGGACAGAATATCGGAGCCGCCGATAATGTCAATCGGGAAAGCCGATAAAATCGGACGGAGCGCTGAACCCTATACACGGAAAGGCCCCGCCGGTCGGGTCCAGTGACGGCGGGGCCTCCTTGCCAGTCCCGCTGTGGGCCGGACGGCGCGCCTAACCCGTATGCCACAAGCAGAATATCGGAGCAATATCGGTGGAAATGAGCACAGAGTGTGAACATCGGCCATTGCGGGCGATGACGAAAGACGCTTTGCTGTCTTTGGCGACGCGAGTCGTCCCTAGCTGCGTCGTCGGGTCCATACGGCAGGGCGCAGCGGGAGAGCGCTTACTGTGGGATACCGATTACAGGCGAGGCCCGGTCCGAAAGGGTGGAGGGCAATCGGCGGCGGGACGCACCGTCGTAAGTAGCACCCAAGTCTGCCCGTGCGATCACGCGGCAGGCGCCCAAAGCGAGGGGTCGGCTCCGTCGATCAGACATCGCAAGGGCCGGACCGTCCTGACCTTCGGGTCGGGATGGTCGTCCTGTGCCCTTAGCTCAGGGTCTCACCATCGATCAGTAACCCAGGCTACATACGGCGAGTCACCCAGCGGACGCGCCCGATAACCCTGACACGCTCCTCGGGAACGCGGTATTCACCGTGAAGGGGGTTGTCTGACTTCAAGCGAACCTCGCTGGGCTCGCTGGCGGGTATGCGCTCCACCCTCTTGCACACCAGAGCGTCGCCATCCCAAATCGCAAAAATTCCGGGCAGACCGATCCGGGTGTCGCTCAGGTCGATCAACACGTAGTCGCCGCTCGAAAGGGTCGGCTCCATGCTGTCCCCGATGACCTCCTGAACCGTGGCCTGGTTGGGCGAGACATTGAGCCGCTCCACCACCAGAAAGCGGGGCAGGGGCCAATATCTGCGGGTGCTCTCCTGATCCACCTCGAAGCCGCCACCAGCAGACAAGCGAACGTCGTATTCGGGGATCGCCACGGAGTCCGGCATATCGCCGGCAGCGTCGATTTCAGGGGGCGACTCGGAAACCTCGTCGGTGCCCGGCTCGAAAAACGATTTCGGCTTGCCGAAAATGCGGGCCAGCGCGTCACGGTGAATGTGCCAGCTCTGAAGCCCGCCCCCTTCCAGATCCGACACGGTCGATTGGCCCACGCCGAGGCGCTCTCCCAGCTCCTTTTGCGTAAGATTGAGGCGCTTGCGTTCAAGCTTGAGCTTCATGCCGATGGGCAGGGGTTCCTTCATGCGGCCGTTGTGACCGATCCGGTATCGCTGCGCCCCCGATAAATCGGCCCTTGCGATTATCGCCGGTTCCGATATTATCGGCCCATGACCGATATTTCTCCCAACGTGATCGATCATCTGACCCGCCGTTTTGGCAACCAAACCCGGTTGGCTGAGGCCGCCGGAGTGCGCCAGTCATCCATCGCGGGACGCAAGAAGACCAACAGCCTGTCGCATGACCAGATGCGGCGCATCCTGCGAGAAGGACCACGCATGGGGGTCGCAGTCGCACCCGCTGACTTCTTCCCTGAGATGGCCCCCGGCCAGCCCGAAGCCGCCAACGATGCCGCCCCCACGGAGCAGGCGGCATGAGCTGGAATCGTGTTCAGCGCATCTGCGCGTTCGGCTTCATTGCGATGGCGCTGTTCGCTGCTGGCCTCGCCTTCGCAAGGGGTGACTGGCAGCAATCGCTCTGGGCGATCAACGGCACCATCTGGGCGGGTCTTTTCCTGATGGCAACCCGCCATTCGGCATCGATCATCACCATCTGCGTGGAAGCCGATGTGCCGCCTGCCGACCCCGCTGTCCGCAGAGAGTCCGCCTGACATGCCCTCCTTCCCGAAATCGCGCACCGTCCAGTCGCGCGCGATGGCCCTGCCGGGGTTCCCGTCTCCCTTCCCGACCCCGGCAGGGTTCCCCATCACGGGAGGCTCCGTTGGCGCGTAGCCTTCTTTCCGAGGCCCTGTCCCATGGCCACGCCTTCGCATCCGCCATCATCACCCTGGATGCGATGGCCAAGGAAGGTCGCCAGCCTGAGGCCCTGACCGCTCTGGGGAACCTCAGCAAGATCGCGGAGGCCAACCTCCCGATCATCAGCGCCGTCATCACCGCCCAGCGTCAGGCCGCAGAGATAGCGAACCTCCCTGAGCGGCCCCGACTGGTCGCCGGCGCCTTCGCCAACGTGCCCCAGCCACATCCTCACGCCACGAACGACCAACACCAAGCTCCCTCTGAACCTGACGACATCATCGCCTGAGACGGCGACCCGCTCACCCCTGAACGAAACCCCCGCCTTTAGGGCAACGAACAATGAACGCCTTCAATCCGATGAAACCCCGCGAGCCCGGCACGGTCTGGGAAGCAATCAGCGCGGCAATGGATCAGATCGGCGGCGCCGAGAAGATGGCCCAGGCCGCGAACCGCAAGACGTGGTGGGCCTACACAGTGAGTGACGAGGACGCCGCCGCGAACGCGCGGACCAGCCTCTCTTTCGCGGACGCCTGCGTTCTGGCGGAGAAGGGCGGCGTGGCCTTGGCAGAGCACATCGCGCTCAAGGCGGGCGGCGTCTTTATCCCGGCCGGCGCGATCGATGACGCGGTCCTGAAAGCCGAACTGGCCAGCTTCTCCAGCGAGAGCGGCGACCTCGTTTCCGAGATCATCCGGCGCACCGCCGATGACGAGTTCTGCGCCAAGGACGGCGCTGCTGCACTGCCACTGGTGAAGGGCGCTCTGCGCTCGCTGCTGTCCCTCTACCACCAGTGCACGAACCGCGCTCACCCAGGCTGATGAACGGGACTGACCGCCCCGTTGAGCGGTCATGATGGAGGGCCACATGGCCAAGAAACTGGAGACGGCCCCGACCGGGGATGACTACACCGAACAGGGCACCATCGGCGCCCCGAATGACGACCTGCCCAAGGGCGACAACAGCCGCCCCTCGCATGACGAAGTGCGGATGGCCGTCAACGAAATGGTCCAGTGGAACGAGAAGCGGAAGGCCCTGAACAACCAGATCAGCGCCTTCCGCAAGGGCCTCAAAGCCAAGGGCGTCACCCTCGGTGTTCTGGATGAACAGGTCCGCCTGCTGGAGTGGACGCCGGAAGAGGTCAAGGCGCACTACGCCGAGCGCGACTGGTACGCCGAGGCCATGCGCCAGCCCATCGGTTCGCAGCTGGAACTGTACGGCACCGACGCCACGCCCGACCCGGTTCGCGAACAGCTGAAATGGCGCAACATCGGCTTCAAGGACGGACTGGCCGGGAAGGGCTGGGCCAACGAGACGCCCGATGAATGCCCCCACGACTGCAAGCAGTCCTACGGCGAGGGCCATGAGGAAGGGCAGGCCACCGTCCGCCGCGCATTCCAGGCCCGCCTTGAGCGCAAAGCCCCCGCCACGAACGAAGCGCCGGCCAATGACGACGGCGACGATCAGCAGGACGCGGCCTGATGGAAGACGTGCGCGTCTCCAACCATCGGCCGATCCTTGGGCTGGATCTGGCGACGCGCACGGGCTTCTGCCACGGCGAGGCGGATGAGTGCCCGATCCTGGGTCACCACAAGCTGCCGTCGACCGGGCCTGATGTCGGGGCGTTCCTTGAGGCCGCCGACGACTGGCTGACCGGCTTCATCACCGCCGTGGCGCCGGGCGTCGTCTGTTTCGAAAGCCCGATACTTCCCCAGCAGACCGCCCTTCACACAACCCGGAAGCTGCACGGGCTGGCTGGCCTTCTCGAGCTGGTCTGCCGCCGCGCCAACGTGGAGTGCGTCGAGGTCCAGCCCAGCATCGTCAAGAAGGTGCTCACGGGCCGAGGCAACGCCAAGAAGCCTGACATGATGGAGGCGGCCCGGGCCATGGGCTTCTCCCCCGCCGTGGATGACGAAGCCGACGCCTTGGGCGTGTGGCTTGCCGTCGTTCGAATGCGCCACCCGGAAGCGGCCGGGCGGCTCGACCCCATCAACTTCACCCGGAGGATCGCGGCATGAACATCGACTGGACAGACGACGAGCTCGCAACCCTGAACAGGCTCTGGAAAGAGGGGAAGAGCGCCAGCGAGATAGCCCGCTCCCTTCGGACCAGAAGCCGCAACAGCGTCATAGGAAAGGTGCACCGCCTCGGGTTGGACAAGGTGACGCGGGAGACGCCTTCAGAGCCGCTTGAGCACCGATTCAAGGGCGTGGAGGCGGTGCGAAAGGTCAGATACCAGAAGGGCGCGAAGCCGCCCATGCAAAGCCCGCATCTTGGCCGACCCGGCCACGTCGTCGGGGACGATGCCGCTATTCAGCGTGTCCGCGACAAGAAGGCCGGCGAAGGCCGCAGCCTGGTGGAGCGCGTCGAGAACGGATGCGGCGTTCACAGCCCCAACGCCCGGCCCTTGCTGGAGGCCACCGGATGCAAATGGCCGATCCAGCGAGACGGGCAAACCCTCTACTGCTGCAACCCCGTCCAAGGGGAGGGGAAGGGGCGCTATTGGTGCGCCGGCCATCTGAGCGCAGGCGTGATGCGCCAGCCCGGCAAGTTCTCCGACAAGGCCATTGAGACGATGGTCAAGCATGACCGAGTTGAGCCCATGGCGGCCGCCGCATGACCCCCGCCCAAGCCGCCACAGCGATGCGCGAGAAGGCTGACGAGATCGCCTTGGCCCGCGCCCGCATGTCCACACAGATGCGCGCCGTCGCCCGCCTCGCCGGGAAGCAGGGCCTGCGCGCCATGTTCGAAGCCGAGTTCGAGAAGATCGACCCCGAGGGCGCGAACGATAACAGCCAGTGGATCGGATAGATGATCAGCCTCACCGCAAAGCAGGCCGAGCTGCTGGCCTTCATCAAGTCCTACATGGCCGAGAACAAGGGTCTGGCCCCCAGCACCGAAGAGATGCGCGAGGCCTGCGGTCTGGCCAGCAAGTCGGGCGTGAATCGACTTCTGAACGGCCTCGAAGAGCGCCGCGTCATTCGTCGCATGCATTTCCGCGCCCGCGCTATCCAGGTGCTGACCCCCGCGTCCACCGCTCGTTCAACGACCGACATTGCTGATCTGGTCTGCACCTTGGCGTTTGCCGCCAAGGCCAACGGTGAAGTGATCACCGTCAAGACCCTTCGACGCATCGTCTTGGAGGCCCTCGGCTGATGACCAACTCCAAGGAAAACTACCTCGTCGCCCGCATCGACAGGAAGCGCGAGGCCCCCTCTGCAAAGGCCGCCCGCCAAGCCGAGTTCTCAGAGATCGACAAGATGGCCGAAGCCCGGGTCAACGTCGCCTTCGCTGAACCCCGCCGCGCCCTGATGTTCCTCCGCTGCCTCGTCGGCCATGCCCTGAAACGCATGATCGCCATAGGGGGCACACCCAACGCCGTCTCCTACTTCGGCGCCATCATCAGCGGGCAGGACTACAAGGCCGTCGTCAGGGATCTGGATTGGGCGGAAGCGCAATGGCAGGGCGTCACGGCGAATGATCGGGAGGGCTCATGACGGAGCCTCTCCCTCCCGGACCCTTCCGCTGCATCCTCGCTGACCCGCCATGGCATCACGCCAGCCGTTCACCGAAGGGACAGACCCGGCGGTCCCCCTCTCATCACTACCCGACCATGAGCCTGGCTGACATCAAGTCCATGCCGGTGTCCGACGTGGCGGCCAAGGACTGCCACCTGTTCCTCTGGACGACAGGGCCGCATCTGCAGCAGGCCTTTCTGGTCATGAACTCATGGGGCTTCCGCTACTCCAGCCTCGCGTTCGTGTGGGTAAAGCGCCGGAAGCAGCCGGACAATGACCATGACGGCGTCCTGTTCATGGACCGCCGCGACCTGTTCACCGGCATGGGCTACACCACGCGCCAGAACGCCGAACTGGTCCTTCTGGGCCGCCGGGGAGCGCCCAAGCGCCTCGACAAGGCCGTCCACCAGATCATCACAGCACCGCGCCAGGAACACAGCCGGAAGCCCCGCGAGGTGCATGCCCGCATTGAGCGCTACTGCGACGGGCCGAGGCTGGAGCTTTTCGCACGGGCGCCAGCCGAAGGCTGGACCGTCTGGGGCAACCAGACCGACAAGTTCGCGGAGGCCGCATGACTGACCCCCGCGAACATGCCGAGGCGATGCCGCACAATCTGGAAAGCGAGCAAGCGCTTCTGGGCGCGCTTCTGGTGGACAGTAACGCCTTCGA
This sequence comes from Phenylobacterium sp., assembly GCF_036963605.1. Taxonomy (GTDB): domain Bacteria; phylum Pseudomonadota; class Alphaproteobacteria; order Caulobacterales; family Caulobacteraceae; genus Phenylobacterium. The sequence continues at coordinate 34,004 of NZ_JBALUY010000008.1, read as the reverse complement.
GCGCGTCCCCGATCACCTGCGCGGCGAGCACTTCTATGAACCCTTGCACGGGCTGATCTATGACGAGATCGCCAAGGCCGTCATGTCGGGCGGGCGGGCTGAGCCTGCGCTGCTGACGGATGCTCTGGCCCACGTCCCTGCATTCAAGGAAGCGGGCGGGATCGCCTACCTGCTGGACCTGTTCGAAAAGGCTCCCCCGACGTTCTCGGCCGGGGACTATGCCCGGTCGGTCCATGACCACGCCATCCGCCGCGACCTGATCCGCATCGGCGGGGAAATGGCGGCCACCGCGGCCGATCCTTCGGCGTCGGCAAAGGAACATCTGGAAAGGGCCGAGGGAGCCCTGTTCAGCCTCGCGGAGACGGGAGAGCAGGCCAAGGGCGTCTGCACCTTCGCGGAAGCGCTGGAGGGCGCTCTGGCGCAGGCCCAGGCCGCATTCAGCCGGGACGGGAAGCTGACCGGGCTGGCGACCGAACTGGTGGATCTGGACCAGAAACTGGGCGGGCTCCACCCGTCTGATCTGCTGATCCTCGCCGGGCGCCCTTCCATGGGCAAGACGGCCCTGGCCACCAACATCGCGTTCAACGCTGCCCGACACTACCGGGGCGAGGTGCAACCGGACGGGACGGTCAAGACCCTGGCCGGCGGGCGCGTGTTCTTCGGGTCGCTGGAGATGAGCGCCGAGCAACTGGCTCTCCGCATCATCGCGGACAGGACCGGCATTTCCAGCGACAGGATCAGGAAGGGGCATGTCAGCCGGGAAGAGATGCAGCGCATGCTGGACGTGCGCGCCGAACTTGGGGCCATCCCCCTGCACATCGACCCCACGGGCGGGATCAACATCGCAAAGCTCTGCGCCCGCGCCCGGCGTCATCACCGCAAGCATGGCATCGACCTGATCGTGATCGACTACCTCCAACTGATCACCACGGACCACCAGAAGGGCGGGAACAGGGTTCAGGAGGTCAGCCAGATCACCGGGGCGCTCAAGGCTCTGGCCAAAGAACTGAACGTGCCGGTGATCGCCCTGTCGCAGCTGTCGCGTCAGGTGGAAACCCGAGACGACAAGCGGCCCCAGCTTTCGGACCTCCGGGAGTCCGGCTCCATCGAACAGGACGCCGACGTGGTGATGTTCGTCTATCGCGAGGCCTATTACCTCGGGCGCGCGGAGCCGACCGAAGGCACAGAGAAACACCTGAAATGGCAGGAAGACATGGAGCGGGCGCACGGCCAGGCCGAGGTCATCATCGGGAAGCAGCGTCATGGCCCCATCGGGACCGTCAAGCTCAGCTTCGACGAGGACACCACCCGCTTCGGCAACTTGGCGCGTGAACAGGACTATCAGGCCGCAGGGCCGCGCTATTCGTTCGGGGGTGAGGGATGAGCCGCCGCCCCTGGTATAAGCGATACGGCGGGGATTTCGTCCTCGGGACCATGGCGCTCTCCCTTGAAGAGAAGGGGGCCTACAGTCTGTGTCTGGACCTGATCTATGACCGGGGTGGCCCGATCCCCGACGACGCCCGCTGGCTGGCGGGCATGTGCGGCGTTTCTCTGCGGAAGTGGAGCGCCCTGCGCGAGCGCCTGATCTCGACCGGAAAACTCATCTGCGAGCACGGACACCTGACCAATGGTCGGGCGGAGCGGGAGATGGCCGAAGCCGCAGAAAGCAGCCGTGAACACGCCGAAAACGGCGCGAAAGGCGGTCGAAAACGCGCTGAAAACGCCGCGAAACAGGAACGAAATGTTCGCGAAATCGAGCGCGACCGACCGAAAAACAATCACTTAGGTCAAGCCGAGCTTAAGCCTAACCAGATACCAGAACCAGAAAAAGATCCCCCTGTAGTCCCCCCGAGGGGGACGAAGAGCCCGAAGGTCACGAAGGATCAGCTCAAGGCGGTCTGGGAAGCCTGCCCGTTGATCGCCCGACAGCGTTCAAGCCAGGCCGATGTGGAGAGCTCGCTGAACGCTGCCCTACGGCGCGGACACCAGCCGGAAGCCGTCCTCGCCGGTCTGCTGGCCGCCTATCGGTCGGACACCTACTCCGGCGACAAGGCCAAGGGTGTTCACCGGCTGATCGACAAGGACCGCTGGGCCAGCTTCATCGAGCCGGGTGGCGATGCGGCCGATGTGCCTACGCCAGCCACCTACGACGGCCCGCCTGAACTCCGCGCAGAAGTGGCGCGCCGCCTCGGTGAGCCCTACGCGGTGTCCTACATCGACCGCTGCCGATGGGATGGCGGAACCCGGACCCTTCACGCCGCAAACAGCTTCGCGCAGGCCAAGCTGGCGAAGGACCTGGACGACCTGTGCCGGGCATGGAAGTTCAGCGTCTCCCTGCCGTCGGCCAACGACCGCCAAGACCTGTTCGGAAAAGAGGTGGCGGCATGAGGGTGCTGATCGCTTGCGAGTTCAGCGGGACGGTGCGCCGGGCGTTCGAGGCTCGAGGCCACGATGCCTGGTCCTGCGACCTGCTGCCCGCAGAGGACGGCTCGAACCGCCACATTACCGGGGATGCCCGCGATGTCCTGAACGACGGCTGGGATCTGCTGATGGTGGCGCACCCGCCCTGCACCCGGCTCTGCAACAGCGGCGTCCGGTGGCTGTCCACCCCGCCGCCGGGCAAGACGGCCGATCAGATGCGCGCCGAGCTGGAGGAGGGCGCGGCCCTGTTCTCGGCCTTCTGGAACGCGCCGATTGATCGGGTCTGCATCGAAAACCCTGTCATGCACCGCCACGCCAAGGCGCTGATCGAGAACTACGAGCCGCCGGCGCAATCGGTCCAGCCGTGGCAGTTCGGGCATGGTGAGACGAAGCGTACATGCTTCTGGCTTCGGAACCTGCCGCCCCTGACGCCCACGGACATTGTGGAAGGCAGGGAGGCCCGTGTTCACCGGATGCCGCCCGGGCCTGATCGCTGGAAGGAGCGGTCCAGGTTCTTCTCCGGGATTGCCGAGGCCATGGCGGACCAGTGGGGAAGCCTCGACGGACTGACGCCGATTCAACGTGACCTGTTCTGGAAGGACGCCGCGTAATGCCGATCCGCCCCTGCCAGAAAGCCCGGTATCCGAAGGACTGGAAAGCGATCAGCCTAGAGGTGCGCGAGCGCGCCGGATGGCGGTGCGAGGGATCGCCCGGATTCTACCCGGACTGTCGAGCGGCCCATGGGGAGCCGCATCCTGTGACGGGGTCGAAGGTGGTGCTGACTGTCGCTCACCTCGACCACCAGCCGGAGAACAGCGGAGAACCGGGCGACCGCCCCAACCTCATGGCCATGTGCCAGCGCTGCCATCTGACATACGACGCCAAGCACCACGCTCATAACGCCGGGATCACCCGCTGGCGCAAGGCGGGGCAGCCAGACCTATTCGCCGCCAACACCCCATCTCCCACCCCGAAGGAAGACGCCGCATGACCAAGGCCAAGAACCGCCGCCAGAGGAAGGCCAGCCGTCACTACGGCAAGCCCTCGCTTCCCCGGGTTATCGGGGCGAACGACAACATCCATGCGGCGAATGACGATGACGTGGTGATCCGCGGCGTCCGGCTGGACAAGGACCGGATGAAGCTGCTTCGCCAGTCGGAGGCCAAGTCCGACTTGAGCCTGCCCTTGAGCGTCAGGCGTGACGGCGCCAAGGCGATGGCGGACCTGCAGGCGTGGGTTGACGGGGAACTGGACAAGGCCCGGCGTCAGGCTGACGACACCGAGGCCAAGGCGGTTGCGGCCCGGCACGGGGTCAAGGTCATCGCCCCGGAGAGCGACGGCCCCCTGAAGGTGACGCGGGACGGTCTGGAGACCATGGCCAGCGCCGAAGCCATCGACCGGACCCAGCATCTGGCGGGCCAGAAATACCGGGTGGACTACGAGCGCATCGACCCGGAGGGCGGACTGACCCCGCTTCCTGTCGACCAGTCCCGCAAGATCGTCCACGGCGGGGACGGCTGGGCTCAGAAGGTCCGGGAGAGCCAGGATCGCATCTGGCGCATCCACCTGATGCTCGCCGGGGTGGATTTCAGCCTATCAGCCCAGAGGGAGCCTGACAGCGGCCGGTCGGCCATGCCCACGCTTCCCGCCAATCACCCGGCCCGTCAGGCCATCTTTGCCCTTGATGAGATCGCGGGGAAGGGGAGGAACCTGCGCGACCTGTCGTCCAGCGGGTCGGTGCGCGCCCGGTTGTCGAAGGCCTTGATCGCCGGGCTGGACTGTGCGGCTATCGTGTACGAGCTGGAGTAGGTGGATGACGACGCGAAATGACCAAACACTGGCCGAGGCCGTAGACGATCTGAAACGGGCATTGGCTGACACCGCCGCGTGGCGGATGCTGGTCCGCTTCGTTGAGCGTCACCCACGAGTCTCGTTGCTGGCCTTTCCCGTGACCCTCACGGGCCTAGCCGCCTACTACGCCGTGACCGGCCACCATCTGGAAGCCGCCTTCATGGGGGGCGTGATGATCGCTTATCCGTGGATGATGAAGCGGTGACTCGGGCACCACATCTGGCGCCCGTCTTGACACCCGGACCAAAATAAGCGCACACAGGCCATGCGCGAAGCCGCGCCCAACAAAGCCCCGAGCCACCCGGCCGGGGTTTTCGCGTCTCTGGACCCGTCTATGTCTGCGCTACGGCAAAGGGCTAGCTCGGGGGAAGGGTGCGCGACACCGAACCGGAAATCACCATGCGAAAATCCCTGCTGCTCACTGGCGTGAGCCCGCGCGCGTTCTTCCCCTGGAATGACCAGCCCGACCTTGACGATTATGGGATGGGCGACGTCTGGACCCTGCGCTGACCGTGGCCAGACCCAGCAGCTACAGCGAAGACATCGCGGACGAAATCTGCGGGCTGCTGATCGAAGGGCTGAGCCTGCGGAAGATTTGCGATCGGGACGACATGCCGGACAGGCGAACTGTGATGCGGTGGCTCGACGCCCATCCAGATTTTGCCGCCAAGTGCGCGCGCGCGAGAGAGTTGCAGGCCGACCTGATGGACGACCTGATCCTCGACACAGCGGAGAAAACGACGTCGGACAACGCTGCGGCCGCGCGGGTGAAGATCGCCGCCTACCAGTGGCGGGCCGCGAAGCTCGCCCCGAAGAAGTACGGCGACGCCTCGACCCTTCGCCACACCGGTGCCGATGGCGGTCCGGTCCAGTTCGCCAACATGACGGAGGCAGAGATTGACGCTCGCCTCGCCGCTCTTGCCGGAGCATCTGTCCCGGCTTCCCCTTCCGAAGAAGCTTGAGGCCCTCGCTCTTCTGGAGCGCAAGGCCGAGCTGAAACGCCAGAGGGAGGCCGAAGAGGCGAGGGAGGCTGAACGGCTCCGGATTGAGCGGGACTTCTTCGCCATCCGCCAGCGATGCGAGACCCTGGCCGGCTTCGTGAAGGAGGCATGGCGGGTTCTGGAGCCGAACACGCCGCTGGTCTGGAACTGGCACCTCGACGCCATCTGCCAGCACCTCGAGGCGGTGACGGACGGCAGGATCAACCGGCTGGTGGTCAACGTCCCGCCCGGGTCGTCCAAGTCGATGATCGTGTCGGTGCTGTGGCCTGCGTGGGAGTGGGGGCCGCGGGGGATGCGATCCCTGCGCTACCTGACCACCTCGTTCGCAGAGGACAGCGTCAAGCGCGACACCCGGAAGCACCGGGATCTGACCCTGTCTGAGTGGTATCGGTCGCTTTGGCCGGAAGTGGTGCTGGTCCGTACCGGCGAGATGAGCTTCGCCAACGCCGACACCGGCACCCGTGAGGGAACGCCCTTCGGCTCCCTGACCGCCAAGCGCGGCGACCGGCTCATCATCGACGACCCCCATTCGACCAAGACCGCCGAGAGCGACGCCGAACGGACGGCGACGGTGCGCCAGTTCAGGGAAGGCGCGCTGAACCGCCTGAACGATCAGGAGCGGTCGGCCATCGTCGTGGTGATGCAGCGCCTGCACGAACAGGACGTCACCGGGGCGATCCTCAAGCTGGGCCTCGGCTTCGTGGTCCTGATGCTGCCGATGGAGTTCGAGCCGCAGCGGCGGTGCGTCACCTCCATCGGTTTCTCTGACCCCCGGACAGAAGACGGCGAGCTTCTCGACCCCGTCCGCTTCCCCCGCAAGGTGGTGGACGAACTCAAGGGCGGCATGGGCTCCTACGCCTACGCGGGCCAGTACCAGCAGCGCCCGGCGCCCAGAGAGGGCGGTCTGTTCAAGAGGGCATGGCTTCCCGTGGTCGACGCTCTGCCGAACGACATCGTGTCGTGGTGCAGGGCCTGGGACATCGGGGCCACCAAGGGCGGGGGCGACCCCACGGCCGGCGTCAAGGTCGGGCGCTCCAAGGACGGCGTCTTCTACGTCATGGACGTGGTCAGGGGCCAGGAAGGACCGGCGGACGTCGAGCGCACCATCCTCGCCACGGCCTCGATGGACGGAACGGGCGTCACGCTGCGGCTTCCTCAGGATCCCGGCGCTGCGGGCAAGGCCTACGCCCAGACCCTGACCAAGATGCTGGCGGGCTACCCCGTCAAGACCGTGGCCCCGACCGGCGACAAGGTCACCCGCGCCACCCCTGCGGCTGCCCAGGCCGAAGCCGGAAACGTCCGCCTCCTGCGCGGCTCATGGAACGAGGCCTTCATGGACGAGCTCTGCACCTTCCCGGCCGGCGCCCATGACGATCAGGTCGACGCCTTCGCAGACGCGGTGAACGAGCTGGCGCTTGGCTCGCGCTACAGCCTGGACAACGTCTGATGCTGTTCGTTGACCGCCTGTTCAACCTCGTCTCGTCTCTTGGGACGGCGAAGGACAAGGCCACGTCCACCCGCTACTTCGTGCAGGAGATGGACCAGCAGCAGGCGCTGGCGGCCTATCGGTCGGACTGGATCGCTCGCAAGGTCGTGGACATCCCGGCCTTCGACATGATCCGGGAGCGCCGGCACTGGCAGGCCAAGGCGCCGCAGATCGAAGCTCTGGAGGCCACGGAGGCCCGGTTGCAGGTGTGGCCGAAGCTGGCCAAGGCGCTGAAGCTGGCCCGGCTGTACGGCGGTTCGGCCATCATCCTCGGGACGGGTGACACGAACACGGCCGAGCCGCTGGACGTCAACCGCGTGGGCACGGACGGCCTGAGCTTCATCCATGTGGCCAGCCGCTACGAGATCACCGCAGGCCAGATCAACCGGGACGCAGCCTCAGAGCATTGGGGCGAGCCGGTCGACTACACGATGAACACCTCGACCGGCGCCGGGCTCAAGCTGCACCCGTCTCGGGTCATCCCCTTCATCGGGTCGGAAGTGCCGGACCTGACCTTCTCCCACGGCTGGGGCGACTCGATCCTGCAGGTGCTGGACGAGGCGGTGAAGAACGCGGGCCTCGCCGCCGGCGGGATTGCCCAGCTTCTCCAAGAGGCGAAGGTCGACGTCTTCAAGATCCCCAACTTCATGGCGAACGTCGGGGACGAGGCGTACCGGAACAAGGTGCTGGAGCGGGTCGCCCTGGCCCAGCAATCCAAGTCCATCGTCAACGGTCTGCTGATGGACGCCGAGGAAGAGTGGAACCAGAAGCAGATCAGCTTCACCCAGCTGCCGGAAGTGCTGCGGCTGTACCTCCAGATCGCGGCCGGCGCGGCAGACATCCCGGCCACCCGCCTGCTGGGTCAGTCCCCGGACGGCCTGAACGCCACGGGTGAGGGTGACCTCCGCAACTACTACGACCGCCTCGCCTCGGAACAGGAAGTCTACCTGCGGCCGCGGCTGGAGCGCCTGGACGAGGTGCTGATCCGCTCAGCCCTCGGGTCACGTCCCCCTGAAATCCATTTCGCCTTCGCCCCGCTGTGGCAGATCAGCGAGAAGGAAAAGGCGGACATCTTCAAGCTGAAGGCGGACGGCGCCCGCGCCATCGCCGGTAATGGAGGGACGTCGGAGCCCCTGATGCCGATTGAGGCCCTTTCCGACGCGCTGGTGAATTCCTTCATCGAGGACGGTTCTCTGCCGGGGCTGGAATCGGCCATCGACGAATACGGCAAGTTGTCCGAGCAGCCGGAAGACGATGCTGGACAGGAAGAAGCGGCGCTGCCGCCCATCCAGCCCGTGGAGGCGAACGATGCAGCGCCGCGCACCCTCTACGTCCAGCGCAAGCTCCTGAACGCATCAGAACTGATCGCATGGGCCAAGGCTCAGGGCTTTAAGACCACCACCCCGGCCGAGGACATGCACGTCACCGTCGCGTTTAGCCGTGTCGCGGTTGACTGGATGAAGGCCGGGGAGGCCTGGACCGGCGACAAGGACGGCAAGCTGACCGTGAACCCCGGCGGCGCCCGTCTGGTCGAGAAGCTCGGAGACAAAGGCGCGGTCGTCCTGCTGTTCAACTCGTCGGAGCTGTCGTGGCGGCACGAGGCTATCCGCCGGGATGCAGGAGCCTCGTGGGATTTCCCCGAATACCAGCCGCACGTCACCATCACCTACGCCGGCGGCGACCTCGATCTGTCCAGGGTCGAGCCGTACCGCGGCAAGCTCGTGTTCGGCCCGGAGATCTTCGAGGAGATCGACGATGACTGGACGTCTCGGCTGAAGGAAGCCTGACATGGCCGTCGACCAAGTCGCACAACTTCTCTACCGGCTCGCCCGCGATCACATGACGCGCGAGCAGATCGAGGCGGACATCGCCGAGACACGGCCTGAGGTTGCCGTCTTCGCGGACGCTGAGCGCGGACGCTGGGCCGTCGAGCAGTCCCGCCGCCTCTCCCGCGAGACCTGAGGACACCATGATGCAGTTCACGGACGCCGCGCCGATCGCGGGCGTGCGCCTGACCCGTGACGGTTACGCCGTCGCCGAGGTCCGCGCCGCTCGCACCGGGATTCAGCAGTACGCGGGGAGGGAGGTTGGACGCCCTGACCTGGCCGTCGTCAACGTCTACCGCCCGCCCGAGAGCGTGTTCTCGGCCGACAGCATGGCCAGCTACGGCTTCAAGCCGGTGACCATCAACCACCCGGCCCAAGGCGTCACGGCTGACAGCTGGAAGGACTTGGCTGTCGGCGTCGTCGGCGGGGAAGTGGTCCGCGACGGGGGCTTCGTGAAGGTTCCGCTCGCGCTGATGGACGCCGCGGCGATCAAGGCCGTTCAGGACGGCACCCGCGAGATCAGCATGGGCTACGTCTGCGACCTTGCCTTTGAAGACGGCGTGACGCCCGAGGGCGAGCCGTATCAGGCCATCCAGAAGGACATCCGGATCAATCACCTCGCGCTGGTCCCCAAGGGCCGCGCCGGACCCCATTGCCGTGTCGGAGACCAGGGCGCTCCCGAGACCGGCCAAGATCCTGCGCCCATTCACCATGGAGACCGTCACATGACGCTCAAGACCATCACCGTGGACGGCCTCCCGGTCGAAACCACGGACGCCGGCATCGCTGCGATCGAAAAGCTTCGCGGCCTGCTGAACACGGCAGACGCCGCTCTGACGTCTGCCAACACCGCCCATGCGGCCGCAATCGCCGCCAAGGACGCCGAACTGGCCAAGAAGGACGCCGTGATCGACGACCTGAAGGCCAAGGTGCTGGACGACGCCGCCATCGACGCTCTGGTCACCGACCGGGCTGACGTGATCGGCAAGGCCAAGGCCATCGACCCCAAGGTCGTGACCGATGGCAAGTCCATCGCTGAGATCAAGCGCGCCGTTCTTGGCGACGCAGCGAAGGACAAGCCCGACGCCTACGTGGACGCCGCCTTCGATATCAAGACGAAGGACGTCAAGCCCGCCGACCCGCTCCGCAAGGTCATCGCGGACGGCCAAACCGGTGGCGTTGTCGCCGCCTCCATCCGCGACGCCGCGCGCGCCGCCAGCCTGAACTAAGGGAGCCAGACCAATGGCAGTCAATCAGGACACCTACGCCGACAACTTGGCCGCCGGCTATGCGGGCATGGTCGCGAACGGCGAAACCTCCAACCGTATCTCGCGCACCTGCGAAGATTCGGGCGGCATCGGCTTCGGCGTCCCCGTCTATCGGGGCTCCGGCGATCACGGTTGCACCCGCACCCCGGGCGGCCAGTTCCTCGGCATCACCATCGCCCACGAAGCGCTGGGCCTGCTCTCCGGCCAGACGGCGGACGAGTACGCGCAGTACGACGACGTCGCGATCATGACCCAGGGCGTGATCTGGGTCACCGCCGGCGAGGCCGTCACTGACGGCGCGCAGGCCTACGACAGCGACACCGCCATCGTGGACACCTCCACCGACAACACCATCCTCACCGGGTGGTTCTTCGACACGACCGGCGCCAACGGCGCTCTGGTCAAGCTCGCCAAGCGCTAAGGGGCAACGGACATGATCATCAACTTCGCTGACGCGACCGGTGGCCTGTTCACCGACGCCGCGTCCTTCCTCGCCGCTGACGCAAGCCAGCGCGAGCTCGCCTTCCAGCGCTGGGCCACCCATGACGCCGCTCTGGCCGCTACCTTCGGGGACAAGGCCAACGAGTTCTTCGTGGACGCCCAGGTTGGCCGGGCCTTCCTGACGCCGCAGCTCTACCGGATCGAGACGCAGGTCTACATGCGCCGCTATCCGAACGCCGACCTGACCGGGATCATCCCGATCAATACGGACGGCGACATGTGGGACGTCGGGACCGTGTTCTACAGCATGGACGAGGTCGGCAAGGCCGAGTTCCTGAGCGGCAAGGGCTTCGACATGCCCTACGCCTCCACGCTGATGAACCAGAACAGCCGCGGCTTCTACCTGGCCGGCATCGGCTACGAATGGTCCACCCAGGAACTGCAGCGCGCCGCCAAGCTCGGCCGCTCGCTGTCCTCGGACAAGGCCGCCGCTGCTCGCAAGGCCGCGCAGTTCTTCAAGCGGTCGGTGGCCATGACCGGCCGCGCGCCGGGCACCGCCGCATCCGAGAAGGGCTGGACCGGCTTCGTGAACGACGCGAACGTCCCCGCCGCGAACGTGGCGGCAGACGGCACGGGTTCGGCCACGGCATGGTCCACCAAGACCCCGGACCAGATCAGCCGGGACATCTGGGCGGCCGTGAACGCGGTGGAGACCCAGACCGGGGAAACCCACACCGCGACCACGGTGGCCCTGCCGACTGCGAAGCTGCGCTACATTGAGCAGACCCGCATGTCGGACACCGGCTCGACCATCCTGGCCTATATCCGCGGCAACCGGGACGGAGGCGAGAACATCAACTTCGTGCCGATCCGCGAACTGGCCGGCGCCGGTGCTTCGACCACGGATCGCATGGTGGCCTACGACGCCTCCTCGGAGGTCGTGCAGTTCCACCTGCCGGGCGATCATGAGTTCCTGCCGCCGTTCCAGAAGTCGTCCATGACCTATGAGGTCGGCGGCATCATGAACGTCGGCGGGACTGAGGTCCGCCTGCCCAAGGCGATGACCTATCGCGACGGCATCTGAGGCAATCCGGCCCTGCGCTTCGGTGCGGGGCCGGTCCTCTTTTCAAGGAACAGGCACATGAAGTTCACCAACTACACCTCGGGTCCGAAGGGCCTGAACACGGTCAACGGCCTCGTCTATGTCGAACGGGGCCAGACCGTCGATGTTGAGATCAGCGAGGGCGAGGCCGCTTCGGCCAAGCGCACCGGCTGGTTCAGCCGCCCGAAGGCCGATGAGGTCGAGGACGACGGCGAAAAGGGCCTCGCTGACCTGAGCGTCAACGAACTGAAGGCGCTGGCCGAGTCCGAGCAGATCGACCTGGGCGACGCCACCAAGAAGGCCGACATCGTCGCGACCATCGAACTGGCCCGCGAAGCCAAGGCGGCGGGGTAACCCATGGCCGGGTACGGCACAGACGGGGCTTTCGCCACATGGGCAACGGCCAACGGCTACGCCCTGCCTGACGGCGCTCCGTCTGTCGCCGTGCTTCGCCAGCGGGGCAGCGCCTATCTGGACGCCCTGTACGGCGCCAAGGTCAACGCCCCCCGCTTCTCGGGGCAGCCGACTGGAGGGTTCGCCCAGGAGCGCGCATGGCCGCGCACCGGAGCCGAGGCCTATGGGGCGGCGATCCCCTCCGACATCGTCCCGGTCGCCATCGAACAGGCCAGCTATTTCGCGGCCTGGCATGAGGCCAACAATCCCGGAAGCCTCTCGGTGGCCACGTCCGCTTCGCGCTCGGTGAAGCGCCTCAAGGTGGACGTGATCGAGAAGGAGTTCTTTGAGGGCTCGGGCAATGCGGCCGAGGACGCCACCCTGCGCCTGACTGATGTCGAAGGGCTGGTCGCGCCGTTCCTGACGCAGCCGCTGCCCTCAATCTTTGTGGTCTGACCCGATGACCTGTGCCATGGTCCGCCCCGTGAGCGATGATCGGAAGAGCGCGCCGAAGGTGGCGATGGATCTGGCGTGTGACGCGCTGGAAGACATCATCTCAGCCGCCAAGGACATGCAGGACGTGATCGTGGCGAACGGCTCCCTCCAAGAGCGTGATCAGGCCAAGACGCGGGCGCGGGGGCATTTCGAGTCCTACATCAACCTGATGGAACAGGCCGCCGAAGCCACGAAGACGCCGGGCTCGGACTGACAAATGGCAAATCGCCGGCAGGCCCGCCGCCTCTACGAAGAGGCGCTGAACCGCTATGGGCTGGAGATTGCCGAGGCGTTCCGGGCCGCCGTGCGTGATCTGAGGGCGGGCGTCGACCTTCAGCGGGTGATCGCCGCCATCGAGCGCGGGAATATCGACGCCGCCGTCGAGGCGATGAACCTGGACCGGGCGGCGTTCGCTGATCTGGAGGCCAAGATCAGGGAGGCCTACACCACAGGTGGAGCCCTGACGGCCCAGACGGTCCCTGCTTCGGCTTCCATCGGGTTTCGGTTCAATCCGGGTGATCCGGGGGCTGAGCGGTGGCTTCGTGAGCATTCCTCGCGCCTGATCACGGGACTTGTCGAGGAACAGCGGGAGGCTGTCCGGGCCGTGCTGGTTCAGGGCCGCGCCGAGGGTGTCGGACCCCGCGCGCAGATAACCGAACTGGTCGGGCGGGTGTCTCGCGTCACCGGTCAGAGGGAAGGCGGCATCATCGGTCTGTCCCGCCCCCAGATCGACGCTCTGGCCCGCGCTCGAGCCGAACTGGCCTCGGCTGATCCGGAGGGCCTGAGGAACTACCTGACCCGGGCGCGTCGTGACCGTCGCTATGACCGGGCAGTGGCCAAGGCGCTGCGGGAGGGGACCGCCGTTCCTGCCGAGACTGCGCGGATGGCGGCCGAACGCTACGGCGCCCGCCTGCTGGCGCTGAGGGCAGAAACCATCGGAGCGACCGAAGGCCTAGCAGCGGTCAGGGCGTCGAAGCAGGAAGCCTATAATCAGCTGGTCCAGTCGGGCCGCATGGCTGAGGCGGATTTCGAGCGGGTCTGGCTGCGAACGGCGTCCAAGAGCCCGAGGGACACGCATCTGGCCATGGTGGGGCAGAGAGTGGGGCTGAACGAGCCGTTCAGGTCAGGGACCGGAGCGCTGATGATGTACCCGGGCGACGGGAGCCTCGGGGCAGGCGGGTCCGATCTCATCGGCTGCAAATGCGATTTCGCCGTAAGGATCAAGCGGAGGCCCGAATGAGCATCCTCGACGGCCTCGCTGAGGAAATGCTGGCGTCGTTTCAGGACGACTTCAAGGACGGGACGCTGCATGCCCCGGGGACGCAGACCAGCGACGGGCAGGGTGGCTGGATCGCGGGTGATCCGGTTGACCACCCCTGCAAGGTCATCGTCACCGACCCGAACGACTTCCGCCGCCTCGCCTTGGGCATCCCGGCCACGGACCGGCTGATCCTGGTGCTGGCGGCCTCGCTCACGATTGTTCCCCTGAATGGCTGGACCATCACGGCGCCGGACCCTGACGCGGGGTTCGCGGACAAGACGTTCCTCATCACGGGAAAGAAGGGCGACCCGGCGGGGGTGCTCTACAAGCTGCAGGCGCGATGATCGCGGTCTGCCTCGGTGGCGCCCTGAGCGTCTGGGACGACCTGAAAGAGGCCGAACGACTTCTAGGCGACCGGCCCCGGATCATGGTGGCCGCCAACTTCGCAGGGATCGACTATCCGGGGCATCTGGACGCCTTCTGCACCCTGCACCCGGAACTGATGGCCGCATGGCTCAGGGCGCGGGAACGGATGAGCCGCAACACCGACTGCTGGCGCTTCGTCTGGCGCGCTGAACGGGGTCTGGACGCCGAGGTCGTCAAGGAGCGGTGGCGCGGGTCGTCGGGCCTCTACATGGCGCAGGTGGCGCTGGATCAGCTTGGGGCGAAGGGCGTCATCCTCTGCGGCGTCCCGATGGAAAAGGATGCGGGTCATATCCGCGAGCCCGGACCCTGGCTGCGGACGGAGGTCTACCGGAAGGGCTTCCTCGAAGCCCGGAAGGTGATCGGGGGGCAGGTCAGAAGCCTGAGCGGGTGGACGTCCTGCCGCTTCGGAAAGCCGGACGCACAGTGGATCGCGAGGGCCTATGGCGAGAGTGACGCTGGACCTGTCGAAGCTGGACCGAATGGCGGATCGGACGGCCGAGAAGGGGCTCAGATCAGCCCTCGGTGAAGCCGAGACGATCCTGAAGGACGACATCCTGAACCGGGCAGGCACGGGCCAGCTGTACGGCAATCACCGCGCCTCGGCTCCCGGCGAGCCCCCGGCGCCGGACACGAACACGCTCCGGGCCAACACCAACGCGGACCCGACGCTGAGGCAGGACGGCGACGATCTGGTGGGCAGCGTGGTGGCCAACACCGAATACGCCGCCGCACTGGAGAAGGGGACCGAGGACATGGCCGCCCGCCCCTACCTCGGCAAGCTGAAATCCGACCACGGCCCGGCCCTGCAAAGCGCCTTCGTGAAGGGAGCGAAGACATGAAGCTGATCGTCAAGACCGTCGAGACGCCACGCGGCCCCAAGGTCATGCTCTGCGACGAAGGTGGCCAGCCGCTGCCCTGCCAGCGCGAGACGGTGACGGTGTGCGGCGTGGACCGCGTTGATGAGATCACTGTGACGTTCGTGGTCGATCGCAAGAGCGTCCTGATCGCGGCTGACTGACGTGAACTCGACCGCCACCATCTGGAGCCGCCTGACCGGGGATGCGACCCTGATCGCCGCCCTGGCCAACCACAACGGCAACCCCGCGATTTTCAACGAGAAGGCCCCTCCCGGCTTCATCTTTTCCATCGGCGTGAAGCCCTGCCTGATCATCGCCGCGCCGGCTGACGACCAAGGCGCCGAGACCTTCACCGAGAACGGCCGGGCCATCACTCAGGACGTGCGCGGCTATGCCTTCGACAACGGATCATCCGCCGCGCTGGACACCGTCATGCGCCGGGTCCGCGACCTGTTCCACAATCAGCCCCGCTCCCTGACCGTCACCGGCGGGAAAGCCATCCTCTCCCGCGTCACCGGCCCCGTCGCCAGCCCCACGTCCGAAGCGTCCGTGATCGGGCGCCGGGTGACGATCAGCCTGGAACTCCAGAACACCTGAACACGCGGCCGTGGCAGGCGGCGCGCGCTCTGAACGCCGTCAAGGCGCCCTGAACCCTGCCTGCCATTCATGGAGATCACCACATGGCCATCAAGACCAAAGGCAACGTGCAGCTGGAAGTGAACGTCGGGGGTTCGTCCCCTGATTGGGAAGTCGTCCCCGGCGTCTTCCAGAACGAAGGCGGCGGACGCACCGTCGAAGAGATCGACGCCACCGACTTCGACACCGCCGGTAATGACCGCGAGTACATCCCCGGTCTGGGCGACAACAACAACCGCACCTTCCAGATGCACTATGAGCCGGGCGACACGACCCAGGAATTCCTGCGCGACGCCAACATCGACAACTCCATCGTCGAGTTCCGCCTGACCTTCGGCGCCGAGGCCATGTCGGGCGGGGAAACCTGCACGTTCGACGCCTTCGTCCGCAACTACGGCGACCCGACCGGCCCCATCGACGGCAAGCTGACGGTGAGCTTCGAAATCCGCCAAACCGGCGCGGCGGTGTGGGCCTAACCGCGTGAGCGACGAACACCTCGGGATTGTCCGCCTGTCCATGCCGGACGGGCGGACGATTCCCCTGCGCTTCACCATCGGCCGCATGGGCCAGATGGGCCGCGATGGCATCGTGACTCGGATGCAGACGGTCATCGAAGGGCTTCCCGGCGACGGACAGGCCCTTGCCGAACTGCTGGACCTGACCTCGGGCGGGGAGATCAAGGCCAAGGACGTGCTGGAGGGTGAACAGCCCCCGCTGGATTTGGCGATCTTCGCCCTGAACGAAGCATGGGCGCTCTACCGCTTCGGCCCTGCCAGACAGCCGGAAGGCGAGGGTAGTGCAAACCCTCTGATCCGCCTGTGGACGCGGTTGAAGACGCTCTGCAGGCGGGTTTTCGCGCGGGGCTGAGCGCAGCCCAAACCCTCGACACGACCCTCTACCTGCTGCGCCTCGCCTGTCGCGGCGCCATGCAGCGTGAGCTTGGGCACGGCTGGTGGGCCGAGCGGTTCGCCCGTGAGCGGACCCTGCACCCACAAGCCCACTACACCGACGATCAGCCCGAAGCCGAAGTGAACCAGGCCGAAGCTCTGCGGAACTGGATCAAGGCCAACGACCGCCGCTTCAAGCGCGAGAAACGACGGAAGGGAGGCGCCGATGGCTGACGTGATCGGCTCCGCTGAGTTCGAACTACGGGCGTCCCGTCGCCAACTGGCGCGCGATGTCCAGAACGCCGAGCGGGATCTGAAATCGTCGGTTCAGCGCACAGAGCGGGACTACGCCCGGGGCGGACAGAACGCATCTCGGGCGTGGGCGCGCGGCCAGCGGGACATGGTGCGGGAGACGCGCCGGGCCGAGGGTGAGATCAGGGCATCGTCGGGCCGCATCTCTGCCGCCATCACGGCTGCGGCCGGCGCTCTGATCGGGGGCGTCACCGTTCAGGCGGGCATCCAGCTTTCGGACGCCTACACCCGGTTCGCCAACTCGCTGCGGGTGGCGGGCGTTGAGGGTGCGGCCTTCGCTGCGGTTCAGGACCGTCTGTCGCAAGCCGCGATCCGCAACGGGGCTGATCTGGAGAGCCTGGGCCAGCTGTATGGCCGGGCGTCTCAAGCGGCGGCTGAGCTTGGGGCTTCGCAGGGAGACCTGCTGCGGTTCACCGATGGAGTGTCAGCGGCCATCCGCATTCAGGGCGGGGATGCCGCCTCGGCTTCGGGGGCGTTGCTCCAGCTTTCGCAGGCCCTGGCTTCTGGGACCGTCCGGGCTGAAGAGTTCAACAGCGTCAACGAGGGCGCGCGGCCCATTCTGGAGGCCGTGGCCAACGGGTCCGATCGCTTCGGCGGTTCGGTCGCTAAGCTCCGTGAGGAAGTGCTGAACGGCACAGTCACGTCGCGCGATTTTTTCGACGCCTTCCTGCGCGGCTCCGGCGAACTGGAAACCCGCGCCGCGAAGGCCCCTCTCACGGTCGCGGCGGGCTATACCAACCTCCGCACGGCCCTGACCCTGTATGCCGGGGAGAGCGGCGTAGCGAAGGGCGCTACCGAGGCGCTGGGCGCGGCCCTGACCGGCGTGGCGGAAAATCTCGACATCCTGATCCCGTCGCTCGCGGCTATCACCGTGGGTGCGGGAACGGCCTATGTCGGCGGGGCGATTGC
Organism: Phenylobacterium sp.; assembly: GCF_036963605.1. Taxonomy (GTDB): domain Bacteria; phylum Pseudomonadota; class Alphaproteobacteria; order Caulobacterales; family Caulobacteraceae; genus Phenylobacterium. The sequence goes on along the minus strand of NZ_JBALUY010000008.1, from coordinate 16,432 downwards.
GGCGGCCGGGGCGACGACCATCTGGACCACGGCGGTTCGTGGCCTGAACGTCGCCCTGCTGACGATCTCGCGCCATCCGATCATCGCGGCCCTGACCGTCATTGCGGCGGGCCTGACCTTCGTGGCGGTGCGCGGGCGAGAGGCGTCCGGCAGCATTCAGGACCTGACGAACCGCATCAACGAGAACGCGCGCGCTGCGGGCACTCTTGCGGAAGAAACCAATCGCCTCGGCGGCGACATGGACGCGACTGCGGCATGGGCGGCCAACCTGACCGGCGAAGTGGACAAGCTGGCTGACGCCCACTGGCGCGCCGCTGCCGCCGCCAAGGCGCAGGCCATCGAGACGCGCCGCCTTCGTCTTCTGGAGGCGACAGATCAGCTCAACGCCGCTCGCGAGAGTTTCGCCGGCCGCCAACGGCGTGAGGCCCGCATCGCGCGCGGTCCAATCGAGCCCGGCTCCCGCGCCGCCACCGCTGGAATGGCCGCCATGGGGATCGATCCCCAACAGGTCGCCAATCAGGCCGTGCTGCAATCGCCGGAATACCGCGCTCTCACGGCGGCCACCCGAAACGTCATCATCCAGACCAACGAGCTTCGCGGCGAGATGGCGCGGACGCTGGAAACCTACGTCCCGGCCAGAACAGGGGGAGGTGGGGGTGGCGGCGGATCGGGAGCCGCGGCGGGGGCGGCGGGTCCGACCGCTGCTGAGATGCAGGCCCAGGCCGAAGCCATGGCGATGCTGGACAGGCTGGCCGTTGCGGTCGACGCGGTTGAAAGCCATCGCCTTGCGACCCTAGAGGCCATCAACCTTGCGATGGAAGAAGGGGAGCGGGCTGCGGAAAGGCGCAATGCGCTGGCGGCGATGGCCTTGTCGGATCAGATCGAACTGGCCCGCCTGTCGGGCGACCAAGGCCTGCTTCGTGAACTTCTGAGGGAAGAGGAAATCCGGCGCCGCATCGTGGACCTGATGCGGTTGACCCCGGGCCTGACGGAGGAAGCCGCCCGCGCCCAAGCGACGCGCACAGCGGACCTTCGTGATGCTGCCGCCCGCCAAGGCCAGATGCAGGATGACGCGCGTCATGCGGCGCGGACCATCGTGGATGTTCTGCGCTCCGACGACATCTGGGACGAGGCAGGGCGGCGGTTCCGGGACGCTGCCTTCGACAATCTGGAAGACCTTTTCGCCAGCCTGCTTTCTGGAGGCTTCGGCGGCGGCAAGGGTGGCGGCGGGGGCTGGGTTGCCGCCATCGGATCGGCCCTGTTCGGCGGCGGTCGCCAGTTCGGCGGCTCCGTCAGCGCTGGCCGTGCTTATCGCGTGGGGGAGGCGGGCGCTGAGACGTTCGTGCCGGCCAGTGACGGCTACATCGTGCCGAACGCGGCGGGAAGTGGGAGCCACCAGCCCCGACCGATCCCTGTGAGGGTCATGGTGGAGTCCAACGACGAGAAACTTCGGGTCTTCGTCCTCGATGCGGCGAGCCCGATGGTGCAGGCGTCAGAACGTCGCGCTGTCCAGACCTCGCTTCGTGCCACGTCGAAGTCGGCACCAGCCATGCAAAGCCGAATGCGGAGGCTGGGCACCCCCTGATGATTACCTGGCCCTTCACGACGCTCACACCCTATGAGGAGCGCTGGTCCCTTGATGGGGTGGCCTTGACCGGCGGCCCTTCGGTTTCCGGGCTCAACCGCTTCGCCCGGACAGATGGGGGCGGATTCTGGACGTGTCAGCAGAAGTTCTTCTTTCACAGCCCTGCCCAGATCAAGGCGGCGCGGGCGATTGAGGCGCAACTGGACGGCGGGGCGACGTCCATCATCATCCCGGCGTTCGAGCGGCCCTTCGCGCCCTATCCGAATGGGTATTCCTCCCATCTGGTCCCGCACAGCGACGGGACGCCGTTCAGTGACGACACGCTTTATGAGGGCGGGCTGATCGACGTGACGCTTGCCGAGGCGGCAGCGCTTCGAGCGACAAGCCTGCCGTTGACCGTCACAGCGGCTGCATCCCTTGAGGGCGGCGAGCGGTTCAGCATCGTCCACCCGGTGCTCGGCAAGCGGCTCTACACGGTCGCCAGCGTCGGGGAGGCGGTGGACGGGGTGCAGGCCATAACCTGCCGCCCGCCCCTGCGTGAGGCCGCTACGGCGGGCACAGAGCTGGACTTCGACAAGCCAGGCTGCGTCATGCGGTTGGCCAATGCGCGAGAGTTCCTGAGCGCCCTGAACGTGGCTCGGCACATGACCTGCGAGTCCGTTTGGGTGGAGTCCTTCGATGCTTCCTGAACAGGCGGCGGTGATGTCGGCGCTTGAGGCGCCGCGCTACGCCCTGCTGGTTCGACTGGAGACGACGGACGCTGTGTTCCGGCTGTGGACGGGGGTAGGCGGCTACGCCACGGCGGCCGGGGATGAACTGGACCCCGAGGGGGCGACCTTCACCGGGATCGGCATCATCGGTGATGTGCCGGCCCTTCGCCAGTTGATCGGCGGGACGGCTGAGCGGGTAAACTTCTCGCTGGACAGCCTGACGGATGCGCTGCTGTCCCTTGCGGATGAAGACGCGGCGACGGTCAAGGGTGCGCTGGTCAACGTCGGGATCGTGTTCTTCGACGGTGATTGGCAGGACGTGGCCCCGGTGGCGTGGCTGTGGGACGGAACGGCGGATGTGCCCTCTGTGCAGAAAGACGGCCTGAGCCGCGCCGTTTCGCTTTCCGTGGGCACGGCCTTTGTCGATCGGACCAGGGCGCCGTTCGCCTATCTGACGGACCAGGATCAGCGCCGTCGGTCAAGCGACGACCGCTTTTGTGAGCTGACCGCGATCTACAACATCGAGTCCACGATCAAGTTCCCGAGCTGATGCTGGATCAGTTTCTGGAGGACGCGGCGGCCCGGAGCTTTCGGGACGGCGAGTGGGATTGCCAGCTTTTCCCGGCGGAGTGGGTGCGGCGGGTCACGGGTCTGGACCCGGCGGCGGAATGGCGTGGGCGATACCGCACCGTTCTGGGCCGTGAGCGCATTCTGAAGCGCGAGGGCGGCCCCCTGGCGGTGATGACTCGGGGTGCGGAGTCCGTCGGGCTCCAGAGAACGAACGACCCGAGGCGCGGCGACGTGGGCCTGATCCGGGTGGCCGGGCGCCACTACGGAGCCGTGTGCCTCGGCGCGCGATGGGCCGTGGTGGATGCGATGCGCGGCCTTGCCGTGACTAAGCCGGACGCAGTGCTGAGGGCGTGGGAGGTGGCATGGCAGACGGGTTCATAACGGCCGCCGCCAGTGCGGTGGCGAACTGGTTCAGCGGCGCCGTTTATTCCGGCTTGACGCAGGTGGGGGTTTCCGCCGCAACCGCCTCCACTGTCAGCATGTATGCCGCGTCGATCTCTGGCGCCTTGACGGTCGGCGGCATCTACGCGGGTCTCACCCTTGCCGCGGTGCCCAGCATCCCGAAGCCGGAAGCCGGGCGCCGGCCAATCCGGCAGGCCCGCCCGTCGCGCATCTATGGCGTAGGCGGCTATTGCCGCGTGTCCGGGGCCTACATGCACCGGGAGACGGCCAACAACAAACTGGGCGTCGTGCTGGCCCTGATGGAAGGCCCGGCTGAATTCTCAGGCCAGTACTACCTCAACGACGACGCGGTGACCCTGACCGGCGGATTCGTCGACGAGGGCGACGACGGCCGGTATCGCGGCGACCTGGTGCAGATCCAGACGCGGACGGGCCTGGCGACCGAAACCGCCTATGCGCCGATGATCACGGCGTTCCCCGACACCTGGACCTCGGCGCACCGGGGCGACGGCATCTCCAGCCTGATGATGCTGGCGACGCACACCAAGCGCGAAAAGTTCAACATCGAGTATCCGAACGGCGAGCCTATCCCATCGGCCGTTCAGCGGGCCAGGTGCTACGACTGGCGCGACCCGGCGCAGGACCGCGAAGACCCGACCACGTGGGAGGCCTCGACCAACCCCATCGTCTGGCTGGTGCACTGTGAATGGGCGCGCTTCGGCCGGTCATGGTCGCGCTGTATCGAGCCGGTTCTGGACGCCCTCACGGTAGAGGCCGACTACTGCGACGATGTGGTGGCCAAGGTGGGCGGGACCGAGCCCCGCTATCAGTGCGCGGGATGGTATCCAGCGGACATCGAGCCAGACGCGGTGCGGCAGGCCCTGCTGGCGTCATGCGACGGCTGGATGACCGCGGACGGCCGGGGGCGGCTGGTGATCAAGTCCGGGCGGTACGAGGCCCCGACGTTCACCATCACCGGCGAGCACATCGAGGGCTATCTGTGGCGCGCCGGGCGCGAGGCCGAAGAGGACGTCAACGAGCTGGTGGTCAGCTTCACCTCGGCCGCCCACGACTATTCGGAAATCCACTGTGACCCGTGGCGCGACGAGGACGCCATCACGGCGGCGGGCAAGGTCTATTCGCAGAACCTGGAGCTGACGTGGGTTCCCTCTTTCAGTCAGGCCCGCCGTCTGGCCAAGCGCAAGATGAGCCGGTTGCAGGCCCTTCGCTCGGGTCAGGTCAGGACGGGCATCTACGGCCTGAATGGTCTGGGCCAGCGCTATATCCGCATCCAGAACCCGGACCTGTCCTCCATGTCGGACGTGGTGTGCGAGGTCACGAATGTGGAGATCGACTTCCCCTCGGGGCAGGTGATCTTCGACATCATCCAGGCTGACCCGAACATCGACGCATGGAACCCGGCGACTGAGGAAGGGGCTGAGCCTGTCGTTGGGGAGCGCCCCGCGCCGGAAGCCCTGTCAGCCCCGACCATCGAGGGCGTCACGCCGTTCTTCGAGGCGGGTCAGACCCGGCTGGAGATCGAGACCACGGGGCCGAACCGCACTGATCTGGACTGGTTCTGGCGCTGGCGGGTGACCGGGACCACCACATGGGCCGAGGGCGCGGCCACGGACGTGACGGGCACGGGGGAGGTCACCTTTGCAACCGGCTTCGTCGCGGCGGAGGCGTCTATCGACGTTCAGGTGGCCTATATCACCGGGGGCGGCAGTCAGTCGCCGTGGTCTGATACGACGGTTACGGACGGCCAGCCGGTGGAAGACCCGGCGCAGGAAGCGCTGGACGCCTATCTGGACGCCATGACGGTGCAACCGAGCCCGACGCGGGCCGGGCGATACTACGACCTCATCAAGGCCCTGATGGACGCGGGCGTATGGGCGAAGGAACGCTGGATCCAGATCGCCGCCGCCCATGACGCACAGGCCGGCCTGATCAACCTGAAAGACCCGACCGAACTCGCCACGGCGGTCGCCAGCCCGACGTTCACGGCCAGCGGGGGCTATCAGGGCAACGGCTCCACCTCGTATCTGGAGACGGGCTTCGACCCCTCAGACGGCGACAGCCTGTTCACCCTGAACGACGCGCACATGGGTGTCTGGTGTCTGACCGAAGGGCAGGAAGCGGCCCCGATCTGCGGCAACACCCAATCGCGCATCGTCCCGCGCAACACGTCCGACGCCATCGTGACGCGGGCCAACACCTCGGAATCGGACGCGGTCGCCACGGCTTCGGCCCTTGGACACACAGCGTGGGTTCGCACGGACAGCGGGAACACCCGGACCTTCCGCAATGGCGTGATGGTGGAAGCGGAAACCAGCACGTCGGTCGCGTTCATCGCAAACGAAACCTTCCGCATCGGCGGGTCCGACAACACCGGCACGGACAGCTTCTCGAACAAGCAGGTCGCCGTGTTCCACTTCGGCGCGGCCCTGACTGACGGCGAAATGGCGGCGCTGCATGCCGCCCTGAACGACTACCTGACCGCAGTCGGCGCGGTCTGATCCTTCTCTGACAATCGAGGTTGACTATGGGCAGCATCAAGGATGCGGGCGACGCGTGGCTGCGCGACTATGTGACCGATGGCGTTCCGACTTCGGGGTTCAATGAGCCTCTTAAGTCCGAAGGTCGGGCGGTCTTCGACCTGATCGATACCGAGTTCTTGTCGCTGCAATCCGGCCTGATCCGCCGCGATCCGGTGCGGGCTCTGGCTGCGTCGAACGTCAACCTGACCACGGACGTTGACGCGGGTTCGACGCTCGACGGCGTGACCCTGGCTGAGAACGACCGCATCGCCCTGATAGGCCAAACCGCCCCTGCTGAGAACGGGGTCTATGTGGTTCCTGCGGCGGCCGGCACAGCCACCCGCGCCACGGACATGAACGAGGGGACAGAGTTCCCCGGGGCGACCTTCCTCGTGCGGGAAGGCTCCACCTATGCGGGCACCACGTGGAGCTGCACCAACGCCAGCGCCCCCACGGTCGGGACCGACGCCGTGACCTTCGTGCAGACAGGGCAGGAGGCCGATTACTCGGCGCTGGAGGCCCGGGTTACGGTCAATGAGGGCGATATTGCCGATCTTGAAACGCGGATCGATGACGCAGAGTTGGTCACCGACCTCGTGAAGCCCTCGCCCGTAGATGACAACCCCATCATTCTCGGCATCACCGACGAAGCAGGCTTCGCCTTCCGCACGATCCGAGCCGATGGAACCGAGCGGGGGCCACTCTATGACGTGACCCCGGAAGCCGTTGGTCGCTTGGTCGTCACCGATCCCAAGGGCTTCGTTATGGCCGATCTGGAGGTTGAGTCCGAAGCCGAGGTTGATCCAGTGGCCGTGCTTCCGGCCCGCGTCTATCTCGATGGTGACAGCCGCTCCGATCTGTGCACGAACCCCGGCCGTTCCCGCTCGCAGGGCTGGCTGTTCTGGGCTCAGACCAAGCTCGGCGGTCGCTTCGACATCAGCAATGACTGGAACAACGGCGTCGGAGGACAGGACAGCCAGGAAATGCTTGATCGCGTGGAGAACCTTCGCGCTTTCGAGCCGGGTCTGGTCATCTGTATCTGCTCCACCAACGACCGAACCGGGACAGGCCAAACCGCCGACTGGACCATTGCTCGGCTGGCTGAGTATCAGGCCGCCGTTCTGGGCATGGGGCACCGGCTTCTGTGGATCGCGGAAACCCCTCGTGGCGATAGCGTAAACACCAGCTACGACATGACCTCGACGCAGGTCGCCTATCAGCAGCGCGTCCGGCAATGGCAACTGGATCAAGGGGCGGTTCAGGGGGTCTATGTGGCGGACCCTTACTCCCTGATGGTGGACCCGGCCTCTACAGATGGCCGAGCGCTCGACACCATCCTGCGCGACGGCATCCATTGGGGAGCCTTTGGGGCGTGGTATGTGGCAGAGCCGGTCATCGAAGCCCTTCAAGAGCTGTTCCCGCCCCGCCCGGTCCTGCCGACCACCAATGCCGATGTTTATTCATCCAACAACCCGACCGGCGCCCTGAACCCGAACCCGATGCTGCTGGGCACTTCCGGCACGGCAGGGACCGGATGCACCGGCAACGTGGCCACGGGCTGGGAGGCGGTCGCCGGGGCGGGGCTGTCCGCCACGCTGTCCAAGGTCACGTCCGGCGGCCACGAATGGCAGCAGATCGTCGTGACCGGCGCGCCTACCGATACTGCCGACACGGACACCGACGCGAACCTGGACCCGCGCCCTGTCTCCGTTGTCCTCTCGGCCGACCTGTCGAATGTGAACGAAGGTGACATTCTCGACGCCGTGGCGGCGATTGAAGTGGACGCCGGGGCAACCGGTCTTCGCGGCGTGAGCCTCTACATCGAGGCGGTAACGGCCTCCACGAACGTCCTCTACGCGGCGGGCGAGCCGGACGTGATCCGCTCTCAGATCAACCTCGATGTGCCGGACGAGGCGTGGGACGGGGTGCTTCGCGTCCCGGTGACCGAAGCGCTTGAGGGCACGATCACGGGGGCCACGCTCAATCTGGTGATCTCAGGCGCCAACTTCGTCAGCACCGCCGAAACCATCTCGGCAACCATCCGCGTCCGGGCCGCCAAAGCCCGCAAGATCCTTTAACCGGAGAACTACCATGCGCCTCATTGTGCGTGACGCCGACACCGAAGCCACCGCCCGAGAAATCGTTCCGCCCGTCGCGGATGATCTGCTGTGGTGGGGGTTCCTGAACACCGATGACGACAAGGTTGAACGGAATTTTTCTGACGGTTCCCTCGGGTCGCTGGCCGGCGCCCCGACAGTGGAGTCGGGCTACACCACCTTCGACGCCCCCGCTCAATATCTTTCGGCCGCCATTGCCGAAACCGACTACATGACCTTCTGCTTCGCCATGAAGGCGGTCAGTGATCCGGCCAGCACAGCGACCGCCCCGGTGGCGGCCGGCAACTATGTGTCCAGCCCCCTGAAGGGTCTGATGATGTGGTTCACCGCCGCGGCAGGCGGTTCGCCCTTTCCCGCCGCAGCGCTTCGCTTCACCGTGGTCACGGACTCGGCCAACCAGTGCGCCTTACAGGTGACCGACGCCGACGAGTGGAAGTTCTACATCGGCGTGGCGCGGTCTGGCGCCGTCGATCTCTACAACATGACCGACGGCACGTCGGCGACCCTGGTCACCACTGGCGCCCGTGCAAAGAACACCGACCGAATCCGTATCGGCGCCGGCGTCTCTCAGTCCTTTGGTGGAACCATGGATATTGCGGGCGGCTGCATCTACGGGCGCGCGCTCGACGAGGATGAGCGGTCGGCGGTCTATACCTATTGGAAAGACACCTATCTGCCTTCCAAGTCGATCACGGTTTAACCGATCAAGTAGCCTTCCAGACTGACCTGCGCGCCGTTTGAGAAGGTCACCGTCAGGATGTTCATGCCCGCGACCTCCGACCATCGGTGTCCTGTGATCGTGGACCCGACCAAGCCCTTGGCTTCCTGCTCGGGCAGGCCTGTGGGGAAGGCGAAGCGGTTCTTCAGCAGAGCATACCAGACCGGATCGTCGTCCGGTTCGATGGCCTCAAGGCACTCTACGGAAACAACCGCCTTCCCCACGGGATCAGCAATCGAAATCCAGTCCGCATGGGACAGGTTGTTGGCCCGGTAGAGCGTTCCGAACTCGTCGGACACCATTCCATCCCTGACAAGCTCTCTGAACATGCCTAGCCGGAGAAGATCGTTGCCGAGGGTCTGTGGGGGATGGTCCATGGCGCTCATGCGCCGTTTGTAGTGCAACCCGCCCCGCCTCGCCAGCGGGGTTTTCTAGTCACACCGCCAGTCGTCCTGCTGAAGGACGAAGGCGCAGACGTCCCACGCGATCCGCTCGGGCGGGGCCGCGCCGTTGGGCGGCAGCCAGAACAGCAGGGTCAGGGCCAGCAAGCGCATGGCTCCAAATACCATCAATCGAGACTGAACCGGAGCCGCCATGCCAGCAGGAGCCTGGGTCGCGTTCGCATCTCTATGCGTCGTGGTCGTCATCAATGTCGCTGTGTGCGCCTTCATGCTGGGCAGGCTTTCCCAGCGGGTGGCGACCTTGGAGCGAGACGGGTCCGTCCTTCAGGAGCTCCGGGACGCCGTGACCCGCCTGACGACACAGATGGAAGGGGTGCTGCCCGATCTGGCGCACTTGTCTCGCGACATGGCCTCGATCCAGCGGGCGCTGTCCAACCTGACCACAGACCGAGCGAGCCGCCTGGTCGAGCTTCCCGCGACGCGGGGGAGGAGGAAGCCCGAATGAGCCGAGCGGATCAGATCAAGCACTTCATCGGAGACATCGCGCGGCCTTATTGCCTGATCGCAGTGGGTACGGCGACGGCTCGCGTCATCTGGGAAGGCCAGAACGAGGGCGCGATCTATGCGGCCGGCGGTGTGCTGGCCGTGCTCTACGGCGCCAAGGCGGCTGAGGTGGCCTTCGTGAACCGCAACCGCCGGGCGACGGACGCCACGCCGGAAATCCCTCCGCAGGGCTGACCCCCACCACAACCTAGGAGAACGCGATGGATCGAACAGCCATGTTCGAGGCCCTGCGCCCGTTCGCGCCTGACCGCAGGTTCACCGACCCGATGGTCCCGCTGATCGATGCGGTGGCGGACGCTTTCGGGCTTCCCCCTGCCGGTAATGGCGGGGCGGTCCAGCTTGAACTGACTGAGAAGGACTTTGCCGACGCGGCGGCCCGGCTCGAATGCTCAGTTGCCCAGATCAAGGCTGTGTTCGAGGTGGAGGCGTCCGGCGCCGGGTGGTTCACCGATGTGCGCGGCGACATCCTGGCCCTCGATGGGGAGGGCGGCTTCATCGACGGCGCCCATCTGCCGAAGATCCTGTTCGAGGCCCACATCTTCGACCGGGAGACGGGGGGGCGGTTCCGCGCCACTCATCCGAACCTGTCGTCGGCCCGATGGAACCGCGCCCTCTATGTCGGCGGGCAGGGCGAGTATGAGCGTCTGCACCGGGCGATGCAGCTGGACCGCACCGCCGCGCTTCGCTCCGCATCGTGGGGCGCGCCTCAGATCATGGGCTTCAACCATGCGCTCGCGGGCTTCGATACCGTGGACGCCTTCGTGGACGCCATGAAGTCGGGCATCCGGGCGCACCTGATGGCCTTCGTCGCCTTCGTGGAGAACAGCGGCCTCGCGCCCGCCCTCCGCCAGGTGACGACCTATCACGCCAGCGCGGTCCCGTTCGCCCGAGCCTACAACGGCAGCGGCTACGCCAAGAACGAGTACCACATCAGGATCGCCCGGGCCTTCGCGAAGTGGAGCAGGGCATGACCGACCTCGCCACCGGCGCCGCGCTCGGGGCCCTCGCCGTCATCCTGTTTGAAGCCGTCATCATCGGCGCGGCCCTGCTGATCGGCCGCCGTGCCATCGAAAGGAGTCTCTGGCGATGAACCCTCTCGACCTTCTCCGCATCCCCGGCCGGGCGGGATGGGCCATCGTGGTCGCCCTGATCATCGTCGTCGCGATCCTGGCCACCTGCTCCTACGCCGGATTGCAGCGCAGGGCCGCTCAGGAGGCCCGTGGAGCCGCGGGCATGGCCGCCGGCAGGACGCAGGCCGCCCAAGACGCCAGCGCCATCAGGGACCGCTCTGACGCCCGAAACGAAGCCATCACTTCAACCACGAAGGAAGCCGCCGATGAAATCCGCTCTGCGCCTGACGACGATGCTGCCGCTGCTGCTGCTCTCAGGGGCCTGTGCAGGCTCTATCCAGGCCGTGACCCTCGGTGCGGGATGCAGTTCTCTGATCCCGGCCGGGTGGGCTGAACCTGTTCCGTCCGCCGCCTTTCCGCAGGACGGCGCCACGATCCGCGACTGGCAGGTGTTCGGGGTCGATCAGACCGGGCAACTGGTCCGCGCCAATGGCCGCACGTCGGACGTGATCGAGGTCGTCCGGTCCTGCGAGGCCAGAGACGCCGAGGCCATCCGACAGATGCGGCCGTGGTGGAAACGCCTTGTGCCTGGCTAGACGGGTTCCCATCCGCTAGGTTCAGTCTCGATTTCCTTGCCGTCGTCGGCATACCAGCCGGGCGGAATCCATATCTCGCCTAGCTCAAGGCCGCCGCACCAATAGCCCAGAACCACCTCACCATCGACGCACAGTCGAATGCGCGGGCCATAATCGGCCAGCGGCGAGTTCTTCGGGGCGGTTTCCATCGACTGCATGAGGCCATCCTAGCACATAATCCCCAAGCGTTGAGCCCAGCGCTCCGCTATCGAGGCCCGCTTCCTTCGGGAGGCGGGCCTTTTCGCACGTCTGGGGCTTGCCACTTCCCGCCGACCACCCGGAACCCCGCCGCCTCCAGCCTCTCCCGCTCGCCATCATGGTAGGCCCAATCCTCCGCGCTTCCGTCCTTGATGGTGTCCAGAGGATAGGCCCAGAGCCCGTTCATCCGCTTGAACCGGACCCGGCCGGGGCATCCGGGCTGACGACAGCGAGGGCGCCGGTTGGCCAGGCTCCAGCCCCCGCCCTTGGCCCGCTGTATGGCGATCAGGTCCACAGGCCCGACACGCTGGCAGACCTCGCAGTCCCAGATGACGACGTGACCGGCGTTGATCAGATCGGAGACGCGCATCACGCCCCCGGGAACGCCAGAACCTTCCCCGCCTTCTCGCCCGCACAGAACGCGCCCCAATCGGCCATCATGACCCGGCGCTTGGCCAAGGCGTTGCCCCGCCTGTAGGCCCGCTCCACAGCGCTGCCGACCGTATGGGCGAGGGCTTCCTCGGCAAGCTCCCTCGGGTAGCTTGTACAGTCGCCGGCCCAATCCCGGAAGCTGGATCTGAACCCGTGCGGGGTGGCGTCCCTCACGCCCATTTTCCGCATGACCATCAGCAGCGCCATGTCGGACAGGGGGCCGTTGAGCCCGGGGAAGATCAGGCCCTGTCGGGTTTCCTCGGGGATGGAGTTCAGGACGTCGACGGCCTGGCGGGAGAGCGGGACTGAATGGGGCTTGCCCGCCTTCATCCGCTCGGCCGGCACTCGCCAGACATCGCCCTCGATCTCATCCCATGTCGCGCCCCGGACTTCGCCAGACCGGGCGGCCGTGAGTATCAGGAACCGCACGGCCTGAGCGGAGACGCTGTGGCGCCCTGACAACTGCTCCACGAAAGCCGGAACGTCCTCATAGGGCATCGCCGCGTGGTGGCCACGGGACCGCTGGGGTTTGAGGAGAAGGATGGACAGATGTCCTCGCCACCGGGCCGGGTTCTCGCCTGACCGCAGGCCCCGCGCCTTGGCGGCGTCCAGCACCCGCTCAATCCGACCCCGGACCCGGGATGCTGTCTCCGGCTTGGCGGCCCAGATCGGCCGGAGCGCGGCGAGAACCATCTCCGTATCGACCGCAGCCACGTCGGCCTTCCAGATCGCCGGGGCGTGGGCTTTCAGGCTGGCCTCCCATTGGGCCTTAGACTTCGGACTGCGCCACGTCTTGGCCAGGTCGGTCATCAGCCCGTCCGCCACGGCGGCGAAGGTGTGATCCTGGGGCGGGAGGGATGCGGCCTTGCGCTCGGCTATCGGGTCGCGGCCCTCGCGCACAGCCCGCTTCATGTCCGCAGCCTCGGCCCTCACGTCGGCCAGCTTGCGATCAGGCGTGGCGCTGCCCAGCCCCATTTCCCGGCGCCGGCCGTGCTGGTGGAAGATCAGCACCCAGCGCTTCGACCCTGTTTCATCGATCCGCAGATAGAGGCCGGCGCCATCGGCATGGAGTCCGGGCGTGTCCAGGCTCTGCACCTGTCGCCAGTTCAGCCGGTTGACCTCGCGCGCCATCTCGCCTCCAGAACAGGACGAGAACATAGCCCAACGTCAAACCCGGACGCCGCCCTAAGTTCCGCCCTAAGATCGGGCAGGCGATTGAAACCCGCGCCGGTCAAGGGAATGCGCGGCAATCCTTGTCTGGAAAGGGGGAGGGGGTGCAACCCCTGACATTGACGGGCATGATTGTGGCGGAGAGGGTGGGATTCGAACCCACGGTACGCTTCCACGTACGCCGCATTTCGAGTGCGGTACATTCGACCACTCTGCCACCTCTCCGCGGTCGCTGTTTCCCCAAGGGGTGGTCGAGCGAGGCGGGATGTCTAATCGGCCCGGGCGTTTCCCGCAAGCGTTCCGTTGCGATTATCGCTGGCCGGGCAGGGACAGGCCGGTGACCCCGCCGCCGGAGGCTTCGGCCCCCCGGTAGCGGTACAGTTCGGCGGGCCGCCCGCCGGTGGCCGCGCTGAGCCGTCCGGTGGGCTCCACCAGCCCCGTGCGCTCCACGCCGCGGCGGAAATTCTGCTTGTGCAGGGACAGGCCGGACACGGCCTCGGCGGCGGCCTGCAGCTGCGACAGGGTGAAGGTGTCGGGGGTCAGGTCGAACAGGACGGGGCGGTATTTCATCTTGCTGCGCAGCCGCGCCAGGGCGGTGGCCAGGATGCGGCGGTGGTCCGACACCATGGCCCGGCCGGGCAGGGGGGCCGCCCGCTGGTCGTGGTCGCGCCCCGCTTCGGGCGCGAGGCCGGCCTCGTACAGCAGCTCATAGCGCTCCAGCACCTGTTGCTCGTTCCAGCGGGCGCCGGGCTTCAGGGCGAACAGGCGCTCGACCCGGGCGGTCCGGGCGGCGGAGTCCTTCCGGGCCGCCCAGGCCATCAGCGGCGGCGCCAGGACCTGGTCGATGACGGCGGGGCGGCCGTCGCGCCAGTCCTCCCACGGAAAGAAGTCCAGCACCGGGGTCCAGGCCGCGCCCGGCCCGGCCACCGCGCTGGCGTCGTGGGTCAGGGCCAGATAGCCCACCGAGACCACCCGCCGCGCCCCCACGCCCATCTCGGCGCGCGGCGATTCCCGGCCCGCGTCGCCGAAGGTGTAGAGCTGTTCCACATAGCCCAGCGGGAAGGTGGTCTGCTCGGCCACGAAGTCGCGCAGGGCCAGTTCGAAGGTGCGGTGCCGCGCCGGCTCGAACGGGCCGAAGGGCAGGCCGGCGCCGTCGGGGCCGCCGCCGGTGGTCAGCACCACCGCCTCGCCGTCGCGCAGGGCGAACACCACCACCGACAGCCCGATCAGCACGCCCTGGTCCTGAACGGCGCCGGTCATGGTCACTCCGTGTGCCAGGCGTCGGCGGCGGGCAGCACGCCCATGGCCCCGGCCAGCAGCTGGTACCGCTCCAGATACCGCGCCTGGGCCTGCCCCGCCGGCAGGGGGTGAATCGTCAGGTCGTAGCCGGCGGGCGGGGCGCCGAACAGCTGCAGGGACTCCTTGCGGTCGAAGCCGGCCAGCTGGGTCGCCTCGAAGAAGGCGCAGGCCCGGTCGGCCTTCTTGATCAGGGCCTTGACGGCTGCGGGGGATTTCGGCGGCAGACCGAAGCGCAGGTGAATGGCGCTCTCCAGCCGCGCCTCGAATTCCTTGTAGTTGAAGCCCAGGGCCGACTTGAACGGCGAGATCATGTCGCCGATGACGTATTCCGAGGCGTCATGCAGCAGGGCCGCCAGCCGCCATTTGGGGGCGATGTCCGGCTGGATGTGGGCGACGATCTCCTCCACCACCACGCTGTGCTGGGCGACCGAAAAGGCGTGCTCGCCGAGGGTCTGGCCGTTCCAGCGGGCCACGCGGGCCAGGCCGTGGGCGATGTCCTCGATCTCGATGTCGAAGGGCGAGGGATCCAGCAGGTCCAGCCGCCGCCCGGACAGCATTCGCTGCCACGCGCGCGGCGCCTTCTCGCGGGTCGTTTTTCGCGCCTGGGCCAAGATCGCTCCGTCGGTTCAAGGCCCCCGGAGGTGACGCATTCGGACACCGCGATCAAGCCCGCCGGCCCGCTTAATCCCCGACGTTCAGGCGCACCAGGGCCTTGGCGGCGTCGAACACCTCGTCCTCGCGGCGATCCTTGCTGCGGACCAGCGCCACCACCAGCGGCCCGCCTTCCGGCCCCCGCGCCTCCAAGCCCACCAGCCGCCAGTCCAGGTCAGAGCCCCGCTCGTCCACCAGGATGTAGGTGGCCCGGACCCCGCGCGTGGTGTCGCGGGTGCGGATCTCCACGGCTTCGTCCCGGGCGCGGATCCGCACGGCGTCGTTGTCGGTGCTGATGTTGACCTGGTCGCCGGCCTCGTCGCTGCGGACGCTGAAGCCGCCCACGCGCACGCTGGACTGGCCGCCGTCGGTGTCGATGCTGATGCCGGGGATCCGGACCGTGGCGGACTCGCCCTCGGCCTGGATGCTGACGCCGGGCACG
>NZ_JBALUY010000008.1:0-918 GCF_036963605.1 Phenylobacterium sp. | reverse complement strand
CCCCCCCGGCCTCGCCGGCCCCGGCGTCCGCGCGGACCGCGGCGGCGGCGGGTTCAGGGGACACGGCCTCCCCGACGCGGCCGATGGCGGCGGGCAGCATCCCCTGGACCTCGGTCTCCAGCGCGTCCAGGGCGGCCAGCCCGTCGCCGTCCAGGGTCACCAGCCGCAGCGTCACCTGCGACCCTCGCGGCCCGGTGTACTCGCAGGACAGGCCGTCCGCCGTGGGCGCGCCGCGCCGGGTCAGGACCGTGTGGGTCTGGGGGCACTGCAGCGTCTCCACCACGCGCAGGGCGCCGCCGGCGTCCGCCGCCTGCTCGACGTCGCGCGAGATGCGGATCGAGGGCTCGGAATCGCAGGCCGCGGCGAGGGCGGCGAGGCAGACGGGAAGAATAAGGGCGCGCATGATGTCGGCTCCTGTTGCGATCCCATTGTCGGACCGCCCCTTTTCAGACGCCAGTGAAATCGAGGTAATCGACGGTCCGGCTGTGTCAGCCGCCCGGCCGGCCGGCCTCGCGCCGCTGGAGGAACGCCAGCCGCTCGAACAGGTGCACGTCCTGCTCGTTCTTGAGCAGGGCGCCGTGCAGGGGCGGGATCAGCCGCTTCGGGTCCCGCTCCGCCAGGGTCTCCGGCGTCACGTCGTCCGCCATCAGCAGCTTCAGCCAGTCCAGCAGCTCCGAGGTGGACGGCTTCTTCTTCAGGCCCGGCGTGTCGCGGATCTGGTAGAAGGTCTTCAGCGCCTCGGACACCAGACGCGGCTTCAGCCCCGGATAGTGCACCTCGACGATGGCCTTCATGGTCTCCTCGTCGGGGAAGCGGATGTAGTGGAAGAAGCAGCGGCGCAGGAAGGCGTCCGGCAGCTCCTTCTCGTTGTTGGAGGTGATGATCACCACCGGCCGGACCTCGGCCCGGATCGTCTCG
>NZ_JBALUY010000007.1:0-57835 GCF_036963605.1 Phenylobacterium sp. | reverse complement strand
GCCTGACCGTGAGACCTGGCAGGGCCGCGCCTTCCAGAACGCGCTTGGCGTCGCCGACGAAGCCGAAACCGCCGCGGTCGCCGCCCGCCTCTACCAGCAACGCCGGTCACCCACCGGCGTGGACCTTCGGATCTAGAGAAGCCCCATGGTCGACACTGTCAGCAACACCCAGAACACCGCGACGTCCGGGACCAGTACCGGCTCCCAGCGCCTGGCCGAGAGCTTCGACACCTTCCTGGTCCTGCTGACCACGCAGATGAAGAACCAGGATCCGCTCTCGCCGATGGACTCCGGCGAGTTCACCCAGCAGATCGTGCAGATGACCGGGGTCGAGCAGCAATTGCTCACCAACGACCTTCTGAAGCAGCTGGTGGGTACGTCCGGCGACGGGGTCGCCGACGCGGTCAGCCTGATCGGCAAGGAGGTCCGGGCGGCCACCGACACGGCCAACCTGTCCAATGGCGAAGCTGAGTGGATCTACCGCCTCGACCGAGAGGCCCAGAGCGTCAAGATCGAGGTCCTGGACGACAAGGGCTCTATCGTCCACGTCCAGGCCCTGGAGAATGTCGAGGGCGGTGAGCACGACTTCAGCTGGGACGGCAAGAACGTTCTCGGCTCGCAACTGCCCGACGGCGGCGCCTACACCCTGCGCATCACGGCTACGGATTCGGCCGGGGCCAGCGTGGGCCACAACGTCTTCATCGAGGGCCTGGTCCGGGCCGTCGAGCAGGTCGATGGCCAAACCTACGTGACTATCGGCGGCAGCCGCGCCCTCTGGCAGACGATCAGCAGTATTGGCCTGCCGTCGACGCAGAACGCCGACACCACCCCCGATCCCAGCAACGACAGCGAAGACGAAGAGACCCCGGCGCAGGCGGCCTGAGCGCCGTCCTGAAAGGGTCCGTCCGCCCCCCCAACCCCTAGAGAAGGCAAGCCCCCATGAGTATCAACAGCGCCATGCTCGCCGGCGTGTCGGGATTGACCGCCAATTCCTCGGCGCTCGCCGCGATCTCCGACAACATCGCCAACATCAACACCGTCGCCTACAAGCGAAACCAGGTGAACTTCGCCAACATCGTGACGGCCCAGGCCGTGACGGGGCGCTACAGCGCCGGCGGCGTCCAGGGCCTGACGCGCCAGTACATCAGCCAGCAGGGCCTGATCCAGAGCGCCAACTCCTCGACCGACCTGGCGATCTCCGGCGACGGCTTCTTCATCGTCACCGAGAAGGGCGCGGGCCTGACCGAGGCCGACAAGCGGGTCTTCACCCGCGCAGGGTCGTTCAGTGTCGACGCCGACGGCTATCTGCGCAACGACGCCGGCTTCTATCTGCAGGGCTGGCCGATCGCCGCCGACGGGACGATCAATTACAATCCGTCCGACCTGACCGAACTTGACTCCATCAACGTCAAGAACCTCGGCTCGGCGGTGCAGGCCACCGCCAATGTCGTCATCAACGCCAACCTGGACAAGCGCCAGACCGTTTCGGCGGCTGAAGCCACCTATGACGCCACGACCCGCTCCATGGCCGACTGGGAAGAGAACACCGACCCACTGACCGGCACCCAGCCCGACTTCAGCATCGAGATGAACGTCGTCGACACCATGGGCGGCACGCACAAGGTGTCGATGAGCTTCCTGCGCTCATCGGCCAACCCCAATGAGTGGCACGCGGAAATCTTCGCCATCCCCGCGGGCGACGTCACCGGCGGCCCCTCAGGCCAGATCGCCGAGGGTCTGGTCATGTTCAATCAGGACGGCACGATCGACCTGGCCAACACGACCCTGTTCGGCGCGGCCGGGGCGGCCCCGACCATCAGCCTGGGAGCATCTGGAACGGCCGGCACGCCGCGCTGGGACGACGCCCTGGGCGTCGGCGCCCAGGATGTGACCTTCGACCTGGACAAGCTGACCCAGTACGCCAACGCCTCGACCGTCCGCCTCGTGAATCCGGACGGCGCCACGGTTGGAACCGTGGTCGGGGTGGAGGTCGACGAGGCCGGGGTCGTCTCGGCCATCTTCGACAACAGCCAAGTCCGACAGATCGCCCAGATTGGGGTCGCCACCTTCGCCAACCCCGACGGGCTGCAGGCCGTCAGCGGCAACTCCTACCGCGCCACCATCGACAGCGGCGAGTATGTGATCAAGCAGGCGGGCAAGGGCGGCGCCGGCGCTATTTCCCCCTCGACCCTCGAAAACTCAACCGTGGACATGTCGGCCGAGTTCACAGGCCTGATCACGACGCAGAAAGCTTATTCCGCCTGCTCGCGCATCATCACCACCGCCGACCAGATGCTGGATGAACTTATCAGTATGCGCCGATAACTTGGAGAGTAACTGAGATTTAGTGAAGGTTAACGCCTCCTGAAATCTCTAACTGTATCATTTCAGTACATGGGGGAGTGAATGGTTACTCCATTTTTCACTATCGGGATTCACGAGCTGTTATGTCAGCCGGCCTATTGTCTGCCCCAACGATGATGGTGGGAAAGGCGTAAAGCCATGTTGCAACAACAGCAGACCCGAACGAACAGCCGTGGCGAGCCCTATGTGATCGGTCCGACCGGCGCGCCTCTGACCCTGGCCGATCTGCCGCCCTCCGACACCGGGCGCTGGGTGATCCGACGCAAGGCCGAGGTGGTCGCCGCCGTCCGTGGCGGCCTGCTCAGCCTGGACGACGCGCTCGCCCGTTATGGCCTGACGTCCGAGGAGTTCCTGGCCTGGCAGAAGTCGATCGACCGCCACGGCCTGGCCGGCCTGCGGACCACTCGACTGCAACAGTATCGCTGAACCTGAACTCCCCCCAGGTCGGTTCGCGATAGGACGGCCGCGCCCCGCAAGAGGCGCGGCCGTTTTTCTTGGCCCGCTGTCATTCGCCGAACATTGGCATGCGATAAGCAGGGCGGACCCCAGATTGGACCGACGGGGGAAATCAAGTGTCAAAAGAAGACAGCCTGTGGTTCGCCCTGGCCGGGGCCGCGGTCTGGGCGGCGGCGACTCTCTTCTACGCGGCCTTCGCCGGTGGCCTGATCGAGCAGGCCTTCTGGTTCTACGCCCTTAACGCCGCCCTTGCCGCCAGCGCGCTGGCCTTCTTCTTCCATCTGACCGCCCAGCTCCGACGGATTCCCCGCCGCCGCTGGCTGGTCGCGGCCACGGCGTTCAGCGCGCCTGGCCTGGCTGGCGCGGCCGTGGTGATGATCCTGTTCGAGACCCTCATGCCGGGCCTTCCGCCGGAAAGCCTCGGCCGCTACGGCGCCTTCGTGGCCGTGGCCTATGCGGTGGTCGCCACCCTGGCCCTAGAGCGGCCCGCCAAGTCGGCTTGAGGGCGCCGGCGTGCTGGCGGCGAAGGCGTCGGAGAGCCGTCGCACCTGGACGATGATCCGTTCCCGCTCGCCGGCCCGGCGCTCCACCAGCAGGCGGGCCACCTGGGCGTCGTCATGGAAGGCGTAGCCCTTGATGGCGTCGAGGATCGCCTTGGCCAGGTTGTCGAGATCGAGCCAGGGCGGATCGCCCACATATTCCATGGTGATCTCGACGGCATACTCGCCCCAGGCCGGCCGGCCGCCCCGCCAGGCCTTGCGAAAGAACTCGTAGATCAGGGGTTTGTAGTATTTGGCCTGGGTGGTCAGCCCATCGACGACCACGTCCATGGCGCCGTCGCCCTCCCGGGCGCGCACCTTGCCATGGTGGGTCCAGCCATCGTTCATGCCCCTCTCTAGCCTGCAGACGCTTTGCAGTCTCGCCCGGCCTCGTTAAACCGACGCGACACCAGTTGCTGGAGGCTTCCCCGATGACCGCGACCCGCACCGAATCCGACACCTTCGGCCCCATCGAGGTGCCCACCGACCGCTACTGGGGCGCCCAGTCGCAGCGCAGCATCGGCAACTTCAAGATCGGCTGGGAAAAGCAGCCCCAGCCGATGATCCGCGCGCTGGGCGTGGTCAAGCGGGCTGCGGCCGAGGCCAATATGGAGCTGGGCCGGCTGGATCCGAAGATCGGCGCCGCCATCGTCCAGGCCGCCCAGGAAGTCATCGACGGCAAGCTCGACGACCACTTCCCCCTGGTGGTCTGGCAGACCGGCTCGGGCACCCAGTCCAACATGAACGCCAATGAGGTGATCTCGAACCGCGCCATCGAGATCCTCGGCGGGGTGATGGGCTCCAAGTCGCCGGTCCACCCGAACGACCACGTCAATATGAGCCAGTCGTCCAACGACACCTATCCGACGGCCATGCACATCGCCTGCGCCGAGCAGGTGGCGCGCGAGCTGATGCCGGCGCTTGAGCACCTGCACACCGCGCTGAAGGCCAAGGCCGAGAACTTCGATCACATCATCAAGATCGGCCGCACCCACACCCAGGACGCCACGCCCCTGACGCTCGGCCAGGAATTCTCCGGCTACGCCCACCAGGTCTCCAGCGGCGTGCGCCGCCTGAAGGAAAGCCTCTACGGGCTCTATGAGCTGGCTCAGGGCGGCACCGCCGTGGGTACGGGGCTGAACGCGCCGGTGGGCTTCGCCGAGAAGGTGGCGGAAAAGATCGCGGCCATCACCCACCTGCCCTTCATCACCGCCCCCAACAAGTTCGAGGCGCTCGCCGCCCACGACGCCATGGTCTACAGCCACGGGGCGATCAACACCGTCGCCGGCTCGCTGTTCAAGATCGCCAACGACATCCGCTTCCTGGGCTCGGGGCCACGTTCGGGGCTGGGCGAGCTTTCCCTGCCGGAGAACGAGCCGGGCTCCTCGATCATGCCGGGCAAGGTCAACCCCACCCAGTGCGAGGCCCTGACCATGGTCTGCGCCCAGGTGTTCGGCAACCAGTCGACCATGACCTTCGCCGGCGCCTCGGGCCACTTCGAGCTGAACGTGTTCAACCCGGTCATGGCCTACAACTTCCTGCAGTCGTGCAAGCTGCTCTCGGATGCGGCCATCTCGTTCACCGACAACTGCGTGGTCGGCATCGAGGCCCGCGAGGACAACATCAAGGCCGCCCTTGAGCGCTCCCTGATGCTGGTCACCGCGCTCGCGCCGAAGATCGGCTACGACAACGCCGCCAAGATCGCCAAGACCGCGCACAAGAACGGCACCACCCTGCGCGACGAGGCCGTGGGCGGCGGCTATGTGACCAATGAGGAGTTCGACGAGGTCGTGCGCCCGGAGAAGATGATCTCGCCGGGCTGACCGCGAGAGCCTTTAGATGGCGCGCGTTTTGATCCGATAACCGGTTCCCACTTATCGGAACGCGCTTCTAGACCAGCTCCACCGCCACCGCCGTGGCCTCGCCGCCGCCGATGCACAGGCTGGCGAGGCCACGACGACCGCCGCGGGCCTGAAGCGCGGCGATCAGGGTGGCCAGGATCCGCGCGCCGGACGCGCCGATCGGATGGCCGAGCGCGCAGGCGCCGCCATTGACGTTCAGCTTTTCCCGGGGAATGGCCAGCTCGCGCTCGGCGATCATGGCCACCACGGCGAAGGCCTCGTTCACCTCGAACAGATCCACCTCGTCCACGCTCCAGCCGGCCTTGGCCAGGGCCTTGCGCATGGCTGGAACCGGGGCGGTGGTGAACTGGCCCGGCTCGTGGGCGTGGGCGGCGTGGGCTGTGATGCGGGCGACCACCGGCAGGCCGAGCCTCTCAGCGACTGAGGCTCGGGTCAGGACCAGGGCTGCGGCCCCGTCGCTGATCGAGCTGGCGTTGGCCGCCGTGATGGTCCCATCCTTGGCGAAGGCGGGCTTCAGGGTCGGGATCTTGGCCGGATCGGCCTTCAAGGGCTGCTCGTCGGCGGAGATGGTGGAGGCGCCCTTGCGGGTGGTGACCTCCACTGGCACGATTTCGCCTTCGAAGGCGCCGCTCTCCGTGGCGGCCCGCGCGCGACAAAGGCTCATGATCGCAAACTCGTCCATGGCCTCGCGGGTGAACTGATAGGCCCGCGCCGTGTCCTGGGCGAAGGAGCCCATCAGCCGGCCCGGCTCATAGGCGTCCTCCAGGCCGTCGAGATACATGTGGTCGAAGGCCGTATCGTGCCCGATCCGCGCGCCGGAGCGGTGCTTGGCCAGCAGGTAGGGGGCGTTGGACATGCTCTCCATGCCGCCGGCCACGATGATGTTGGCTGAGCCGGCCGTCAGGGCGTCGTGGGCCATGATGGCCGCCTGCATGCCGGAGCCGCACATCTTGTTGACCGTGGTCGCCTGCACCGACCGGGGCAGGCCAGCGCCCAGGGCCGCCTGGCGGGCCGGCGCCTGGCCGAGGCCCGCGGGCAGGACGCAGCCCATGAAGATCTGCTCGACCGCTTCAGGTGGGACACCGGCCCGCGCGACGGCGGCGCGAACCGCCGCGGCGCCAAGCTCGGTGGCCTTGAGCGGCGACAGGGCGCCTTGGAAGCTGCCCATGGGCGTGCGGGCGAAGGCGGCGATGACGACGGGATCGGAGGCTTGGGTCATGGACCCAGATATAGGCCTGACGGGCGTCAGGCTCCAGCCGGCGAGGTTTCGGCCGGCGAGGTTTCGGCCGGGACGACCGCCCGCGTGCCGGCGATGAAGCCGCCGCCCAGCACCCGGTCAGGATCCTCCGGCGCATAGAGCACGCAGGCCTGGCCCGGCGCGACGCCCTCTTCGGCGCCGTCGAACTCGACGCCGGGCTCGCCCTCGACCCAGGCCATGCGGCCGGCGACCGGCTCGCGCGTCGAGCGGACACGGGCCAGGACCGGCCGGCTTTCGTCGCAGGCGGTCTCGAAGCTGGGGGACTCGCCCAGCCAGTTGGTTTCCTTGAGCCGCAGGGCCGCCGTCAGCAGCGCCTCGCGCGGGCCGACGATCACCTGACGGGCGGTCGCATCGATCTTCACCACGAACAGGGGATCGCCCACGGCGACGTTCAGGCCACGGCGCTGACCGATGGTGTAGCGGGTCACCCCCTCGTGGCGCCCCAGCACCCGGCCGTCCATGTGCACGATGTCGCCAGCCTCGGCGCCGTGCGGGCGCAGGCGGTCGATGACCGTGGTGTAGCGCCCCTCGGGCACGAAGCAGATGTCCTGGCTGTCGGGCTTGTCGGCGATGGCCAGGCCGAGCTCGGCCGCCACCCGCCGCACCTCGCTCTTGGGCAGGCCGCCCAGGGGGAAGCGCAGGAAGTCCAACTGCTCGGCCGTGGTGGCGAAGAGGAAATAGCTCTGGTCGCGGGTCGCATCCACCGCGCGCTGCAGATGGGGCCGGTTGCCGCCCGCGGCGCGGCGCACATAGTGGCCGGTGGCCAGGGCCTGGGCGCCCAGGTCGCGGGCCACGTCCAGCAGGTCGCGGAACTTGACGGTCTGATTGCAGCGAACGCAGGGGATCGGCGTCTCGCCCCGCAGATAGGCGTCGGCGAAATCCTCGATCACCTCCTGGCGAAAGCGGCTTTCGTAGTCGAGCACATAGTGCGGGATGCCGATGGCCTCGGCCGCCGTGCGGGCGTCATGGATGTCCTGGCCCGCACAACAGGCGCCCTTCTTGGCCAGCGCCTGCCCGTGGTCATAGAGCTGCAGGGTGACGCCGATGACGTCATAGCCGGCCCGGGCGAGCAGGGCCGCCGTCACCGTGGAATCGACCCCCCCCGACATGGCCGCAACCACCCGCGCGCCGGCAGGCAGGCCGACCGCAGCGCGCGCAGCCTCGACCGCCGCATCGGCGGCGGTGGGGCTCGGCGAGGACAGGGTGTTCACGCTCATGGCGCCTATTTAGCGATTGCCGAACCCTTTTGCGAGGCGCAGCCGCAGCTGCAGCTGTGTCGGGTATCCGACAAGTTTCACTCAAGAGTTGACTAGCGCAGCTTCTGGTTCCGGTCTAGGTTGTAGACATCGCCGGAAAGTATCCGCCCAAGCGCCGGCGACCGAGAGACCTCACGTGCTCCCGCTTTCCCTTTGCGAGTGGGTGATATGCAGCATTACAGACTCTATGTCGTGACGGCGGGGGAAGATATTTCCCAGACGCTTGAACGCGATTACCCCAGCGATCACGAGGCCTTGGCCCAGGCCGCGCGCCTGCGCGTGCAGGAGCACGCCGTCGAGGTCTGGACCGGCGAACGGCTGGTGGCGAGGCTCGGGGGAGACTTCGACTTCGGTGGCCACGCCTAAGGCGCGCACAGGCGGCGCCTCTCGCTTCGCCACCGCACAGAAAACGACCCTCGCCGCCCATTATAGGACGGTCCCTCGGGAGCCTCGCGGCGCGACGCGCCTTTGTTTGGCCAAAGCCCTGCTTGAGTAAGGCGCGGTCAACAACGGCGAGGGAGTCTTAGCCGGCGTGCGTTCCGGAACGTCCTATACCCCCTTCGGCGGCGCGAGCCGCCGCGAGCTTATGGTCGCAGGCGCGGGCCTCATGCTGGCGGCCGCAGCTCCCCCTGCCTTCGGTTTCGACGATGTCAGTCTATTGGCTCGCGATCTGGCGGCTCGGCCCTATGCGCCGCCCGACGGAACCCTGCCGGGTCGGTTGAGCGCCCTGACCTACGACACCTATCGGCAACTGGGCTTCCACGACCACCGGGGACTGTGGGCCGACCAGCGCCTGCCCTTCCAGGTCCAGTTCTTCCACCGCGGCGGTCTCTTCCCCGAGAAGGTCGAGATCTTTGAGGTGGTGGACGGGGCGGCGAGGCCGGTGGCCTACGACCCGGCCATGTTCCGCTATGGAACGGGACCCTTGAGCGATCTCGTATCCCTGGATGACTCCCGGTTCGGCTTCGCCGGCCTTCGCCTGCTGCATCCCCTGAATCGCGCCGAGAAGTTCGACGAAACCGCCGCCTTCCTGGGCGCCAGCTATTTCCGCGCCGTGGCCCGCGGCGGGGTCTATGGCGCTTCGGCCCGCGGCCTGGCCATCGGGGCCGGCGAACCGGCGGAAGAGTTTCCCCGCTTCCGCGCCTTCTGGCTCGTGCGGCCGGGGCGGCGTGATCGCAGCCTGACCCTCTACGCCCTGATGGACAGCCCAAGCCTGACGGGCGCCTACAGGTTCGTGATCACGCCAGGCGCGCCGACCCTGACCGAGGTCCAGGCCGAGCTTCATCCGCGCACCGAGGTGCGGCGCGCGGGCTTTGCGCCGCTCACCAGCATGTTCCTCTTCGATCCGCAGACGGCGGGTCGGTTCGATGATTATCGCCCGCGGGTTCACGACTCCGACGGCCTCGCCATGGCCAACGGGGCCGGCGAGCGGCTCTGGCGGCCCCTGTCCAACCCGGCGACGCTGCAGGCCAGCGGCTTCGCCGACCAGACGCCCAGGGGCTTTGGTCTGGCCCAGCGGGCCGCGGGCTTCACCGCCTATCAGGACCTGGAGGCGCGTTACGACCTGCGCCCCAGCATGTGGGTTGAGCCCCTCGAGGACTGGGGCCCCGGCCAGGTCCGGCTGGTGGAGCTGCCGACGCCCGATGAGACCGAGGACAATATCCTGGCCGAGTGGCGCAGCCCGACGCCGCTGACCCCAGGCCGCCCCCACCGGCTGGCCTACCGCCTGCACTGGGGGGTGGCGCCCACCCCGCCCAGGCCCTTGGCGCTCGCCCGGCGATGGCGTGAGGCCGCAGGCGAGGCGCCGGGCTGGCGAAGAGTTCTGATCGATTTCGATGAGTCGGGCTCGGACCTGACGCCGGAAGCCCGGATTAATCTCGGAAAGGTGCCCGTTCGCCATGTGGTGGTCTCACCCAACACCGCCTTGGGCGGCTGGCGGTTGGCCTTCGAATTCCAGCCGGGCCAGGCCCACGAGATCGAACAGCGAGCGCAGCTGGTAGACGCCCGCGGTCCCTGCAGCGAAGTCTGGGTGCGCCGATGGTTGGCCTGAGCCGCGCCATGGGGCCTGCAGCCCGACGGCGTCACCGGCGCGTCCGGCCCTCCCGCTTGAAGGCCGCGCCCCAGGTCAGGGCGGGCCTTGAGCGGCGCGTCGTCCCCTATCCCGCCCTGCGGTCGCTCCCCGCCCCCGCGCCCCTGGCCATGCCGGAGCAGAGACTGGACCAGGGTCCTAGCCGGTTGCCTCCGATCCTCGACGTCGGCCTCCGCAGGATCCTGCTGATCGGGTTGACCCTGGCCCTGACGGCCGCGGCGGGCTGGCGCATGACCCACATCCTGACGCCGGGCGGCCTGGGCCTGGCCGACCTCGGCATGCTCGTCCTGTTCTGCATCCTGTTCGCCTGGATCGCCTTCGCCTTTCTGAGCGGCGTCGCCGGCCTCTTCCTCACCTGGCGGGGGGCCAGAGCCCGCTGGCGACCCCGGCCGGTGATCCTCACCCGCACGGCCCTGCTGGCGCCGGTCTATAACGAGGACCCGCACCGGGTCCTGGCGGGGCTCGAGGCTATCCATGAGGATTTGGTCGCCTGCGGAGTGGCCGAGCTCTATGACATCTTCGTCCTGTCCGACACGCGCGACCCCGACATCGCCCGGGACGAGGCCACCGGGGTCCTGCGCCTGCGCGCCCGCACCGGCGCGCCCGACCGGTTCTTCTATCGCCGCCGCGCCCTCAACCGCGACCGCAAGGCCGGCAACATCGCCGAATGGGTGACCGCCTGCGGGGCCGACTACGAGGGCATGGTCATCCTGGACGCCGACAGCCTGATGAGCGGCGACACCCTGGTCCGCCTGACCGCAGAACTTGAGCGCGACCCCAAGGCCGGCCTCATCCAGACCCTGCCGACCATCATCAACGGCTCGACCCTGTTTGCGCGGATGCAGCAGTTCGCCGGGCGCCTCTACGGTCCCATGGTGGCGCGAGGCCAGGCCTGGTGGTCCGGCGCCGAGGGTAACTACTGGGGCCACAACGCCATCATCCGCACACGGACCTTCGCGGCCTGTGCGGGCCTGCCCCATATCAAAGGCGGCAAGCCGTTCGGCGGGCATATCCTGAGCCACGACTTCGTCGAAGCCGCCCTGCTGCGCCGAGGGGGCTGGGCCGTGCGGATGGCCGCCCATCTGGACGGCTCCTACGAAGAGACGCCCCCCTCCCTGGTGGACATGGCGGTGCGCGACCGGCGCTGGTGCCAGGGCAATCTGCAGCACGCGGCCGTATTGCCGGCCCGGGGCCTGCATTGGGTCAGTCGTCTGCATATGGCCCGGGGCATCCTCGCCTACGCCACCTCGCCCCTGTGGCTCGGCTTCCTCATCCTGGGCGGCCTGGTCTGGGCCAATCAGCGCCAGGCGCCAGGCGCCGAATCCTCGGCGGCCCTGACGCTGTTCGCCGTCACCATGGCGATGCTGATGGCGCCCAAGGCCATGGCCGCGGTGATGACCCTCAGCCAGACCGGCGCTCGTCGCGCCTATGGTGGCGCTGCGCGGCTCCTGGCCGGCGTCGTCGCCGAACTCGTGCTGTCATCCCTCATCGCGGCCTCGATGATGTTGATGCAGAGCCGGGCGGTGGTCGATGTCCTGCTCGGTCGCGATTCCGGCTGGAACGCCCAGACCAGGGATGACCCGCAGATCTCCCTGGCTGACGCCTGGCGCAGGCATCGGCGGCACACCGCCACGGGGCTGGCCTGGGTGGTGCTGGCAGGGCTGCTGGATCCCATGCTGCTGGCCTGGACAAGTCCCCTAGCCCTGGGCCTGGTGCTCTCCGCCCCCCTGACGGTGTGGACGTCCCGCGCCCACGCGCCCGGCCGATGGGGCATCTTCCAGACCCCGGAAGAGGCCGTCCCGCCCCGGGTGATTTCCCGCGCCAACGCCCTGCGGCTGCGGCATGAAGGTGAGCACGCGGCCCGACGGGAGATCGACCGACTAATGTCCGAGCCCGTGCCGCCCCACATCCCCGCCGCCGTGCGGGTTCGACCCCGACGCCAGGAGGCTGATGTCACCTCATGAGTGAGGCATCCGAGATCATTCACCCGGGCGGCTGCCTCTGCGGCGGCGTCCGCTACGAGGTGCGCGGCCCGCTGGAAGACATCCAGCTCTGCCACTGCAGCCTGTGCCGCCGGGCCCAGGGGTCTGCGTTTGCCGCGAACATTCCCGTCGATGAGGCCCGGCTGCGCCTGGTTTCCGGAGAAGACCTATTGACCCGTTTCGAGTCCTCGCCCGGCAAGCTGCGGGTCTTCTGCGGGCGCTGCGGCTCGCCGCTGATGAGTCAGGCGGCCGCCAAGCCTGGCGTGGTCCGGCTGCGGGCCGGGACCTTGGACGGGCCCACCGGCGCCCGCCTCGGCTTCCACATCTTCGCCGACTCCCACGCCGACTGGTGGACGCTGGACGACGAACTTCCCCGCTACTCAGAACGCCCGCCGGCCTGAACGGCCGCCTCTGAGCCCTCGATCAGGCCCTGGCGCGGGTTGAGTCGGGCCGCTGCGTCATGCGGCAGGACGACCTGGAAGTCGCTGAACCTCGGGTCCGGCGTCATGTAGTCGGTCGAGACATACTGCGCGCCCGAGGCGAAGGCCGCCTCCCGCCGGGCGGGATCATTCTGACGGGCCTCAACCGTGTCGGCGTCGGCGCGGGTGCGGACGATGAGGCCGGCGGCGACGGCGGCTGCGATCCGCTCCGCCTGCTCGACCGGCGAATTGAGGGTGATATAGGCCGCGGCGTCCTCGTCCTCCTCGATGTTGACGAACAGGACCCGGCCCTCCAGCGAGGGGCGCGCGCCGCGATAGAGGTCGACCTGCGCGCGTGGCGCATCCAGGGCGAACATCACCTTGCCCCGGGCTTCGCCAAGCTTCGGCCAGCCGCCGAACGCCACGGCGTTGCGCAGGGTCGCGGCCTCGCCACGCACCAGGTCCGGCGTGATCAGCATCTCAGGGGGAAAGACGCTGCGGATTTCGGCGTCGATCAGGTCCATGGCCGCGTCGTCAAACGGCGCCGGCGTCACCGCCCCGGGCGCCGGCAGGGCCGCGCCCTCCTTCAGGTTCATCAGGATGAGCAGCGGCACGTGGTCGGGATGGGCCTGGGACCAGGCGGCCACCTGCGCCAGACATTCGACAAACAGGGGACAGGAGCTGCGGTAGTCCACATCCTGGACGTGCAGCACCTTCAGGCCCGGCCGCCGCAACGGCTCCAGGTCATAAGGCTCCGCGGCGGGGACCAGCCGCCGGGCCAGGGGTCTGGCGTAGCGGCCCGGATCCGGGTCGTTGAGAACGTCGATCTCCAGCTGCCGGGCGCCGGCCTCCAACTGATCGGTCAGCGGCGCGTGGGCGTAGTCTAGCGTGCGCGCCATGTCGGGCGACATGGCGCTGAGCAGGGCCATCTCAGCCGCGGGAATAGCCAGCTTGTAGGAGTTGTGCGTGCCCACCGCCTGGATCGCGTTCATCGGCAGGGCGTCCACCGTCGCCCGCGTGCAGCCTTCACGCCCGTGCGGCGCCTCCAGGTCGCAATCTGCAGGCAGGGAAAGGGCGGCGGCGAGGATTAGGGCGGTGATCATACGGAGGGCTTATCTCGTCTCGACGTCGGTTGGATGACGCCCATGGGCTGCGCCAAATTGCCGCAAGATGTCGGCGAGCGCCATTACTTGAGATTAAGCCTGCCCGTGCAGCTTTGCAGCTGAGCCGGAGCGCCCCGTGACCCTGAACCCCAAAAGCCTTCTGGGCTTCGCCTTCGCCTCGGCTGACCTCCTCATCGAGGTGACGGCTGAGGGAAAAATCTCCGTCGCCCTGGGCGCCGGCGAGGCCCTCGCCGGGTCAGAGGATCGAAACCTGAGAGGCGCACGCCTGGCGGACTTCGTCGCGGCGGAGGACCGGCAGCTTGTCTCGGTTCTACTCGGCGGCCTGGAGGACGGCCGGCGCGCCGGCCCTGTGGTGGTGCGCCTGCACGGCCAGAGCGGCGACGGCGAGCGCGCCGCCAGCCTCTCGGCCTTTCGCCTGCCCGGCCATGGCGGCGCGGTGTCCTGCGTTCTGTCGCGCGCAAGCGCGCCCCATGCGCGGCGGGCGCCGGGCGCCTATGGATTGCATGATCGCGCCACCTTCGAAAGCGCCGCCACCGCTCTCATGGCCCACGCCCGCGAGCGCGGCCTCGACATCGAGTTGGCGTTGGTCGAGCTGGCCGGCTTCGAGGCCGTGGCGGCCCTGGCCGGCGAGGCGGAAGCCTCGGACATGCGCGGCCGCCTGGCTGCGGTAATACGCGCTGAATCCTATGCCGGAGCTTCAGCCGCCCAGATCGGCGACGACCGCTTCGCCCTGCTGCGCGAAGGCCGTGAAAACGGCGAAGCCCTGGCCAGCCGCATCGCCCGCCTGCTGGCCCTGTCCCCAGACGAGGGCGTCCAGCCGGTCGTCCGCGCCCTGGGCGCCGATCCCGACATGCCTGCCGACCAGATGCTGAAGGCCATCCGATATGCCATGGATGACTTCCTTCGCGACGGGGCGAAGACGTCCCCGCCGGCGACCCTTGCCGAGGCCTTCGAGAGGTCGGTGGCCCAGACCCTGAACCAGGCGGCCACCCTGGGGCGCCGGGTGGAGGCCAAGGATTTCACCCTCTTCTATCAGCCGGTGGTCAGCCTGGATGGCCCTGCCCGCCTTCACCACTATGAGGCGCTGATCCGCTTTGGCGACCAGGGCGCGCCCTTCCCGATGATCCGCATGGCCGAGGAGATGGACTTGGTCTGCGCGCTCGACGCCGCGGTGGTGGACAAGGCTTTGGACAAGCTCGCCCGCACCCCCGGACTGACGCTGGCGGTGAACCTCTCGGGCCGCTCGATCAGCAGGGACGCCTTCGTCAGCCAGATCAAAGGGCGCATCATGAGCTATCCTCAGCTCAAGGGCCGGCTGATGTTCGAACTCACCGAGAGCGCGGCGGTGACCGATCTCGACGCCGCCGACCGGCGACTCCAGACCCTGCGCGGCCTGGGCTGCGAAATCTGCCTCGACGACTTCGGCGCCGGGGCGAGTTCGCTCGCCTACCTTCAGCGGCTGAATGTGGATGTGGTGAAGATCGACGGCGCCTTCATCCGCGAACTGGAGCACGACAGCCGCGGCGCAGCCTTCATCAGCCAGCTCGTGAGGATGTGCGGCGAAATGAAGATCGCCACCCTGGCTGAGATGGTGGAGACGCAACTGGTCGAGGACGTTGTCCGCAAGGCCGGCGTCCACATGGCTCAAGGCTGGCTTTATGGCGCAGCGGCCAGGGAGCATGCTCCCTTCCCTGCCCCCCTGCCAGGCGCCACCCCGGCGCGACGCCGGGGGGCGGTGGACAGCTGGGGCTAGGCGCGCCTCAGACGTCTCAGATCCGACGCGCGGCGATGTGGTTGTCGATCACCGCCTCCAGCACGGTCAGCGGCATGGCCCCCGACAGCAGGCCGGCGTCGTGGAAGGCGCTGAGGTCAAAACGATCGCCCAACTGCGTCCGGGCCTTTTCGCGCAGGCGAAGCCAGGTGAGCTTGCCGACCATGTAGCTGCACGCCTGGCCTGGCCAGACCACATAGCGCTCGATCTCGGTGGTCGAGGACGAGATGGGCGAGCCATCGATGGACGACATGGTCTCGATCGCCTTTTCGCGGCTCCAGCGCTTGGCGTGCATGCCGGTGTCGACCACCAGGCGGGCGGCGCGGAACAGGGCGGCCTGAAGATAGCCCAGCTCGCCCAGCGGGTTGTCCTCATAGACCCCCATCTCCTTGGCGAGTTCCTCGGCATAAAGGGCCCAGCCCTCGCCATAGGCCGACAGGAAGGTGGCGCGCCGGATCATCGGCAGGTCCGCCTCCTGCTGCAGGGCCAGCTGCATGTGATGGCCCGGCACCGCCTCGTGATAGGCCAGCGTCGGCAGCGTCCAGGTAGGGTTCTCGGCCGAGTCCCGCAGGTTGATCCAGAAGATGCCGGGCCGCGAGCCGTCCAGCGTGGGCTGATTGTAGTAACCGCCCGGGGCGCCGGCCTCGATGAAGGTGGGCACGCGCCGGACTTCGACGGGTGCCTGGGGCATGGTCCCGAAGTACTCCGGCAGGCGCTGGTACATCGCCGCCGTCATGGCGTTGAGGGACTCGATCAGCTCCACCTTGCCCGCGTCGGTGTTGGGGAAGTGGTATTTCGGGTCCTTGAACAAGGCCGAGATCCGTTCGCCGACCGCGCCCTGGCTGTAGCCCTCCGCCTTCAGGATCACATCGGCCCGGGCCGAAAGCTGGCGCGCCTGCTCCAACCCCATCTGGTGGACCTCTTCGGCGGTGAGCGAGGTGGTCGTCGAGGCGCGCAGGGCATGTTCGTAATAGGCTTCGCCGTCTGGAAGGCGCCAGACGCCGGCGTCTGGCGCCGCCTTGGGCGCCAGCTCGCCCATCAGGGCGATCTGCTTCTCGAGGGCCGGCAGGACCTTGTCCACATAGATGGCCGAAGCCTGGCCCGCGTAATCTCCGGCGATCCCCTTGGCGGCGGCGCGCTCGGCCACCGACGCAACCAGGGGGGAGTCGCCAGGCTCAGTGCGCAGGCCGTTCATCTGGGTCAGCGTGCGCTGGATGACGAAGTCCGGCGGGATGACGCCGAGACCCACGTCGCGGCGCACCCGCTCCACCTCCTGCTCCATCACCGTGGCGAAGGCCTCAAGGCGGGCGAGATAGGCGTCGGCGTCGGCCTTGGTCTCGATGACGTGCTGTGAGCCCAGGAAGTCGGGCACGCTCTGATAGGCGCCGTTGAGCTGGGAGATCACATAGGGCTGACCCGCGCCCTCGTCCCCGTAGACAAAGCTGCGGTTGGCCGCGTCAGTGGTCTCCAGGCCAAACAGAACGGCGTCATAGTTGACGGCGTCCATGCCGGTCAGTTCGCCCCGGGGGATGGCCTTCAGGCGGGCCAGCTGTTCGGCGGTCTTGGCGCGGTCGGCGGCGAGTTCCGCCGTCGAGGCTGGGCTGAGCTGGCCCTTGGCGGCGGCCCGGGGTCCGGAGTCCAGGCCCAGGCGGGTGACCAGTTCCGGCACATTGTCGAGCGCCTCCTCGTAGAAGGACTCCAGCAGGGCGTCGAGGCGCACATCTGCGGCGGTCTCGGCGAAGGCAGTCGAGGCGCGACCGACGCCGCCGGCCAGGGCCAGGGCGCCGGCGGCGGTGAAGAGCATCTGACGACGGGTCTGCAAGGCGGACTCCTCTCTCGGAACTGTTACCTGTGTTACCGGCCACGCTACGGTGCGTGACCGGTCAGGAAAACCGAAAAGGCGCCATCAGTCCCTTTAAGGTTGTCAGTCGCGGTCCTCGCCCGCCGTCTTGTCTCCGCGGGCCAGTTTGAAGACCACCCCCGACAACAGGGCCAGGGCCACCAGATTGGGCAGGGCCATGCTGGCGTTGGAGATGTCGCCCAGTCGCCAGACGAAGGTGATCTCCTGGAAGGACCCGATGAAGATCATCAGCACCCATACGAAGCGGAAGGGAATCGCCAGCTTCTGGCCGAACAGGTGGGTGGCCGCCCGCTCGCCGTAGTAGCTCCAGGTCAGCAGAGTGGTGAAGACGAACAGGATCAGCGCTACCGAAGCGATCAGCGAGCCGATCGGGAAGCCAAACACCAACAGCGGGAACGCCGCGGCATAGGCCGCCTCAGTCATGGCGAAGCCGTTGAGGTCCGACGACCAGGCGTGCTCCTGCATCACCGTCACACCATCGACGCCGGTCGCCGGGAAGGCGCCCTGCACGGTCAGCAGGACAAGGCCCGTGGCGGTGCAGATGATGATGGTGTCGATGAAGGTGCCCATCATGGCGAAACGGCCCTGGCGGGCGGGATCGTCGGTCTGGGCCACGGCGTGGGCGATGGCGGTTGAGCCCTGGCCGGCCTCGTTGGAGAAGAGTCCTCGGGCGACGCCCGACCGGATGGCGACGATCATGCCGGCCCCCAGGAAACCGCCGACGGCGGCGTGGCCAGTGAAGGCGCTCTGGAAGATGGTGGCGAAGGCGCCGGGCAGGTCCTCGAGGTTCATGACCAGGGCGATGACGGCCATGGTGATATAGGTCAGCGCCATGGCCGGCACGATCTTCTCGGCGATGGCCCCGATGGACTTGATCCCCCCGATGATCACCGCGAACACGGCGCCGGCGACGATCAGGCCGGCCACCCATTCGGGCATGCCCGTCAGGCCATTGATCGAGTCGGCCACGGAGTTGGCCTGGATCATGTTGCCGGTGGTCACCGACGAGAACAGGGTGCCGATACAGAAGAGAACGGCCAGCCAGCCCCACTTCTTGCCCAGGCCACGGCGGATATAGGTCATGGGACCGCCGCGGTAGTGACCATCGGGCCCCTGCTCGCGGAAGCGGATGGCCAGCGATCCTTCGGCGAAGGCCAGGGCCATGCCGATCAACGCCGTGATCCACATCCAGAAGAGCGCGCCTGGGCCGCCAAGCGTGATGGCGGTGGCGACACCGGCCAGATTGCCAGTGCCGACCTGGCCCGACAGAGCGGTAGACAGGGCGGCGAAGGGCGAGATTTCCCCCTTCTTGCCGTCGCCTTCGGCGTCGGCTTCCTTCTCGCTCTTGAAGAGGCCGATGAAGGCCGAGCCCAGATTGAGGATCGGGTAGAACCGCAGGCCGATCATCATCCATAGGCCGACCCCGAACAGGGCGATGACCATGGGTGGGAAGGGAAGCACCGAAACTCCGTTCCAGGTTCCCCCCCAGATGAAATCACTGACGTTTGTCACCTGGTCGTAGAAGGCCTGAACGGCGCTGGTCTCTTCCGGCATGAATGTCCCCCTCGACAGGCGCCCGACGCGCGAAGCCGCGAACCTAGACCCGGCCATGCGGATTTGACCAGAGGCGACGCATCGGCGAGCCTTCGAGAGCGCGGACGGCGAAACACCTGTGCGCAGACGAAGCGATCAGCGCATCATGGCGCCTGACTCACAGCCACAAGCCCCCAGAGAGAGCCTTCGGATGACCCTTCGAGACCGCCTCGCCCCCGTCCTCGCCGGTGCGTCCGCCGCCTGCCTCCTGACCCTGGGCGGCGGCGCATTGGCCCAGGAGACGGCGGTTGACGCCATCGCCGGCAGCGCGGCTTTCGGCACGGCCAAGGCCCATCTGACCAGGGACTTCGACAAGACGGTGGCCGACATCATCACGCTGACCGAGATTCCCGCCCCGCCCTTCCAGGAGGCCGAGCGGGGCAAGGCCTACCTGGCCATGCTGCAGGCCCACGGCCTCACCGAGACCACCACCGACGCAGAGGGCAATGTGATGGGGCTGCGGCGGGGTTCGGGCCCGGCCGGCGGCCCGGTGGTGGTGGTCTCCGCCCACCTCGACACCGTGTTTCCCGCTGACACCGATGTGAAGGTCCGCCGGGAAGGCACGCGGCTGATGGCGCCCGGCGTCGGCGACGACACGCGCTCCCTGGCTGTGCTGCTGGCCTATATCCGCGCCATGGACGCCGCCAAGATCGTCACCGACAAGGACATCCTGTTCGTCGGCACCGTGGGCGAAGAAGGCCCCGGCGATCTGCGCGGGGTGCGCCACCTGTTCACCGAAGGCGCCTACAAGGACCGGGTCAGCGCCTTCTTCTCCTTCGACGGCTCCGACCCGTCGCGGGTGGTGACCGGCGCGGTGGGCTCCAAGCGCTATCGAACCTTCTTCCGCGGCCCGGGCGGGCACTCCTATGGCGCCTTCGGGATCGTCAATCCCATGACCGCCATGGCTCTGGCGACGGCGGGCCTCTACCAGATCGAGGTTCCGCAGACGCCGCGCACCACCTATTCGGCCAGCGTCACCGGCGGCGGCGTCTCGGTGAACTCCATCCCGGCCGAGGTCTATACCGAATACGACATGCGCTCGGAGAGCCCCGCGGAACTGGCGAAGCTGGAGGCTCAATTGCTGGCGATCTTCGACGAGGCGGTCGCGACGGAGAATGCGGCGCGCTCGGTGGCCGAGGGCGAGATCACCGTCGAGCCCCTGGTCATCGGCGACAGGCCCGCCGGCGGGACCGATCCCGACAGTCTGCTGGTCCGCAGCGTGGTGGCCGCCATCGAGATGCAGGGCTTCGAGCCACGGCTGTCGGCGTCGTCCACCGACTCCAACATTCCCATGAGCCTGGGCGTGCCGGCCATCACCATGGGTTCGGGCGGCGCCGGCGGGCGGGCCCATGCCCTGGACGAATGGATCGACGTCGAGCCGGTGGAAAGCATCCGCGGCATGAGCGTCGGTCTACTGGCCATCCTGGCGGTCGCTGGGGTTCAGTGAGGCGCCAGGGCCGCAATGGCGACAAACCCGTTGGCTAAGGCGCCGCGGCGATAGGCCCCGGGCGCGCAGGGGCGTACAAGCGGGGTTGAAGGAAGATTATCGTGACCAGCCAGACGCCCAAGCCGCCGCGCCACTATCCGACCCCGTCGGCCAAGTGCGCCGACCTGTGCGTGCACATCATCGGCCTGACCGCGGCCCTGATCGGCGGCGGCGTCCTGGTCGGCCTCTCGATCTGGCGGGGCTCGCCGGTTCTGACCACGGCGGTGGTCGTCTATTCGGCTGGCCTGCTGCTGATGCTGGGCTGTTCGACGGCCTACAACTTCGCCCCGGCCCGCCACCGGCCGCTGCTGCGCCGCCTGGACCACGCCGGCATCTTCATCATGATCGCCGGCTCCTATACGCCGTTCACCGTCGCCGGCCTCAGCGGGGCCTGGGCCATCGTCATGACGGCGGTGATCTGGGGCGTCGCAGCCCTCGGCGTCGCGGGCAAGCTGTTCCTGAGCGGCCTGGACCGCAAGCTGTGGGTGGTCATCTATCTGGCCCTGGGCTGGGCGGTCGTCGTGGCCCTGGGGCCGCTCATGGCCGCGCTTCCGCGGTCGTCCCTGCTGCTGCTGGCCATCGGCGGGGTCGTCTACAGCGTCGGCGTGATCTTCTACATGATGCGCAAGCTGCCCTTCCGCCGGGCCATCTGGCATGGGCATGTGGTGGGGGGCGCCGGCGTCCACTACGCCGCGGTGCTGGTCGGCCTCGTCTTCGGACAGCACGCCGCCAGCTGAAGCGGGGAGGCCAGGTCCAACGTGGACCCCGGGCCACAAACTACGGCTTTTCGAACATCGCCTCGCGCAGAGGGGTGCAATTTCCCGTCAGGGCGTCCATTTGAACGCCACGCCTCAACCCCAGCCTGCAGGATCGACCGTGGTCGACGCCGTCCACCGCTTTTCCGACATTCTCGCCGGCCTTGCCGCCCGCAAGGAGGCGAAGGTGACTGTGGCCGACGTGCTCGACGCCTTTGGCGACCGGGCGTTCGGCGCCCTGCTGGCGGTGTTCGCAGCCCCCCTGGCCCTGCCCATGCCGCCCGGCGTCTCGGCCATTCTCGGAGCGCCGCTGATCTTCATCGCCTTCCAGCTGATGATCGGGCGGCCGACCCTGTGGCTGCCCAAGGCCCTGATGAACCGGTCCATGCGGCGGGCGGAATTCCAGACCATGGCGGTGCGCCTCGCCCCCCATCTGCAACGCCTGGAGCGGCACCTGCGTCCGCGCTGGCGCTTCCTCTATGGGCCGATCGCCGACCGGCTGATCGGGGCCGTCTGCGTGACGCTGGCGGTGATCGTCTTCCTGCCGATCCCGTTCGGCAACATGCTGCCCTCCTTCGCCATCGCCGCCTTCGGCTTCGGCCTGCTGGAGCGAGACGGGGTGGCGGGCCTGGTTGGCGCGGTCGCCGCGGCGGCCAGCGTCATCATCCTGGCCCTGATCTGGAACGCCCTGCTGCTGGCGGCGGTGACCTTCGTCGGCGCCCTGGGGGACTCCTTCGAGCGGGTGGTCGGGCTGTTCTGAGGCGGCGGCGGCCGCGAGGCGTCAACGTCCGACGATATTGATGTCGCCATTGCGCTCCAGCGCGGCGGACTCGACGTCCTCCAGGTCCTCCAGGCCGGCGGCCCGGATCGCCATCCGCAGATCGCCCTCGCCGATGCCGGCCCGTCGCATGGCGTCTTCGTCAGCGACGCCCCCCTTCACCAGGGCCACCGAGCTTCCCTTGGTCAGGGTGCTGAGCCACGACCACCTCGCCGAGGCGCTGGCCAGGGCCGCGTGGAGGCCGAGCAGAGCTGTCGTTGCGACAATCGTCGGCAGGAACGGCGCGCTGCCGGTCATGGCCCGGCTGAGATTCGAGCCGACCACCACGGCCAGGATGATGTCCAGGGCGCTCCATTTCCCGAAGGCCCGGGTCGCGGCGAAGCGGACCATGAGCATCCCCAGCACGAAGATCAGGGCCGCCCGCAGCGACATCTGCCACCAGGCGATATCATCGCCCTGGGACCCGATGAGCGCGTGCAAGGTTTCCATCCGCCCCTCCTGCCAAGCTATTGCAGCGTTCGGAACCGTGGGCGCCGGCGACGGTTCCCTCGCGCACGAGCGCGTCGGCCCTATGCCGCCTTTTGCAGTTCCTGCTTCACCCGTTCAGCCAGGGTCTTGATGTCGATCGGCTTGGGCAGGAATGAGATGTTGGTCTCGCCTTCCAGCAGGTTGGAGAACTCCGCCTCGGCATAGCCGGAGATGAACATCACCGGCGCCCCGGCCAGGTAATGGCGGGCCTGCTTAAGCAGGTCTGGACCCTGCATGCCAGGCATGACCACGTCGGAGATCATCAGGTCGATCTCGCCGGCGTGCAGTTCGGCCAGTTCCAAAGCCTCCTCCCCGGAGGCGGCCTCGATCACCTCATAGCCCCGGGCGCGCAGCAGCCGGGCGGCCACGCCGCGCACGGCGTCCTCATCCTCGACGAACAGGATGCGGCCAGCGCCGGACAGGTCGCGGGCGACCGTCTTGGGCTTGACCAGCGGCGTCGGCGCCGCAACGCCGACAGGCGGCGCATAGACCGGCAGGAAGATGCGGAAGGCCGAGCCCTCCCCCGGCTTCGAGGCCACCGCGATCCAGCCGTCGGACTGCTTGACGATGCCATAGACGGTGGCGAGACCCAGCCCCGTGCCCTCGCCCACCGGTTTGGTGGTGAAGAAGGGGTCGAAGATCTTGTCCAGCACCTCGGGCGCGATGCCGGGGCCGTCATCGGACACCTCGATCATCGCCTGGTCGCCCTGGGCGCCGGCATAGCCGAGCGCCGCAGCCTCGGCCTCGGTGACCCGGGCGGTGCGGATGCGAACCGTCGTGCCGCCATGGACGCGCACGGCGTCCCGGGCGTTGACCGCCAGGTTCATGACGGCGGTCTCGAGCTGGCCCCGATCGACCCGCACGTGGGGCAGGTCGCGGCCATACTCGGTGTCGACGGTGACGTCCTCGCTGAGCACCCGGCGCAGCAGCACCTCGAACTCGCTGATCAGTTCGCCCAGCTCCAGGATCTCCCGCTGGACGGTCTGCTTGCGGGAGAAGGCCAGCAGCTTGCGCACCAGGTCGGCGGCGCGGTTCGAGGTCTGGCGGATCTCATTCAATCCCTCATAGGAGGGGTCGCCGACGGGATGGCGGGCCGCCAGACTGTCGAGCTGCATCAGGATGGCGGTGAGCAGGTTGTTGAAGTCGTGGGCCACGCCGCCGGCCAGTTGGCCGATGGCCTGCATCTTCTGGCTCTGGGCCAGCTGCAGCTCCATCTGCTTCTGGTCCGACACGTCCACCAGATAGGCCACCCAGCGGCCGCCGGTGCGCGACAGATAGAGGTGGGCGATCTTGCTGGGGTCCCGCGACAGGCGGACCTCCAGGGCGCCTTCGGCCCCCTGCGCCATGCGCTGGGCGGCGTCCTGGCGCGAGGCGGTCTCGATCAGGTCGCCGAAGGCCTGGCCCCGGGAATAGGGACCGGCCATGCCGGCCAGGGCCGGATTGGCCTCGATGATGACGGCGTTGAAGGGGTCTTCCCCCTCGAGCAGGGCCGCGCCGAAGGGCGAGGC
Organism: Phenylobacterium sp.; assembly: GCF_036963605.1. Classification (GTDB taxonomy): domain Bacteria; phylum Pseudomonadota; class Alphaproteobacteria; order Caulobacterales; family Caulobacteraceae; genus Phenylobacterium. The sequence continues at coordinate 34,206 of NZ_JBALUY010000007.1, read as the reverse complement.
GGCGGCGAAGGCGTCCAGCACCTTGGGCGGCGGGGCCTTGGCGCCGACCGCGGCGGTCAGCACCTCGAGGGCGCCGGCCGGCAGGGCCAGGGGTTCGGGCGCGGACGGGCGCAGGCGGACCAGAAAGCGGCGGGTCCCGACCGGCGAGATGTCGGCGGCGTGATCGGCGCCGGCGGCCCGCAGGGTGGCGTGGGCGGTCTCGCCGCGGCGGGCGGCGCCCAGCGCCGAGAACAGGCTCGACGCCGAAGATCCGCCCTTGGGCAGGCGCGGGCCATCGCCCAGCACGCCGCGCCAGGCGCCGTTGCTGGCATGGATGCGGCCATCGGCGCCGGCCAGGGCGGCGGGTTCGGCCAGGGCCTCCACCAGGCGCTCGGCGCCGGGCTCGACCTCGGCGACGGGCTCCAGGGTCGAGCGCAGGACGAACAGGCCGAGGCACGCCACGCCAGCCAGGCCCACGAGCAGCATCAGGCCGGCCAGGGTGGCGGGCCCGGCGTTGATCGCCGGCGCGGCGGCGAAGGCCACGGCCATCAGGAAAAACACCACCGCCACCGCGGTGAGCGGGTCAAACCGGCGGGCCGGCGCGGGGCTCTGCGGGGTCTCTGCCATGGCGGACCTGCGGCTTGCCTTGGGGCGTGGGACCAGGCGTCCCACCGAATCATCGAGCATCATACTCCACAAGGTCACCTGAGACCCTTACGAGACCTTTCTGTGGCAGGAAGGTTTCTGCGAAGGTTTTCGCGCGTCGGCGGCCATCGTCCTGATCCGGGGGTCGCCAAACCCCACCTTCGCCACCACATTGCTGGCAGGCGCCGCCCAAGGCGCAAGCGACAAACACTCCGGGAGATGACCATGAGCGACACGACCGACTACGTCCCCCCCAAGGTCTGGACCTGGAACAAGGAGAGCGGCGGCCGCTTCGCCAACATCAACCGCCCCATCGCCGGCCCGACCCACGACAAGGACCTGCCGGTCGGCAAGCATCCGATGCAGCTCTACTCCCTGGGCACGCCCAACGGGGTCAAGGTGACCATCATGCTCGAGGAGTTGCTGGCGCTCGGCCATGCCGGCGCGGAGTATGACGCCTGGCTGATCAATATCGGTCAGGGCGACCAGTTCGGGTCGGGCTTCGTCTCGGCCAACCCCAATTCCAAGATCCCGGCCCTGATGGACCGCAGCGGGCCGGAGCCGATCCGGGTGTTCGAGTCCGGCGCCATCCTGATCCATCTGGCGGAAAAGTTCGGCGCCTTCCTGCCCACCGATCCGGCCAAGCGCGCCGAGTGCCTGTCCTGGCTGTTCTGGCAGGTGGGCAGCGCCCCCTATCTGGGCGGCGGACTTGGCCACTTCTACGCCTATGCGCCGATCAAGATCGAATACGCCATCGACCGGTTCGCCATGGAGGTGAAGCGCCAGATGGACGTGCTGGACCGCCGCCTGGGCGAGAGCGAATATCTGGGCGGCGATGAGTACACCATCGCCGACATGGCCGTCTGGCCCTGGTACGGCGGCATGGCCAAGGGTCTGCTCTACGAGGCCGGCGAGTTCCTGCAGGTGCAGGACTACAAGAACGTCATCCGCTGGGCCGACCAGCTGGGCGAGCGGCCCGGCGTCAAGCGCGGGCGGATGGTCAACCGCACCTTCGGCGACCCGGCCACCCAGCTGCGCGAACGCCACGAGGCTAGCGACTTCGACACCCAGACCCAGGACAAGATCGCCCCGAAGGACTGAAGCCTCTAGCGCCGGTCGCCCTTTGCGCCGCTGACCAGGTACTGGGAGGCGGCCAGCACCAGGGCGTCCTCGACGACGCCGGTGCGGGCCTGGCCATAGCGGCGCATGGCCCGCACCCGCAGCCGGAAGGTCCAGTAAGAGGCGGCCACCGCCGCGCCGGCCGCCAGCACGGCGGCCACCTTGCGCTGCTCGCGCGGCGCCAGCGCCGCCCCGGCCAGGGCGCCGGTGACGATGCGCGCGGCGATGCCGGGAATGACGATGCGGTCGGGGGCGAAGGGCAGCTTGTCTCCCATGGCTTCGGCCACGGCGAGCGCCGACAGCCCGGTGGAGACGGCCGGATGGCCCAGCAGCGCCATGGGTCCGCTCTCCTCCAGCTCGCCTCGGGCCACGGCCGTGCTGGCCACGGCCACGGGCGCCATGGAGCGCATGCCGGCCACCAGGCCTATGAGGATGGATCGGATCACGGCGTCATCTCCCTGTGCTATTCAGGGAGCCGAACGGTCAGGCGGGCGGGCGGTTCAGCTGGCCAAGCTTGGAAAGATCATCGCCGGCCCTAGCGCATCGGCCGGGCGCGGGCGGTGGAGGGCGCCTTGGCCCCCAGGATGAAGCCGATGATCTTGGCCACGGCCTCGAAGTGGGCCGGCGGAATGGCTTCGTCGATTTCCACCGCGGCATAGAGGGCGCGCGCCAGCGGCGGATCCTCGATCACCGGCACGCCGGCCTCTTCGGCCGCGGCGCGGATGCGCAGGGCGACCGCGTCCAGACCCTTGGCCACGCATTCCGGCGCGCCGGCGGTCCCGGCCTCGTATTTCAGCGCCACTGCATAGTGGGTCGGGTTCATGACCACCACGGTGGCGGTGGGAACCGCCGCCATCATCCGGCGCCTGGCCTTCTCATGCCGCATCTGCCGCAGCTTGGCCTTGATCAGCGGGTCGCCGTCGGTCTGCTTGTACTCCTCCTTCACCTCCTCGCGGCTCATGCGCATCTTCTTGAGGAAGCGCTGCTTCTGCCAGATCCAGTCGGCGCCTGTGATGGCCAGCATGAGCGCGATGACCGCGAAGATCAGCTTGCGCAGGATTTCGGCGCTGAACGGCAGCATGGCGGCCGGGTCCAGCGCCGACAGGGTGCGAAACTCGTGAAAGTGCGGCTTGAGCACCAGATAGGCGACGCCCGCCACAGCCAGGATCTTGGAGATCGACTTGACGAACTGGGCCAGGCCGTCGGGGCCAAAGATCCGCTGGAAGCCCGACAGGGGCGAGACCTTCTTGAAGTCGGGCTTCAGCTTGTCAGGCGTGAACAGCAGGCCATGCTGCACCAGATTGCCCAGCGCCCCGCCCAGCGCCGCGGTCAGCAGCACAGCCCCCAGCACGGGCGCTGCGGCCATGATGGCCATGCGCGCCACCGTGACTCCGCCCGCCCCCTCCAGGGGGATCTGCTCGGGATGGGCGATGAAGGGGATCAGCGCCGAGATCATGGTCTTGGCCAGCCAGCCGCCGAGGATGGCCAGGACGCCGGCTGAGAAGGTCAGGGCGGCCAGCGGCGCCAGGTCCTGGGTCTTGGCCACGTCCCCCTTTTCGCGGGACTGTTCGAGTTTCCGCGGGGTCGCCTCTTCTGTCTTCGAGGCGGCGTCGTTGTTCTCAGCCACGGGTCACCACACCCCCGCTCACAGGAACAACGCGATCAGTTCGCGGTAGCGCTCCACCCAGACCATGCCGAGCACGCCGAGGCTGAGCGCGAAGATCGACAGCGCGCTCAGCACCAGCAGCGGCGTGGCCACGAAGAAGATCTGGAAGGCCGGCATCACGCGGCCCACCAGGCCCGCGGCCACATTGAAGATCAGCGAGAACACCACCACCGGCGCGGCCAGCTGCAGCCCCAGCGAAAACGACTGCGCCACCGTCTGCACCGCCAGCTGAGCGGCGTCCCCCACCGGCGCCCCGCCCCCGAACGGAAACACCCGATAGGACGAGACGATGGCCGCCAGGAACATGTGGTGCAGGTCGGTGGACATGATCAGCGTCACCCCCATCACCGTCAGGAAGGTCGACAGCGAGGTGGACGGCTGGGCCTGACCGGGATTGGCCGTCTGGGAAAAGGCCAGGGTCGACTGGATGGACACGATCTCGCCGGCGATGCCGAGCGCCGCCAGCATCATCTTCAGCAGCATGCCGATCATCAGGCCGATCAGGATCTCGCGGAAGATCTGGGCGAACATCGCGCCGTTGGAGTCGGGCACGGCGCCCACATTGCCGCCCAGCACCGGAAACAGCATGAGCGCGAACAGGAAGGCGAAGGCCAGCCGGATGCGGGCCGGCACCGAGCCGTCGCCGACGCCGGGCATCAGCATCAGCATGGCGCCCAGGCGTGCGAAGATCAGGCCGGCGGCATAGATCTGAGGGGCCGACGCATAGGCTTCCATGCCGCCCTACATGGCCGCGATGCGGGCGGCGATCTGGTTCATGAAGTTGGCCATCAGCGCCCCCATCAGCGGCAGGAACAGCAGCAGCGAGATGAAGATGGCGACGATCTTGGGGGCGTAGACCAGCGTCGCCTCCTGGATCTGGGTGAGCGCCTGCATCAGGCCGATGGCCACGCCGACCACCAGGCCGACGATCAGCACCGGCGCCGACAGCTGGATGGTCAGCCAGATGGCGTCACGGCCAACATCCAAAACCTCGGCGCCATTCATCGCGCGCCCTTTCGACAAGCGTGGGAACTGCGCGGGAAGATGGGCGAACGTGGTTAACGAAGGGTGGATTTGGGGGCGGGCAAGGCCCCCGTCGCGCCAACCTTGATCCTACGCGCCAGTCGAGCGGCTGTTGCGTGGCGGGTCGACCTCCGCAAGACGCTCAGCCAGCTCGTCCTTGATGAAGGGCTTGGCCAGGCGGACAAGGTCTGGGGCCACGCCTTCGAACTCTGCGTACCCAGACACGAGCAGGACAGGCAGGTGGGGCCTCTCATTGCGGAGCTCCTGGGCCAGATCAGTCCCGTTCATGCCCGGCATGAGGTGGTCAGTAACCAGGAGGTCGAATTTGCGTCCGAGGCGGGCTTGTCGCAAAGCCTCCTCCGCCGAAGACATCTCAATGACCTCGTATCCGAGATCGGCGAGCATCTCGGCCGTCGTGAAACGAACCGCCTCTTCGTCGTCCACCAGCATGACGACGCCGCGCGCGCCAGACGGGTCCGCGACAGGTCGAGCGGCGGGAACCGGCGGTTCGGCGCCGCTGACCGGGAGCCAGAGCTCGACATTGGTGCCCAGGCCAAGCTTGCTCCTGATCGTCAGGGCGCCGCCCAGTTGCGAGGCCAGGCCGTGGGCCATTGAGAGGCCAAGGCCGGTGCCCTTGCCTACGCCCTTCGTGCTGAAGAATGGCTCGATGGCTCGAGCTTGAGTGGCCGCGTCCATACCAACGCCAGTGTCAGCCACCGACAGCCGGATGTAGTCGCCGCCCGGCAAGCCGCCCGGGCCATCGACGCCGATGGTCTCGGCAGTCGCCGAGAGGCGCAAAACGCCACCGGTCGGCATGGCGTCGCGGGCGTTCACCGACAGGTTGAGCAGCGCCATCTCGATCTGGTTCGGGTCAGCGGTAGCGGTCGGCAGAGCCTCGTCAGCCTCGACGACCACACGAATTTGCGGCCCTGTCGTGCTCGAGATGAGGTCCGCCATCCCTGTAACGAGCTTGGCGATGTCCACGGCGACGGGCTGCAAGGGTTGGCGTCGGGCGAAGGCCAGTAGACGCTGGACCAAGGTTTTTGCGCGATCGGCCGAGTGCAAGGCTCCGGCGATCAGGCGCTGTTCGCGTGGATCGCCCACGCCCCTGGATTGCATCCGGTCCAGTGTGCCGATGATCGGGGTGAGGAGATTGTTGAAATCGTGAGCGACGCCGCCGGTCAGTTGGCCCATCGCCTCCATCTTCTGGGACTGCCGTAACTGCTCCTCAGCGGCCTTCAAGCGGGTTTCCGCCTCCAGCTTCTGCGTCACGTCCCGTCCCATAAGGAAGGCGCCGATCTGTTCGCCATCGGCATCCCGCAGGATCTCGAATTTCATTTCGTAGCCGCGCCGCTGGAGGGCCGGGTCGCCAAACTCCGCGATCTGGGTGAAGGCCTCGCCCCCGAGCGCTCGCGACCACACGGCGAGTGCCTCGGCCAGATCGGCGGGCTTGTCTGCGAGCAGGTCGTGCAGGCTCTGTCCGACCGTCGGGGCTTTACCGTAGAGGTCCTTGTAATCGCGAGCGCAGGCCGAATTAAAGGCAAGCCAGCGGTAGTTCCGATCCAGAATCTGCATCGGATCTTCGGTCCGCTCGACGATGATGGCGAGCAATTCGCGCTGACTGAGCGCTTCCTCGATTCTAGCTTCTAACGTGTCGTTTAGGGCGCGGAGCTGCATCTCGGCGTTTCGGCGGGCGGAGATGTCATTGAAGAGTATGGCGATGCGATTGCGGTCGCGCGATCCAGTGGGGAAGGCATGGACGTCGAACCAACGGCCGAGGTGGTCGGAGCCCTGCTCGAATCGCACCACCTCCCCGGTGCGGGCCACGTGGGCGTAAGTCTCAAACCAGCGTTCCTCTAGCTCCGGAACTGCCTCTCGTAGCCATTTGCCGAAAACGCCGCGATCAAAGCCGGTGTGGGTGTAGAAGGCGGGGTTGGCCTCGACCACTCTGTAGTCGGCGCGTCCGCCAAAGGCGTCCGGATCCACCTCGACCACGCAAAACCCTGCGTCGATCGCCTCGAACAATGCTTGGTAGCGCGCCTCGCTGGCCTGCAGAGCGTCCTCGGCCTTGAGGCGGGCGGTGATGTCGACGGCCGTGCCGGCAACCCTGACGCAGTTGCCCCCCTCGTCGAACAACCCCCGTCCTTTGGCCGCCACCCAGCGCACCCGGCCATCTTCCTTGCCGACGGTGCGATACTCCACGTCGTATAGGGCGCGCTGCATCGGATCGATCGCAGCGGCGAACGCTGCGGCCGTCCGCTCGCGGTCATCGGCATGCAAGCCCTCATAGAAGTCGGTCATCGAGACGGGAGCGTCGGGCGATATGCCGAACATGGCCTTCACGCGGGATGGCCAGATCAACCGGTCGCGCACCACGTCAACGTCCCAGAAACCGACGTCAGCATTCTCGGTGGCGAGACGCAGCCTTTCCTCGCTCTCGGCGAGCGACTGCTCCGCGGCCTTGCGATCCTGAATGTCGATGACCGAACCGACATAGCCCAGGTAGGCCCCGTCGGCGCCGAAGTTCGGACTCGCAAGATCAATCGCCCAGCGAAAAACGCCATCGGCGCCCCGCAATCGATACTCTAATCGGAACGCCGCCTGTCGAGCATTCGCGTCAAGGAAGATGCGCTCAGCTTCCGCCTTGTCGTCAGGATGGGTCGCGTCCAGCCAGCCGTAACCTTCGGCCTGCTCCGGGGTCTGCCCAGTATACTCATGCCAGCGTTTGTTTAGATAAACACAATAGCCGCTCGGATTCGTCACCCATACGATCACAGGGGCGGCGTTGGCCATCTCCCGAAATCCCGCATCAACCATCCGCTGCGCGGTCACCGGGGCCCCTGTCGCTGAGGGGTCGAATTCGGGCAAAGCTCTCTCCTGGATGACCTTGTCGCCAGCGATGCGTCAGATAGGACGGCTGAGCTTGGAACATTCCAGGCAGCGCGGAGACCATCACGTCAGTTCCCCCGAATTGGCCCGCGCGGCGTGGATTCGCTAGTGGGCGTCGCCGGGATCCGCCTCGCGACGCCTGGGCAAGGGAGAGCCCCGCCCCCCGCAATCGCCCAAGCTTCACCGCGCAAAAGAATGTTGCATTTCCCGTCAGGGTGGTAATCAGCCACCATAACGGGGGTATTTGTTCCAATGTTCTTTAAGTCATTCAGTGCGCTGGCGGTGGCCGTCGGCGCGTTTGCGGCCTCGCCTGTCCTGGCGCAGGACTATTCCGAGGCGACGGCCAATGAGGGCCTGGTGCTGATCAACGCCCAGGCGGCCAACGCCCTGGGCTTCACCGGCAAGGGCGTGATCGTCGGCGTGCTGGACAGCGGGCTCGACGCCAGCCACCCCGATCTGGCGCCCAACCTCGCCGACGTCTCCTATGACGCCAATATCCAGGGGCCAGTGGTCCGGGACTATGACATGCACGGCACCCATGTGGCCGGCATCATCGCCGCGGCCCGCAACGGGACCGGCCTGCAGGGCGTCGCCTATGACGCCAAGATCGCCATGCTGGTCCCGCAGACGGGCCCCGACGATGACGAAGCCGCGGCCGACGCCGCCATCGCCAGCGTCTATGCCCGGGCGCTGGACGCCAATGTGCGGATCTTCAACAACTCATGGGGCTTCAACTACTATACCGGCACGCCCGAGGGCCGGGCCAGGCTGGACACCGCCATGCGCGGCCAGATCGAGGTGTTCCGCCGCGCGGTGGCGCTGGACTCGGTGATCGTCTTCGCCACCGGCAACGAGTCGCAGAGCCAGCCGAACACCCAGGCGGGCCTGCCCTACTATTTCGCCGAGTTGCAGGCCAACTGGCTGGCCGTGACCGCGGTTTCGCGCACCGGTGAGCCGGTGGACTACGCCAATCACTGCGGCCTGGCGGCCCAGTGGTGCCTGGCCGCGCCCGGGGGCGCCGGCGGCGATGAAGGCATAGTGTCGACGGTCCCCTTGGCGCAGGGCGGCTACGACTTTTCCAGCGGCACCTCCATGGCCGCGCCGCACGTCACCGGCGCGGTCGCCGTGGCCCGCGAGATGTTCCCTGCCGCCTCGGGCGCCGAGCTGGCGCGCTTCGTCCTGGTCACCTCCACCGACATCGGCGCGGCCGGCGTCGATCCCGTGTACGGCTGGGGCCTGCTGAACATGGGCAATATGGCCGCGGCGCGCTCAGGCCTTGGCCTCGAACTCGCGGCCAATGCGGGCTGGGCCGCCGACGAGGGCCAGGCGGTGCTGATCCAGGGCCTCGACGCCCGGCTGAAGGCTCGCGGGGCCAGCGGCGCCTGGGCCACAGCCCTCGGCGGCCGGAGCCGCCATGACGAAACCGCCACGGCCAACGAAGCCCGGGCCGACACCCTTGGCCTGGCGGCCGGCTATGACCGCACGCTCGGCCAGGACGCCCGGCTGGGCGCGGCGCTGGCCTGGACCACCACCGACCTCGACGAGCCGGGCCTGGCCAACAGCGCCAAGGTGGAGAGCTTCACCCTGGCCGGCTATGGCGCGGCCACCCGCGGCGTGCTGTTCGCCGAGGGATCGGCCGGTGTCCACCGGCGCGACTACAGCTTCACCCGCGGCAGCCTGGCCGGGGCGGCCGGAACGGCGCTCGAGGGGCAAGGGCTGACCGCCACGGCCGAGACCGACGGCTACGGCCTGTTCGCCGACGGCCGCATCGGCCTGCGCCTGCCGGCTGGGCAAGCGGCCATCCGCCCATTCCTCCACGCCCGGGTGTCGCACCAGACGCTGGACGGCTTCAACGAGCGCGGCGGCGACGTCTTCAACCTGGCCGTGGAGGACGTGGAGCTGACCCGCTATCAGGCCGGTCCCGGTGTGGAGCTCCTCCTGGCCGCCCGGCCCATGGGCTCGGCCAGCGTCTCGGGCGACATCTCCGTGCGCTATGACGCGAGCTGGGGCGACAGCGACTATGTGATCGACGCCGCCATGCTGGGGGCGCAGGTCAACGGCAGGCTGGGCGAACTGGACGACCCCGTGACCCTGGCCGGCGGCCTTGCGGCCGACTGGGGCGCGTTGGAGGCCAGCTTGCGCGGCTTCTATGTTCACGCCGAGGACCAGGACGCCCACGGCGCCAGCCTCGGCCTGCGAGTGGCCTTCTAGACGTGACGTCGGCGCCAGAGGGTTGTGACCGCGCCCTCTGGCGCTAGTCTGCACGGGCGACTGCGAAGGGAGCGGTCTTGAGCGACGAATTCAGCTTCCTGTTCGCCTTCTACGGCCTGCTGCTGGGCTTGGCGGTGACCGAGATCGTGGCCGGGTTTTCCCGGGCCTATGACGAGCGGGCCGCCCGGCCGCTGGGCGTGATCGCCCCGCTGTTCGCCATCCTGCTGTTCCTCGACCTGATCACCTTCTGGGTCGGCGCCTGGGAGTGGCGGGCGCTCAATTCCGTCGAGTTCGCCCATGCGGTGGGGGCTGCCGTGGTCGCCCTGCTCTACTATTTCGCCGCCACCCAGGTCTTCCCCAAGGAAGGCGACGTGGACACCCTGACCAGCCACATCCTGCAGCACCGGCGCCCGGTGGTGTTCTGCGTGATCGTCAGCAACATCATCTCGCTGATCCCCACCTTCGCGAGCGCCGTGGAGGCGCGCGCGCCGCTTCTGGACGTGGCCGCCTGGATGGCGGTGAACCTGGTCTACTACGGCGCGCTGATCCTGGCCGCCACGGCGCGCAGCCACCGGGTGATCATCGGAACCCTGGTCCTGCTGATCGCCTATGTCAGCGGCGCGACCCTGTTCCTCGGCTAGGGTCTACTCCGCCAGAAACCCCTCCACCTCGGCCATGAAGGCCTCCAGCTGGTCGTGATGCACCCAGTGGCCGGCGCCTTCGAAGTTCACCAGGCGGGCGTTCTGGAAGTGCTGGATGCGGCCGTCGGCCTCCGGGTCTGAGGCCCAGGATTCCTCGCCGCGCATCAGCTTAATTTGCCCCATCACAAGTTATCTGAGGCTACCCTTGGCTCCGGTTGGGGGGAGACATCCTCCTCCGCACTCACTTCAGGGTCTAGGCTGGTCAACGTAGTATCCCGATCATCCTGGCCGTCCGGATCAACCAGAGACGTGTTTATACGGTGGAGGCCATAGTTGATACCGCAGTCGATATTATAAGCCTGGACCAAGGTGAGAATAGATTCTGGATCCCATTCATCAAAATCGCGCCGCTCAATTCGCGTCATGAGCTCCTTCCGCTGCTGCCTCCTGCCTTCCTTTACAGCTGCATAGAGGAGGGGATATTCACGACCTCCGAAAATATTATCTGTCAGCTTTTGGCGCGAACCTTGGAAGGCCGTCGAGATACCAGATAACAGATTTGCGCTTCGCGCCGGAGTCGTCAGACTTCCAGCCGTACTAAAGGCAAGTCCCGCGATGTCGAGTCCACTTGAGATCGAGTTTCGCTGAATACTTAACCCAACGAGATAGTTCTCACAGAGGATGTCTGATTTCCTAATCAGGATTTCCAGAACCTCGTAGCGGGCCTTGGTAGCGCCGTCGCCGGTTCCTTCGGCCCGCGCCCACGCTGGCCCCGCATCCTCTTTCGTAAGAGGCGGCCCATTCGCCGCCTTGCCCAACTCGTAAGTGTCGGTCCACTTTGACGGTTGAGTTGCGCAGGCGGCCAAGCTCAAACAGGCGACAATCGCTAATACGGACTTCATTTCCACCCCCGCGTCCACCCCACCCGTATAACGCAGGTCAGCGAACAACTCTCGGCAAAAGTGTGGTCCGGGTACAGTTGGTGGTTTTTTTGTAAGCCGGCAGCCTTCGGGGCTTCCCTACTCCGCCAAAAACCCCTCCACCTCGGCCATGAAGGCCTCCAGCTGGTCGTGGTGAACCCAGTGGCCGGCGCCTTCGAAATTGACCAGGCGGGCGTTCTGGAAGTGCTGGATGCGGCCGTCGGCCTCCGGGTCTGAGGCCCAGGATTCCTCGCCGCGCATCAGCAGGACCGGGCAGGTGATCTGGCTCCAGAGGTAATGCTGATCGGCGTGGGACAGGCCGCCCAGGCCCCAGCGGGAATGGTTGTCGAACTTCCAGCTATAGGTCCCGTCCTCGTTCTGCAGGGCGCCATAGATGGTCAGGTGCCGGGCCTGTTCAGGCGACAGGTGCGGGTTTTCCTCGGCCATGCGGGCCACCGCGTCCTCCAGGGTGGCGTAGCGGCGGGGGCTGCGGCCGGAATTCTTGCGCCGGTCCTCGATCCAGTCGCGCAGGCGCTGGTCCACCGTGCGCTTGGCCTGTTCCTCCATCACCGCGGGCGACGGACCCAGGCCCTCGATGGCGACGACCTTCTTCACCTGGTCGGGATAGGCGCCGCAATAGTTCAGCGCGATCCCCGCCCCCATGGAGTGGGAGATGATCGTGACCGGGGCCATGGCCTTCTGGTGCACGATCTGGGCGATGTCATAGATGTAGGAGGCCATGTCATAGCCGCCGCCGATGGACCAGGCGCTGTCCCCGTGGCCGCGCAGATCGGGCGCAATGATGTGGTAGCGGTCGGCCAGGCGCTGGGCCACCCAGTCCCAGTTGCGGCAGTGGTCGCGGCCCCCGTGGACCAGCAGCAGGGGCTCTGCGCCCTCATTGCCCCAGTCCACATAGTGCAGGCGCAGGCGCTGGGAGAAATAGAAGTGGGACGTCGGGCCTTGCATGGCGCGCTCCTGGGGCGGTGTTCTTATGAGCGAGAGGCTTTAGCCCCATCCTATTGGCGCTGGCTAGCACGCGCCCTAGCGCACGAAGCTGGCCCCGTTCACGTCCAGCACCGCCCCGGTCATGGAGGCCGGCGCGTCCAGGGCCAGGTAGGTCGCGATACTCGCCACCTCCTCCGGCTGGGCCACGCGCCCCAGGGGAATGTCGGCCAGCAGCTTGTCCCCACCGCGGCTGGCCAGATAGTCGTCAGCCATCCCGGTCATCACATAGCCGGGACAGATGGCGAAGGCGGCGACGCCCTGACCCGCATAGCCACGGGCGATGGACTTGGTCATGGCCACCATGCCGGCCTTGGACGCCGCATAGTGCCAGTGGGCCGGCGAATCCCCGCGATAGGCCGCCCGGCTGGCCACATTGACGATGCGGCCACGCAGGCCTTTGAGGCCGACCTCGCGGGCGGTCGCGTGCAGCACCATGCGCCGGCAGAGATCGGCCGAGCCCTGCAGGTTGATCTGCATGGTGCGGGCCCAGCTGGCCTGCCACTCGGCGTCCGGCGCATCGACCGGAATGGCCTCGAAGACCCCGGCATTATTGATCAGGACGTCGATGCGACCGTCCAGGGCGTCCAGCGCCGCGCCCCACAATTCGTCACCGGCGCCGGCCTGGCTGAGATCGGCGGCTAGGATGCCGGGGGCGGCGCGCGTGCCCTGGCCGATGACCTTGGCGCCGCGCGCAGCTAGCGACTGGACGATGGCCGCGCCGATGCCGCGGGTGGCGCCGGTGACGAAGATGTGGGGCTGGGACTCAGGCATGGCCAAGCCTAACCGGTTCGCGGCTCCGCCTTAAGCTACGATCCGCACCGGAATGCCCTTCACCGCCGGCGTCAGGGCCTGTTTCGAATGGTGAGCGACCGGCGCCAGCACGTTGCACTCGGGATAGTAGGCGCCCAGACAGCCCGGCGGAATGTCATAGGCCGTGACCCGCAGGCCGCCCTTGCGCCGGTCGATCCCGTCCTCGCTCTCGGTGACCAGGGTCACCACCTGGCCTTCGCTCAGGGACAGCCTCTCCATATCGGCGGTGTTGATCAGCACCACGTCACGGGTCCCCTGGATGCCGCGGAACCGGTCATCATAGCCATAGACCGTGGTGTTGAACTGATCGTTGGACCGCAGGGTCATCAGCCGGAACAGGTCGGCCTGGTCGGCGAAACCCACCGCCGAAAGGCTGGACGGAACGATGAACCGGGCGCGGCCGCCCTCCATGCTGCTGAAGTCCCGCTCCTTGGCCGGATTACCCCGGTGGAAGCCGCCGGGCTGGCGGAAGCGGCCGTTGAAGTCGGCGAACTTGTCCGGATAGGTCCCCTCGATGGCGTCGCGCACCTGGCCGTAGTCGGCGGTCCAGGCGTCCCAGTCCACCTTGGGGTTGGGCGCCAGCAGGGCCTTGGCGATCCCGGCGACGATGGCCGGCTCGGACTTCAGGTCGGGACTGGCCGGCGGATGGGTTCCGTCAGAGGCGTGGACGCAGCTGGTGGAGTCCTCCATCGACACGGTCTGCGGGCCGGTGGCCTGCACGTCCTCCTCGATGCGGCTGAGGCAGGGCAGAAGGTAAGCAGTCCTGCCGTTCACCAGGTGGCTGCGGTTGAGCTTGGTGGCGATCTGGACCGTGAGGTCGAGGCCGGTCCAGGCCGCCTCCACCCGCGGGCTGTCGGGCACGGCGCGCAGGAAGTTGCCGCCCAGGCCGATGAAGGCCCGCACGGTCCCATCCAGCACGCCCTCGCACACCTCCACCGTAGTCATGCCCTTTTCCCGGGGCGGCTCGAAGCCATACTGCTCGGCCAGGCGGTCGAGGGGCGCCAGCTCGGGCTTCTCGGTGATGCCGACGGTGCGCTGCCCCTGGACATTGGAATGGCCGCGCACGGGGCAGAGGCCGGAGCCGGGCCGACCCACATTGCCCCGCAGCATCATCAGGTTGCAGATCATGTTGACGTTCTCGACACCCAGCCGCTGCTGGGTGAGGCCCATGCCGTAGACGCCGATCGCGGCCTGGCTCTCGCCATAGGCCCGAGCCGCGCCGGCCAGGGCGGCGACGGAGAGGCCCGATTCCCGTTCGATATCGGCCCAGTCGGCTTGGCGGCAGAAGTCGGCGAAGGCCCCGAAGCCCTGGGTGTAGTCGGCGATGAAGTCGTGATCGAGCAGCGCCGGATTGCCGGCGGCGCGGGCCATCTCGTCGGCCTCGATCAGCCACTTGCAGAGGCCGGTGATGGCCGCCAGGTCTCCGCCGGTCTTCACCTGGTGATACTGGGCGCTGATCTCGGTGACGTCGGGCGTCAGCATCTGGAAGGGCGACTGCGGATTGCGGAACGCCTCCAGGCCCCGCTCGCGCAAGGGATTGAAGGTGATGATGGTCGCCCCGCGCCGCACCGCCTTCTGCAGGTCGTGCAGCATGCGCGGGCTGTTGGAGCCGACATTCTGGCCGAAGAAGAACAGGAAGTCGGTCTTGTGGAAGTCTTCCAGGGTGACGGTGCCCACCGGCGCCCCGATGCTCTGGGTCAGGCCCACCGAGGTGGATTCGTGGCACATGTTGGAGCTGTCGGGCAGGTTCTGGCTGCCGTACATCCGCGCCATCAGGGCGTACATGTACGACGTCTCCAGGGAGGCTCGGCCCGAGGCGTAGAACACCGCCGAGGTGGGCTCCAGGCGCTTCAGCTCGGCGCCGATGGCGTCGAACGCCTCCTGCCAGTCGCAGGGCACATAGCGGTCGCTGGCCGCGTCGTAGCGCATCGGCGCAGTGAGCCGACCGGCCTGCTCCAGCTCATGATCGGTCCAGTCCCGCAGCTCGGTGACCGTGTGCCGAGCGAAGAAGTCCAGGGTCGCCCGGCGCGGCGTCAGGTCCCAGATGGTCGCCTTGGCGCCGTTCTCGCAGAACTCCGCCGGGTGCGGCTTGGCGGGCTTGGCCCAAGCGCAGCTGACACACATGAAACCGTCGGGTTTGTTCTGCCGCAGGAGTTGGCCGACCGGCAGGTCGCCCTCGCGGCCCACCACCTTGCCCATGCCGATCATCGAGCCCCAGCCCCCGGCCGGACCTTCATAGGGACCAATCTTCACCTGGCCGAAGGTGCGGGGTTTGGAACGGGTCATGGGGTCTCCGCGTACAGCAAGGGTCACAGCGAGGGTCTGGAGGCTAACGGCGCAGCCGCCGTTTGGGTTCGCCCGCTTCGCGCCGCTGGCTTCGGGGAAGAGTTCACAATGTTGCGCAGCCAGGATCCTTCGAACCCGGAGATTCCCGACGCCGTTCGCACCCGGCCTCTGCGGTTTCGTGGGTCGACCGCCGCCTCCATCCCGCGGGAAGTGCCTGAAGAAACCGCCGTGGCGCTGGTCCACGACGCCTCGACCACCGCTGTGATGATGGCCACGCCCTCGGATCTCGTGGAGTTCGGGCTCGGGTTCAGCCTGACCGAAGGCGTCATCGCCAACGTCTCAGACGTCCGCGATATCGATGTGGTGGCCGGCCAGGATGGGATCGAGGTGCGGATGTGGCTCAGCCCCCGCAGTTCGGCGGCCGCCGCGGCCCGACGCCGACGACAGGCCGGTCCCACCGGCTGCGGCCTGTGCGGCGTCGACAGCCTGGCCCAGGCCCTTCGCGCCCCGCCCGCAGTCGGCCACGGCCTGACCCTGCGGCCAGGAGACATCCACGCGGCCATTGACGCCCTGCCACAGCTCCAGACCCTGGGGGACCTCACCCGGGCCGTGCATGCCGCCGGCTGGTGGAGCCCGGGCGGCGGCTATCTCGCCGTGCGCGAGGATGTCGGTCGGCACAACGCCCTGGACAAGCTGGCCGGCGCCCTGGCCATGGCCGCCACGCCCGCTCCGCCCGGCGCGGTCGTGCTGACCAGCCGCGTCTCGGTGGAGATGGTGCAGAAGGCCGCCATGATCGGCGCCCAGGTGATCATCGCGGTCTCGGCCCCCACGGCGCTGGCCATCCGCACGGCCGAGGCGGCCGGCATGACCCTGGTGGGCGTGGCGCGGCGCGATGGCTTTGAGGTGTTCACCGGCGACGAACGCATCGATCAGGGCGCCGCACCGCGCGCGTGAGGCCCGACAGAAGGCTGCTGGCGTGCTAAGAGGATGGATCGTCGCATGGCGGAACCCCCGCCGCGGCCAGGCCCGAAAGGCCGAACTCCATGAAAATCTATGAGCCGCGCCAGCAGGCCCCCGCCCGCCGCGACCTGGTCGATCCCCGCTCGACCACGCCGACCGCCGCCAGCGCGCCACGCAAGTCGCTGCTGAACGACCGCCGCAGCACCCGCTAGACAGAAGAAAGAGACCGGCTCGAATGGGTGACCTGACCGAAGGCCAACTCCACGCCCTCAAGAACCTCAGCCGCAAGAAGGCGGGGGGCGAGGTGCCCTTTGTGAACATCAGCGACGCCCGGGTCCTGGTGGAGCTGGGCCTGGCCGTCCGCAGCCGCCAGGGCTGGGATATTACGCCCGAGGGCGCGCGCCTGCTGGCTCCGCCGCCGAGCTCCGACAACCAGCGCTGAGGCGCTCAGTCCAGGCCCAGCGCCTGGGATAGCGCGCGACCGGCCTCGACCGGGCGCAGCTTGTCGGCGTCCCGATCGACGCTGTAGTTGGCGTCGCGCATAGCCTCCACCGGGATCGACCCGATCAGCGGCCGCAGGGCCGCCAGCAGCCGGGCGTCGTTCACCCGGTCGGGCGCGATCAGCACCACAGCGTCATAGGGCGGCAGGGCCTGGCGGGGATCGGCCAGGGTGACCAGGTCGTCGGCGGCGATGCGGCCGTCGCTGGAGAAGGCCGAGATCACGTCCACATCGCCCGAGGTCACCGCCCGGAACATGAAGGTCGGCTGGAAGGACCGCCTGGCCTGGAAATCGAAGCCATAGGCCTCATCGATGGCCTGCCATTCGGGGCGGGCGAAGAACTCCAGGTCGCCGCCCATGGTCAGGCTGGCCGAGCGCCGGGCCAGATCATCGAGGGTCGTGATGCCCAGCTCCGCAGCGCGGTCCTGTCGCATGGCGAGCGCATAGGCGTTCTCGAAACCCAGCGAGCCGAGGACCAGAACGCCGTCCCGCTCCGCCAGCTCTTCCGTCAGCTCTTCGAGCACCGCCTGACGGCCGGGATTGTCTTCCCGGTTGAGGACATTGGCCCAGAGCGTGCCGGAATAGTCGACATAGACGTCGATCTCGCCCGAGGCCAAGGCGCGGTAGGCGATGGCCGAACCGAGATCCTCTTTCATCCGCGCCTCGCCGCCCAGATCCTCGATCCGCTCGGCCATCATCTCGGCCAGGATGTACTGCTCCGAGAAGTTCTTGGCCCCGACCACATAGCTGGCGGGCTTGCCGAAGCTGATCAGCGGGGTCAGGGCGACGACGACGCCGATCAGGATGCCCGCTGCGCCGATCGCCGCGCGCCTGACGTCCCGCTTGGCTGCGCCGGCCTCGATCAGGCCGAGCAGCTGGTCGGTGACCATGGCCAACAGGGCCGAGGCCCCGCAGCCGAACAGCACCAGCACCCAGTTCTCGGTCTGCAGGCCGGAGAAGATGTAGTTGCCCAGGCTGGTTTGGCCGACCGGGGTCGAGAGGGTCGCCGCCCCGATGGTCCAGACCGCGGCGGTACGCACCCCGGCCATGATGACCGGGGCGGCCAGGGGCAGCTCCACCTGGAACAGCCGCTGGCGGGGCGTCATGCCGACGCCCTCGGCGGCCTGGATGATGGCCGGGCTCACCGAGAGGATGCCGGTGGTCCCGTTCCGCACGATGGGCAGCATCGAATAGAGGGTCAGCGCCAGCAGGGCCGGCAGGAAGCCCAGCGCCGAGAAGCCATGGCCGATCAGATCCTCGCTCGCCGCCGAGATCACCAGCAGCAGCGGGAAGAACAGCGCCAGCAGGGCCAGGCTGGGGATGGTCTGGATCAGGCTGGCGCCGGCTAGCACCGGCCAGCGGATGTGGCGATTGCGGCTGGCGGCCACGGCGAGCGGCAGGCTGATCAGCAGGCCTAGGCCCAACGCCGAGGCGCTGAGCAGGACATGCCAGGCCAGATACTCCGGCAGGCGGGCGAAGGCCGCCTCCACCTGCGGGCTCATACGGTCTCTCCCAGGCGGGCGCGCAGCCGTTCGGCCTGCCGGCGTGGCGCGGCCA
The DNA here is from genome assembly GCF_036963605.1 of Phenylobacterium sp. Lineage (GTDB taxonomy): Bacteria > Pseudomonadota > Alphaproteobacteria > Caulobacterales > Caulobacteraceae > Phenylobacterium. Next base: position 15,996 of record NZ_JBALUY010000007.1, on the reverse strand, counting down.
GCAGGGCGGAGACCTCCGGATCGGCCGAAGCCGCAAGCGCCTGCGGCGTACCATCGGCGATGAGGCGCCCCTGCGCCACCACCACGATGCGGTCGGCCAGCAGCAGGGCCTCCGTCATGTCGTGGGTGACCATCACGGTGGCCAGGTTCAGCCGCTCATGCAGGGCGCGGTAGTCGTCGCCGAGCGCGTCGCGGGTCAGGGGATCAAGCGCCCCGAAGGGCTCGTCCATCAGCAAGATGTGCGGCTCGGCGGCCAGGGCCCGGGCCACGCCAACCCTTTGCTGCTGACCACCAGACAGGGCGGCGGGAAAGCGGCCGCCCATCTCCCGCGGCAGGGCGACGAGATCCAGCAGTTCAGCCGACCGCGCGGCGCGCCTGGCCTTGTCCCAGCCCAGCAGCTTCGGCGTAATGGTGATGTTCTCGGCCACGGTCAGGTGCGGGAACAGGCCCACCTCCTGGAAGACATACCCGATGCGTCGACGCAGGAGGTGGGGCGCCAGGGCGCCGACCGCCTCGCCTTCGATCCGCACCTCGCCGCCGTCCGGGGCGATCAGGCCATTGATGGTCTTGAGCAGGGTGGTCTTGCCCGAGCCCGACGCGCCCACCAGGGCCACGAACTCGCCGGCCCGCACGGTGAGGCTGGCCTCAGACAGCGCCACATGCGCGCCATAGGTCTTGGTGACGCGCTCCAGCGCGATGCGGGGTTCAGCCATGGGTCAGACCTAACACGCCCGCCGCCATTGGGCTCCCCTTGAGACCAAATCTCAGAGGCTCTGGCGGCTTAGATCGGCATCCGCAGGATTTCCTGGTAGGCCGAAATTACCTGGTCGCGGACGGCCATGACCGTCTCCAGGCTGGTCTCGGCAGCCGAGATGGCGGTGACCACGTCCACCAGCTGGGCCTTGCCCTGGACGTGGGCGGCCATCTGGGTCTCGGCGGTGCGCGAGGTCTGCACCGTCTCTTCCATGACGTTCTTCAGCATGGCGCCGAAGTCGGGTCCCCCGGCGGCCGCGCCGCCGCCCACGGAGGGAAGCGCAGCGCCTTGCGTGGCGGCATAGGCCTTGGCGGCGGCGAGCGGGGTCATCATGGCCTAGGGGTCCCTAGCGCTTGAGCAGGTCGAGGACGCGCATCTCCATGGCGCGCGCCGTCTCGATAACATTCAGGTTGGCCTCATAGGCCCGCTGGGCCTCGCGCATGTCCATCGCCTCCACCAGCGTGTTGACGTTGGGCAGCTTCACATAGCCAGCGGCGTCGGCCGAAGGGTGACCGGGCTCGTATTCAGTGCGGAATTCGCTCGGGTCGGCCTGGACCTTGGCCATCCGCACCCCCTGCCCTGCATCGATGCGGCTGGGCTCGAACACCGGCACCTGCCGGCGATAGGGATCGCCGCCAGCCTCGCGGGAGGTGGAGTTGGCGTTGGCCAGGTTCTCGGCGATGACCCGCATGCGCGCCTGTTGCGCCCGAAGCGCCGAGGCGGCGATGGCCTGGGCCGCGCCCTGGGTGGTCTTGATCTCAGCCATGATCGGTCATCCTCCGCAGATCAGCGCCCAGGCGGGCGGGCCGCGGTGCGCAGCAGGTTGAGGGATTTCTGGTAGAAGCCGACGGCGGCGTCATAGGCCATGCGGGCCTCCGACATCTTCATCATCTCTTCTTCCAGAACCACGGAATTGCCGTCGAGCGTGGTCTCGGAATCCTTGGTGCGGACCGCCTTGAAGCTCGCCGAGGCCGCCGTGCGATTGACCGTGCCGCTAAGGTGTCCGGACTGGGTGCGGGCCGGCGCGCCGGCCTGGGCCATCTGCACGCCGCGCACCTGGGCCTGGAAGCTGTAGGCCTTCACGTCGTGCGGCTGGTAGCCCGGGGTTTCGGAGTTGGCGACGTTCTGGGCGATTAGCCGCTGGCGCTCGCCCAGATGGCCCATGCGGCCGCGCAGCATCGAGAACAATGGGATGTCGGCCAGGTTCATGCCCAACATGGTGAATAAACAGGGTTAATCGCTCCTTAAGAGTGTCTGCGGCAAACCGTGGCCCAAGACCGGCGCCCGTTCGCCGGACAGGTGCGCCCATGGATTTCGCCAGTTTCGCCCGGGCGGTCTTCGCTCTCGCTATCACGGTCGGCCTCATCGGCCTGGCCGCCGTGGCCATGCGCCGGTTCGGCCCCGACGTCATGAGCCATCTGGCCCCCCACCGCGCCGAGCGCCGGCTGGCCGTCGTGGAGACCCTGGTGCTCGATCCCAGCCGTCGGCTGGTCCTGGTGTCCTGCGACGGCGACGAAAAGCTCCTGCTGCTGGGCGAAGGTCAGGTGCTGAATGCGCCGCCCCGCCCCGACCCGACCCCGAAGCCGCCCCGCCGCAAAGCCCCCAAGCCCAAGGCCGACGTCTGATGCGCGCATTCCTTCGCAGCCTGACCGCCCTGCCCGCCGCCGACTGGCGCCGCGCCGCCGGCCTGGCGGCGCTCGTCACCCTGGTCAGCATGATCGGGCCGACCCTGGCTCACGCCCAGGCGGTGAACATCGACCTGGGCACGGGCGCGGGCCTGACCGAGCGGGTGGTGCAGCTGGTCGGCTTGCTGACTGTGCTGTCTCTGGCGCCGTCCATCGTCATCATGACCACCTCCTTCGTGCGGATCGTGGTCGTGCTCTCCCTGCTGCGCACGGCGCTGGGCCTGCAGCAGAGCCCGCCCAATGCGGTGATCATCAGCCTGGCCCTGTTCCTCAGCGCCATCATCATGGCGCCGACCTTCGAGCGGTCCTACGAGGATGGCATCCGCCCCCTGCTGGACCAGGAGATGGAGCTGCCCCAGGCCTTCGAGGCCGCCGGCGCTCCGGTGAAGACCTTCATGCTGTCCCAGGTCGACCGGGAAGACCTGGCCCTGTTTGTCCGCCTCTCGGCGATCGAACAGCCGGACACGGTGGAGGAACTCCCCCTGCGCATCGTCACCCCGGCCTTCATGATCTCGGAGCTGAAACGGGCCTTCGAGATCGGCTTCCTGCTCTTCGTGCCCTTCCTGGTCATCGACCTGGTGGTGGCCAGCGTCCTGATGAGCATGGGCATGATGATGCTCCCGCCCGTGGTCATCTCCCTGCCGTTCAAGCTGATCTTCTTCGTCCTGGTGGACGGCTGGCGCCTGGTCGCCGGCAGCCTGGTCGAGAGCTTTCAGCGCGGCGCCGGCGGCGGCTAGCAGTGCCGCCTCCGGCTATCCGAACAGCGCCGTGATCGAGGCCGTGATGCGCGTGGCGAGCCAGGCGCGTCGCATCTCCGGCTCAAGAGCATAGGCCGAGCGCATGGCGCCGGTGGCTACGATCGACAGGATATGGGCGTCGAGGCCGTCCACGGGGTCGGTGGCGTGGCTCATGCGCAGGAGAAGCACGGCGGAATTCTCCCCCCGTGAGGCCCTGAGATCCTCGGCGTCCCGGCGCAGGTCCGGCTCGCGGATCGCCGCGCTCAGCAGTTCGTCCAAGGCCAGCAGACCCGCTGGCGCCGCGCCCTCGGCGTCGAAAAGGGCTTCAGCCATCTCCTGAGCCAGTTCAGCAATCGGCCGGCGGTCGCCGGGATCTGGCACCACCCCGCCCCGGACGGTGTGGATGGAGGCGATCAGATGATCAAAGGCCGCGCGGACCAGGCTGACCCGCGACGGGAAGGCGCCGCTGACCGCGGCCAGCGACAGACCCACCTCGGCGGCCACCGCGCGATGGGTGAGCCCCGCAAGACCGTCCCGTCCCAGCACCTCGGCGGCGGCCGCGGCGATGCGTCCTGCGCCGCCGGCCGGAGGCGCCTCGACACGATCGATCAGACCGGCCCGGGAACGGGCCAGCTGGCGCCAGCCATCCCAACCCGATGTCGCCCCCCGCGCCCCACGCAACCGAGCGCAGTGGCGGTTGACGCTTTCGATCAGCCAGGCGGTCTGGTCGGGATGGTCGGGGGGGCCGCCATGGATGCCGAGGATCGCCTCGGCGAAATCGGCGCAGGCTTCCGCGGCCCCGGGCGGCAGCTGAAAGGCCGCCGTCGCCTGCCGCCAGAAGGCGTCTGACGCCTCCAGTTCGTGGCGCGCCAGCCCTCGATGCGCCGGCGATCGCGCCGCGTCGTGCCGCATCTCGCGCAGCACCAGGAAGGGCGGCGCCGCAGCCACCCGCTGCAGGTTGAAGGCGGCGAACCAGCTTGCAAAGGCCTCAGGCGGCGGGCCGGCGCGCAGGCTGGCCGCCCATGCCGCCCGCATATGCGCCACCCGTTCGGCGGCCGCCTCGAAGGTGGCGGCCAGCAGGCCCTCGCGACCGGCGAAGTGGTAGTTGACCGCAGACGCGCTCTGCCCGGTCAGGTCGGCCAGGGCCCGCGCCGTGACGCTGCGCAGACCGCCGGTGGCCAGCAGTTCGGCGGCTGTGGCGATCAGTCGTTCACGGGCGGAGAGCGAGGCGGCGGTCGAGGGCATGGCTGACAGCATATGCACCTCACAGGGCAATCGCCATCCCTGTACGATCGTTTTAGTTGAGTCGAAGGGCACGCCACAGAAAGGATCCGGCCGCCCTCATTATGCCGTCCGGCGCGCGTTCATCAACGATAGTTCGCGAAAGTTTCACAGGACCTTCAATCTGTACAATCGTTCGAAATGATAGGTGAGCCTCACATTTTCTCGGGTGGGGCAATCTCGTGACTCGCAAACACATTCTCTTCGCGTCGACCCTGATGGGCGGAACGTTTCTCTGGGCCGGCCTGGCCGTGGCGCAGGACGCCCAGGTCGACGAACTGGTCGTCACCGGCTCGATCGTCGGCAGCCAGCGCGCCGCCATCGCCGAACAGCGCAATGCTGAGAACCTGGTCAGCGTCATCGCCGCCGACACGGTCGGCCAGTTCCCGGACCAGAACTCCGCCGCCGCCCTGGCCCGCATCCCCTCGGTCGCCGTCCAGCGCGACCAGGGCCAGGAGCGCTACATCCAGGTGCGCGGCGCGCCCAACCGCTGGACCAGCGTCTCCATCGATGGGATCAACGCCATCGGCGTGGATGAAGGCGGCGGTCAGCGCGCCTTCCGTTTCGACGCCGTGCCGGCCGTGATCCTAAGCGCGCTTGAGGTCAACAAGTCCCTGACGCCGGACCTCTCGGCCGAAGCCATTGTGGCGCGGGTGAACCTGCGCACCTTCTCGCCCTTCGATAAGAGCGGCTTCAGCCTCTCCGGCGATGTCGGCCTGGGCGAGATGGACCTGGGCGGTGGCCAGCAGGAGCAGTATGCCGCGCGCGCCTCCTGGTCTGGCGACCAGTTCGGCGTGATCATCGCCGGCTCGCACTACAGCCGCGAACAGGTGACCGACAACCGCGAGTTCGCCTATGACGACGTCGGCCCGACCATTCTGGATATCCGCAGCTACCGGCTGGTGCGTGAGAGCAATGGCGGTCTGTTCGGCGTTGAATACCGCCCGAACGACGATCACCGCCTGTTCGCCAAGAGCCTCTATACCGAGTTCAAGGACAACGAGCAGCGCGACCAGTACGTCTTCCAGCTGACCTCCGCGCTCAGCGGAACCCGCGGCTTCGATAGCGGCGACCTGGTGGGCGTGCCCTATCGCGGCTCGTTCAATGACGGCCACTACGGCAATTCCAACTGGCTGAACACCATTGGCGGCGACCACCGGCTGAACCAATGGGACCTTGAGTGGCGGCTCAACTACACCGAGACCGAAAACACCACCGAATTGCCGCTGATCCTCGCCCAGCAGGGCTCCAACCTGCAGCGCGCCTCGCTGACCTATGACAAGAGCGACGCCAAGTTCCCGACCATCTCCCTGGCGACGACGATCCCCGGCGCGACGGCCGGCAGCTTCGTGAGCGGCGCGCCTCAATCGGCCCTGAACCAGACCGCCTTCCCGGTGAACATCGCCCTTCCGCTGGAAGGCGCGGTGACCTCGGAGTCCTTCGTCTACAAGGTCGACGCCGCCCGCGAAGCGATGTTCGGCGCCACGCCGGTCACCCTGCGCCTGGGCGTCGAGTATGATGACCGCGAGGTCACCGGCAACCTGCTGTCGCAGAGCAACACCGTGGTTTTGCCGCAGGTATTGCCGCGGATCGGCGCCAGCTTCAGCGCCGCGGACTACGTAACCGACCAGCCCTGGATCTCCGGCTTCGCCCGCGGCTTCGACGTCAACTATCTGGACAACAAGGCCATGCGGCGCGACCTCATGGGCCTGCTGGACCGCCTGCAGGCGGCCGGGCTCTACAATCCCGCCGCCGGCGACGCCCCGGAAAACCGCTACGAGATCGGCGAGCAGCTGCTGGCCGCCTATGGCTCGGCCAGGTGGGAGATCGGCGCCGCCCAGATCGTCGCCGGCGCCCGTGTGGAGCGTTTCGAGCAGACCATCGACGGCTTCCTGACCGCCGGCGCGGTCTCGACCCCTGTCTCCTACGAGAACGAAGACACCTCGATCTTCCCCAGCATCAATGTGAAGTACGACCTGGACGCCGACACCGTCCTGCGCCTGGCGCTGTCCACCGGCATCGCGCGTCCGTCCTTCGGCACCGTCAGGGCCGGGGCCGCGATCAACGACGTGGGCGCCAGCGTCACCGGCGGCAACCCGACCCTGGAGCCGGAACGCACCATCGGCTTCGACGGCGCCTATGAGCGCTACCTGCCCGGCGCGGGCCTGGCCTCGGTCAGTGCCTTCTACCGATCGGTGGACAATGTGCTCTACGACACGGTGTCAAAGGTGACGGACGACCGCTTCGACGCCGCGGGCGTCGACCGCACCGGCTATGACTACACCACCACCCTGAACGGCGGGCGCGGCAAGCTCTACGGCCTGGAACTGGCCTATCTGCAGCAGTTCGAGTTCCTGCCGGGCGCCTGGAGCGGCCTGGGCTTCCAGGGCAATGTCACCTTCCTGAAGGGCGACTTCGAGACGCAGGACGGCGTCACCGAGCAGTTCCCCGGGACCTCGGAGCGGATCCTCAACACCTCGGTCTTCTACGAGAAGTACGGCCTCTCAGCCCGGCTGAGCTACCAGTGGCGCGACGACTGGCAGGACACCATCGGGGGCCTCGGCTCGGGCGAGTTCCGGGCCGCCACCGAGAGCCTGGATCTCTCCCTGCGCTACGCCGTCAACGAGCGCCTCACCGTCTTCCTCGACGCCAATAACCTCACCGACGAGGTCTATGTCGCCTACGAGGGCTCCGAGGAATTCCCGACGGAAGTCGAACAGATCGGCGCCCGCTGGATGGCCGGCGTCCGCTTCACCTACTGACCTGGAGACTCCAACATGATGCGATCGATCGCCCGCCGCGGCGCCCTGATTTCCGCGCTCTGGCTCTTCGCCGGAACAGCCCAGGCCGCCATCGTCAACGCCGAGGCCCACAGGGCCGAGGACGGCGCCCTGGCCCTGTCCTGGACCGAGACCAACGGCGCGGCGGTCGACGTCTTCATGGGCCAGGGCGCCCAGACGCCGCTGGATCAGATGACCCTGGTCTCGAAGGCCGATGCAGACGGCCGCCACAGCCTGACGCCGGCCTCGGCCGCAGCCCGCCAGTACTTCATCCTGCGGGCGGCGGACGGAACCCGCTACCGCCTGGCCGAGCGGCTGGTGCCGCTGGACGGGGCCATGAACTTCCGCGATGTCGGCGGCTATGAGACCACCGACGGCCGGTTTGTCCGCTGGGGCAAGATCTACCGCTCTGCCGCCCTGTCGGGCCTGACGCCGCAGGATCTGGAGAAGATCCGCAATCTCGACATCCGGTATGTCTATGATCTGCGCTCGGTGGATGAGCGTCGTTCGGAGCCGACCCGTTGGCCAGACACCGGCGCGACCATGGCCAGCCTCGACTACGAGATGGATATCTCCGCCTTCATGGCCGCCTTCGCCGACGGCCCTTCGGCCGAGAAGGTCCGTGCAGCGATGACGTCTTTCTATCCCGCCGTGGTCGACAGCCATAAGGGCCAGTTCCGCGCCGTCTTCGCCGAACTGCTGCAGGGCGACGACGGGGCCATCCTCTACCACTGCTCGGCTGGCAAGGACCGCACGGGCGTGCAGACCGCGCTGATCCTCTCGGCCCTGGGCGTGCCGCGGGAGACGGTGATCGAGGACTTCCTGCTGTCCAACCAGCACCACAGGATGTCGGGCGACGCCGGCCCCATGGCCGGGATGCCGCCAGAGGTCCTGGAGGTTCTGGGTGGTGTCGAGCGCCCCTATCTCGAGGCCTTCTTCGCCGAGATCGACCGGCGCTATGGCGGCGTCGAAGGCTACCTGGCCGCCGAACTCGATGTGGATGCGGCGGACATCCAACGCCTGCGCACGCTCTACACCGAATAGGCCCGGCTGCGGCGGCGCTCAGAGCCGCCGCACGCCTTCACGCTTCAGGTCGGCCAGGGTCGGCATGCCGTTCACGGCCATGAAGAGGTCGGCCTCGGCCAGGATGCATTTCAGGACGTGGGCCGCGCCGGCTGCGCCGCCCAGGGCCAGGCCATAGACGAAGGGGCGGCCCACGCCGACGGCGGCGGCGCCCATGCCCAGCGCCTTGACCACGTCGGAGCCCGAGCGGATCCCGGAGTCGAACCACACGGGCACATCGCCGCTGGCCTTCACGACATCGGGCAGCATGTCGATGGCCGCGATGCCGCCATTGGCCTGCCGGCCGCCGTGGTTGGAGCAGTAGATGCCGTCGGCGCCCCGATCGACGGCCTTGCGGGCGTCGTCCGGATGGCAGATGCCCTTCAGGATGATCGGCAGTTTGGTCACCGACTTCAGCCAGGCGATGTCCTCCCACAGCATGGGCCGGCCAAACAGCGAGCCCCACAGCGCCACGGCCTCGGCCGGCGACTCGGAGGCGTCCTTGCCGAGCAGTTTCTGAAAGACCGGATCGGCCGTGTAGTTCTTGAGCACATGGCCGCGCAGCTGCGGGAAGTTGCCGGCGTTCAGGTCCCGGGGCCGGAAGCCCGTCACCCAGGTGTCCAGGGTGACGATGATCCCGCGATAGCCGGCCGCCTCAGCCCTGGCGATCAGGCTCTCGGCCAGGTCCTTGTTGCGCGGGGTGTAGAGCTGGAAGAAGCCCGGCGTGTCGCCCAGATGCGGCGCTACCTCCTCCAGGGTGTCGTTGCCAAGCGTCGAGACCACCATGGGCACCCCGGTCATGGCCGAGGCCTGGGCCGCGGCGATGTCCCCGTGCTGGTCCTGGCTGCACATGCCGGTCACCCCGATGGGCGCCATGAACAGCGGCGAATGGTAGGTGTGGCCGAACAGGTCAGCCGAAAGGTCGCGGGTCCCGGTCTCGACCATCATCCGCGGGACCATGCCCCAGTGGTGGAAGGCCTCCGCATTCTGGTCCTGGGTGAACTCGTCCCCGCAGCCGCCCTGGACATAGTTCAGCACATGATCGGGCATCGCCGCCGTGGCGCGCTTGACCAGGGTCGCATAGTCCACCGGTAAGGATGGCAGCACGCCGCGCAGGCCGAGCCCATAGATCTCGTTCTGATAGCTTCCGAACTGCGCCATCGCTCCGGCCTCCTCCGCCCTGATATGTTTTGGCGACGAAGCCACGGAGGACCGCGGCAGGTCAAAGGATTCGTGGGCCGCGCCGGTCGATCCCGCCGAAGTCAGGCGCGGTCATCGGCGACCGGGCCGCCGTCAGTGCGGCTGATAAAGATCACCGAGGGCCGCGGCGGCAGGGTAGGATCGCCGTCCGGCCACCGCGCCGTCACCTCCGCCAGCGACGCCTTATCTTCGGCCGGATGCTGGATGGCGACGAACACGCCCGAGCCGTCTGGGGTGAAGGCCGGACTGCAGCACTCGCCGCCTGCAGGCGGCGAGTAGAAGAGCCGCGGCCAGGCGCGGGTCTCGCCCTCGGTGGCCATCACCCAGAGCCCGTCGTGGTTCCGCCGGCCGGGACCATCGGTGCAGACCCAGAGATCGCCCGCCGCGTCGAAGGCCAGGTTGTCCGGCGCCTCGAACCAGTCCTCGGGGCCGGCGTCAGGATGAAAGCGTGCGCCCTCTCCAGGCTCGGCCGGATCGCCGCAGAGGGCGAAGATGCTCCAGGTAAAGCTGTCGGCGGCGTGGTCTGGTCCCTGGCCCGTATCGGGCGGGACAAGCTCCAGCAGGTGGCCCGCGACGTTGCCCTGCCGGGGATTGGCCGCGTTGGTCCCCGCGGTCCGATCCTCGCCGGCGCCGGTCAGGGCGATGATGATGCGACCGGTCTTCGGGTCCGGCAGATAGCCCTCGGGCGAATCCATCGGCGTGGCCCCCAGCAGGTCCGCCGCGCGGCGGGTCTCGACCTGCACGTCGCCCTGGCTGTGGAAGCCGTTCGCCGCCGTCAGGGGGCCGGTCGCGTAGACCAGGGGCAGCCAGTCCACCGCCCCCTCGGCCGAGAACCGAGCGACGCTGAGGACGCCCTCGTCCAGCAGGTCGCGATTGGCCGCGCGATGGTTCGGATCGAACGGCTGCGCCGTGACGAAGCGGTAGCAGTACTCATATTCCCAGTCGTCGCCGAGATAGACGACCACGCGGCCGTCCGGCGCCAGGGCGCATTGCGCGCCCTCGTGGGCGAAACGGCCCAGCGCCGTCCGCTTCACCGGCGCAGCGTCGGGGTCGAACGGATCGATCTCCACCACCCATTCGAAGCGGTTCGGCTCGTTCGGCTCATGGTTGATGTCGAAGCGGCGATCGGCCCGGGCCCAGCCATAGCGGCCGTGGGGCTCCAGATCGGCATAGTGATTGCGGGCCAGATGCGCCGCATCGGGATGGCCGCCAACCTCGCCGCCGAAGAAGTCGGCCGAGCCCTCCTCCCCCGACAGCACCGTGCCCCAGGGGGTGACGCCGCCGTTGCAGTTGTCGTGGGTGCCGAGCACGCGGGTCCCGCTGGGATCGGCCGAGGTTTGTAGCCTGGCATGTCCCGCCGCAGGGCCGGATATGCGCACCGGGGTGGTCCCCGTGACCCGGCGGTTGAAGGCGCTGTCCACCACAGGCGCCCAGGCGCCTTCAGTCCGGCGCAACTCGACCACCGACATCCCGCAGGATGCCATGGTGAACTGCACCTGCTCCAGGCTCATCTCCGCTGCGGCGGTCGACTCCTGAAGGCCTGCGAACATCAGGTGGGGGTTGGGGTATTCGTGATTGACCACCAGCAGGCCGCGGTCGGGATCGTCGTCTTCCAGGGGCAGGAACGCGGTGAAGTCGTTGTTGAACCCGAACTGGCGGGCGGCGGCGCGGGCGTCCGGGCGGCTCGGGTCGAAGGGCGGCGCGTCCGACCACAGGGGATCGCCCCAGCGCAGGACGATGGCCCGCCGATAGCCTTCGGCCACGGCCTCGCGCGGGCCGATCGAGGGCGAGAGCGGCCGAAAGCCCAGCCCGTCAGCCGCAGCCGCTGCGACGGGCGCCAGGGACAGCGCCGCCGCCCCCAGCAACAGGCGACGGCGGTCAATGAGCGCAGAGATCGGCTCCCCTCGTCTCGCCCGCGCCGGAGCGGCGCGGCCCTTGTCGTTAAACACCCGCTCCGGCCAGTCCATCATGGTCTCCCTGTGGGGTCTTAGAAGCGGTAGTTGACGCCGAAGGTCACCGTGCGCCCGCTATAGGTGGCGCCCTCCAGATAGGACGAGCCCTCGCCGTAGCGCTCATCGACGATCGGCTGGTCGCCGTCGTTCAGCAGGTCGACCGCGTTGACGAAGATCCGCGCCTTGGGGGTCAGGGCGTAGCGGAACTGTCCGTCCAGCGAGCCATAGGGCTCCTCGACGATGCGGGTCCCATAGCTGGAGAAGCGCACGGCCTGGCTGTCGCGCCAGCCATAGGCCAGCGTCGCCTCGACCCCATGCTTCTGATAGGTGACCGCGCCGGTGAAGATCGTTTCCGGCGCGTTGAAGAAGTCGCCGCCCTCGATGCCTTCCACGCCCGTATCGGCGTCGCTCCTCTGGAAGGTGGCGTTGGCGTAGACCCCAAGTCCATTCCAGGCGCCCGGAAGTTCGATGAACTGCCGGACCAGGTTGAACTCCGCCCCATAGACGGTGGCGTCCTCACCATTGGCGTAGGTGACGATGTCGTCGATGACCTTGCCGACCAGGCGGGGATCGTTCTCGAAGCGGGCCCGGTCGCCCTCGGCCTCGATGGCGATGCCGCTGAAGATGAAGCGCTCGATACGCTTGTAGTAGACGCCGGCCGAGATCACCCCGATCGAACCGAAGTAACGCTCCACGCCCAGGTCGAAATTATAGGCATAGGCCGGTTTCAGGCCCGGATTGCCGATGGTGACATCGACCTCGCCGTCGTCCTCCTCGATCTCGGTCGCCCCAGAGATGAACAGCGGCTCGGGCCGGGCGATGGAGGTGAAGAAGGCGCCGCGGAACACCAGGTCATCGGACGGGCGATAATTGACCTGAACCCGCGGCAGCCAGCTGGTGTAGTCGGCCTTGCCGGTGATGCGGCGGAACTGCGGGTCGGCGCCTTCCAGCTCGATCGCCTCCCAATTGTCCGACTCCACCCGAGCATGGTCCACCCGCAGGCCGCCGATCACCTCCCACGCGCCCCAGTCGGCCTTGGCCATGCCGTAGAGCGCGAAGACGTCCTCGCGGCTTTCATAGCTGTCGGCGTCCAGCGGGATCACCCCGTCTTCGACATAGGCGTTCTCGAAGTCAGGATCGGTGGCGACCAGCCGCTGCGAATAGGCGCGCCAGGCCTTAACCTGGTCGATATCGAGTGAGAGAAAGGCGGGATAAGGCGCGCCCGTGACCGAGACATCCACCAGCGGGCCGACGCCGAAGTCGGTCAGGCTGAGCGGCCCTTCCAACTCCATCACATTGCCCTCTTTCAGCACGCGCTTGGACCGCTCGGCCTTGGCGCCGACCTTTACGCTGCGCAGCCAGTCGGAGGCCGGCTCATAGGTGATGTCCAGGTGGGCGGCGTAGCGGCTGTTTTCCTGATCATCGATGTCGATGTCGTTGTAGCCGAGCTCATAACCCGAAGGATCAGCGATGCGGGCGACATCCGCCGCCGACAGGTTTGGCCGGGGGAAGTCTCCCGAGAGGTCGTAGCCCAGCAGGTTGCTGTCCAGTTCGACCTCGAAGGCGACCTCGTTGTCGAAGGGCTCGTTGCGCACGCCTGACGAGAAGCCCAGGCCATATTCGTAGGTGAAGGCCCCGCTGTGGGTCACGCCGCTCAGCACATAGGACTGCTGGGTGAGCTCGGTTTCCTCATACTGGTTGAAGATCGAGGCCGTGCCCGGCTCGGTCAGGATCAGGGCGCCGTCGTCGTCATATTCGTCGGTCCCCGCCTCGAAATAGAGGGCGCGGCTGAGTTCCTGGTCATACAGCCGGTTATAGCTGCCCTTGAAGGTCAGCTCGGTGGCGTTGGAAACGGCCCAGTTCAGCGCCAGGTTGGCCGAGATGTTTTCCCGATCATCCTCGTACTGGGTGAGGTGGAACTGGAGCGGCGTGACGCCGGCGCCCGGATCGTCCTCGACATAGGCCAAATAGTCCTCGTCATTGTAGAAGACGAAGCCCTGGGTCTTGCGCTTGGACCAGGCGGCCGAGACCAACACGCCGAACTGCTGCTGGTCGCCGAACCGGCGCGCCGCCGTCGCCTGGATCATCGGGCTCATCTCGCCGGCCAGATCATGGTGGAAGCCGCTCACGGTCAGGTCGAGGACGGGGCCGGCGAAGTCGAAGGCCGTCGCGGTTTCCAGCACCACGGCGCCGCCGATGCCGTCGGCCTCATGGTCGGGCAGCAGGGTCTTGTGGACGGTGATCGAAGACAGGGCGGCGGTCTGGACCATGTCCAGGGGCACCCGCCGGTTTTCCTTCTCCGGCTGGGCGGCGTTCATCCCGTTGATCTGGGTGTTGTTCAGGCCGCTGTCCAAGCCGCGGATGGAGACGTAGCGGCCTTCGCCAGCGACGACCTCGCGCTGGACCGAGACGCCGGGCATGCGGCGCAGGGATTCCGCAGCGTTCAGGTCGGGGAAGCGACCCGCCTGGTCGGCCGAAACGATGTTGCTGATATTGTCGGCGGCGAACTGGCGGCTCAGCGCCTGGGCCTGGGCGGCGCGCTGGCCGACCACCACCAACTCGGACACGGCGGCGTCGCCGAGGGTGGAGGCCCTGTCCGCGCTCTCGCCGGCTGTGAGGGTCAAGGTCTCACGCCCCGTCGGCAGGCCCAGATACTGCAGGGTGAGGCTGTAGGCGCCCGGCGCCAGGGCGCCGAACCGATAGCGGCCCTCGGAGTCGGTCACGGCGGTCTGGCCGGTCTCCTCGATACGCACCAGCACGCCTGACAGCGGCGCGCCGGTCTGGGCCTGGCGCACCATCCCGGCGAGCTGCGCCGGCGACGCCTGCGCCCAGGCCGCCGGGGCGCTGAAGGCGGCCACCAGGGCTGCGGTTGTCAGCATGAGGCCGCGAGACCCCGTCGAACTAAAATGGACCATAGTCATCCCCCACCCGCCACGCAGGCGCGGCGGCTCAAGCGGTCACGCCGCGGATTTGAGTCTGATGCAGCCTCTAAGCCCTGGTTCAGGAACGTCCGCAGAAGCGCTCGCAGGGGAGCGACTGGCCATGCGGCCAGGCGGGCGGCGAAAGTTGCCGGTAAACTGCCCGGCGGCTTTAGCCGAAGTCCATGTCGTCTTTGTGAAGCTTGCGGGAGAAGGCCCGCCGGCTCGGCTAACCCTGCTTGGGCGGGGCGCCGGCGTCGGCGGTCTTGGCGGCGTCGGGAGCGGCCTGACGGAACTTTTCCTTCATGCGCGCGACCCAGCCTGAGAAGGCCTCATTGTCGGCTGCCATGCGGCCGAACTGGCCGACCCCGATGCGGCCCGTGGCCACCCCGGTCAGGGCCACCCGCAGCGCCTCGGGATTACGGGCCTCGTCCAGAAACGGCGCATAGCGGGTCTCCATCCGGGCCAGCGCCTCGTCGTCGCCGGCCAGGCTGAACGCGACGCCAGCCCGCAGCAGCTTGCCCTCGTCCTCAATGGAGAGCGGCGCCTGGGTCTTCCAGCGCTCGCCCAGGGAGGCCTCGAACAGCTTGCCGGCTTCGGGCCAGTCCTTCTGCTTCCAGACGATTTCGGCGCGCAGGTCGCGGGCCTCGGCCGAGTCATCTCGGGTCAGAACCTCCAGCGCGTGGTCGAGCCGCCCGAGATCGGAGAGCGCACGGGCTTCGATCAGCCGGCGGTCACGATTCAGGGCGTTGGGCAGCACGGTCGAACGCGAACCGTTGATGGCGATCAGGGCCTGTTCGGGTCGGCGATCCATCAGGTAGATCAGGGCCAGATCGGTGGCCACCTGGGCGCGCGGCACGCCGTCCAGGCGATGATCCACCTGGTAGGACAGCAGGTCGGCCGCCTGGCTCAGGAGATCGACGTCCACCAGTCGACGGACCAGGCGGCGGACCATCATGTCGCCATCGACGCCGAGGGGCGTCAGGTCCTTGAAGTCGAAGAACAGGGCGAGCGCCTGCACCGGCTCCAACCCATCGGCGAGACCTTCCAGGAACAGGGCGCGGAACGCGGCTGACAGGTCGGCCTGCAGGCCGATGGCCTCCGGCAGGTCCGGCAGCCGCTGGCCAGCCGAGCGCAGGGCCTCCAGCGCCTCGCGATAGCGACCCTGGGTCAGATAGAGGCGGCCCAGGGCGCGGATGGTGGCCAGTTCGGTGGCGTCGCCCCGCCAGCGGAACCTCAGGCTGTCATAGGCCGCCGCCGCCTGGATCGGGGTGATGGCGCCTTCTTCGAAGCGGATTCGGGTGGCCGCCAGCAGGGCGGGCGCGGCGATGTGGTCCAGGGGGGCGGTGGCGACCGCCTGGTAGATGCGGAGCGCTCGCCCGGTCTGACCCTCCTGCTCGGCCAACTGGGCCTGCAACAGGCGAGCCCTGAGCTCTTCGACCGCGTCGGTGTCCTCGTCCAGGACCATGCGGATGCGCGTGCGCGCGCCGTCCAGGTCGTCCAGGGCGAGCGCAGCCTTGGCGTCGGCCCGGGCGAACCGGGCGCGCCACACGGCGGGAAACTGGTTGTAGGCCGCAGCCCCGGCGGCGAACTCCCGCCGCGCCTCGGGCCACTGGGCGGTCTCGCCG
>NZ_JBALUY010000006.1:0-58114 GCF_036963605.1 Phenylobacterium sp. | reverse complement strand
CGCCGCGTCCCATGGCCCCTGCGCCGACGCCGACCCCGACGCCCACGCCAGCCGCCCCACGTCCGACCACGCCGGCGCCCACAGCGCCACCCATCGTCCCCAGCACTCGCACCCCGGCCGACACTCAGATCTCGCAGCTCGGCCGCGGGCGGTTCGTGTGGCCGCTGCGGGGGGACATCCTCTCCACCTTCGGCCCCAAGGGCACCGGTCAGCGCAATGACGGCGTCAATATCCGCGCCCGTTCGGGCGAGGCCGTCCGCGCCTCGGCGGCCGGCGATGTGGTCTATGCCGGCGACCAGGTGCCGGGCTTCGGCAATCTGGTGCTGATCAAGCACGCGGACGGCTGGGTCACGGCCTATGGCCACCTGGCGCGCATCGACGTGAAGATGCAGGACAAGATCAGCCAGGGTCAGCAGAACGGCCAGGCCGGCGCCACCGGCGAGGTCGGTGAGCCGCAGCTGCACTTCGAGGTCCGCTTCGCCCCGACGCCGCAGGACCGCGCCCGGCCCATCGACCCGATGCTGGTCCTGCCCCAGTAGGGTCCGGACCCGCGGCTGGCCTCAGAGGGGCAGGGTCTTGCCCTGCGCCCCGGCCAGGTCGCGGATAAACTGCCAGGCCACCCGGCCCGAACGAGCGCCGCGCAGCTGCGCCCATTGCAGGGCGTGGCGGTCCAGGTCCGGATCGCTGAGCTCGTGGCGCGCGGCATAGGCGCGCACCGCCTCCAGATAGGTGGGCTGGTCCATGGGCGGGAAGCCGATCCAAAGGCCGAAGCGATCGGAGACGCTGACCTCTTCCTCGGCGTCCTCGGCCGTGGCGATCAGGCCGCGGTCCTCCTGGTGGCCGCGGGGCATCAGGTGCCGGCGGTTCGACGTGGCCACGAACAGCACGTTTTCCGGCGGGCCCGACACACCGCCTTCCAACGCCGACTTCAGCGCCTTTGCCGCCGCTGCCCCCTCCTCGAACGACAGGTCGTCGCAGAGCACCACGAAGCGCTCATCGCGCCCCCGCAGCACATCAAACGGGGCGGGCAGGGCGGTGACCTGGTCGCGATCCACCTCCACCAACTTCAGCGCCGGGTGATCCTGGCCCACGGCCATGAAGGCCGCCTTGGCGATCGAGCTCTTGCCCGTGCCGCGCACGCCCCATAGCAGCACGTGGTTGGCCGGCAGCCGTTGAGCGAACCGTTCCAGGTTCTCCACGAAGCGCGCCTTCTGCCGCTCCACGCCCACCAGGGAATCGAGGCTCAACGGATAGTCGGGAGCCGGGTGGAAGGCGCCGGTCTCCGGATCATGGCGGAAGAGCCGAGCGGCGGAGAAATCCGCCTCTGCCGGCGCCGGCGGCGCCAGGCGTTCCAGGGCTTCGGCGATACGGACGAGCAGGGGGGCGAGGGCGTGATCCATGACTTGGCTGCTTAACCCTCGGGCTCGCATTGCAAAAGGGGGCGCCAGCGCATAGCTTCCGCCGACTTGAAGAGGGGCCGACGCACCGGGCCCTTGACCGCTTGCCGGAGAGGCTATGTTCGCCACCCCCGCCTTCGCCCAGACCGCCGGCGCCGCCGCCGCTGGGCCCCAGGACATGATCCTTCAGTTCCTGCCGCTGATCCTGCTCGTCGTCCTGTTCTACTTCCTGATGATCCGTCCGCAGCAGCGCCGGATGAAGGCGCACCAGAAGATGGTCGCCGAACTCAAGCGCGGCGACCAGGTCGTCCTGTCCAGCGGCATGCTGGGCAAGGTGGTCCGCGTCGAGGACAAGGAAGTCGGCCTTGAAATCGCCACCGGCGTCACCGTCAAGGTGATCCGGACCATGATTTCGGAGGTCCGCGTCCGGGGTGAACCCGCGCCGGCCAACGATTCCAAGTCCTGACTGATCCTGCGCCAGCATAAGGGCGGCCCCGCCTCATGATGACTTTGTCGCGCTGGAAGATCATCGCCGTCGTTCTGGCGGCGATCTTCGGCGTCCTTTTCTCCGTCCCGAACCTGCTGCCGCAGCAGACCCTGGCCTCCATGCCGGCGTTCTTCCCACGCCAGCAACTGAACCTGGGGCTCGACCTCCAGGGGGGATCGCACCTCCTGCTGGAGGTGGACACCGACGCCCTGCGCGCCGAGCGGCTGGTCAACACTGTGGAGGACACCCGGGTCACCCTGACCGCAGAGCGCATCGCGTTTTCCGATCTGCGCGAGCAGGGCGGCGAGATCACACTGAGGATCACCGATCCGGCCCGCCGCAGCGCGGCGGCCACGGCCCTGCGCACCGCCCTGGGGACGCCGCTCGCCGGCACGACCGGCGGCTCCGACATCACGGTCAGCAATGAGGGCGAGGCGGGGCTGCGCATCAGCTTCGTCGAGGCGGCCATGGACGCCGAGGCGGGCAAGGCCGTCGAGCAGTCCATCGAAATCATCCGCCGCCGCATCGACGAACTGGGCACCAAGGAGCCCACCATCATCCGCCAGGGCGTCGACCGGATCGTCGTCCAGGCGCCGGGCGAGAGCGATCCTGAGCGTCTGAAGAACGTCATCGGCCAGACCGCCAAGCTGACCTTCCAGATGGTGGATGAGTCCGCCGACCTGGCCGCCGCCGCCGAGGGCCGCGCACCGCCCGGCTCCGAGGTGTTGCCCAGCGAGGACGGCCTGACCCCGTTCATCGTGGTCCGCCGCCGGGCCTTGGTTTCCGGCGAGATGCTCACCGACGCCAGCCAGGGCTTCGATTCCCAGACCGGCGAGGCCGTCGTCAATTTCCGCTTCAACAGCATGGGCGCCCGCCGGTTCGGCGAAGCGACCGCGCAGAGCATCGGCCAGCGCTTCGCCATCGTCCTCGACGGGAAGGTGATTTCCGCCCCCGTGATCCGCAGCGCCATCACCGGCGGTAGCGGCATGATCAGCGGGAGCTTCACGCCCGAAAGCGCCAACGACCTGGCCGTGCTGCTGCGGGCGGGCGCCTTGCCGGCGCCGCTGACCGTCGAGGAACAGCGCACGGTGGGCGCTGAACTTGGCGCCGACGCCGTGCGTGCGGGCCAGATCTCCACCGGCATCGGCTTTGTGACCATCCTGGTCTTCATGGTCCTGGCCTATGGCGGTCTGTTCGGCGGGATTTCCGTCGTGGCCCTGCTGATCAACGCCCTGCTGATCTTCGCCATCATGTCGGTGACCCAGGCGACCCTGACGCTTCCCGGCATCGCCGGTCTGATCCTGACCCTGGCCGTGGCCGTGGACGCCAACGTGCTGATCTATGAGCGGATGCGCGACGAGATCAGGGCCGGGCGAACCGCCATCGCGGCGATGGACGCCGGCTTCTCCAAGGCCATGAGCAGCATCATCGACGCCAATGTGACCACCATCCTGGCGGCGCTGATCATGTTCCAGTTCGGCTCCGGGCCTGTCCGGGGCTTCGCCTGGACGCTGTCGATCGGCGTCGTCACCTCGGTGTTCACCGCCGTTCTCGTCACCCAGGTCCTGCTGGCCCTGTGGTTCCGGGCCGCACGGCCCAAGACCCTGCCGATCGTCTGAGGTTGCGAACCATGTGGCCCCTGATCAAGATTCTGCCCGTCAAGACGAACTTCCGGTTCGTGACCTTCGCCAGATATGCCGGCGTCGCCTCCCTGCTGGCGGCGATCGCCTCGCTGTTCCTGGCGCTTTATCCGCTCACCCCGCCCTGCGGCGGCATGAACTGCGGCATCGACTTCACCGGCGGCACACTGCTGGAGATTTCCACTGCGCCGCAGGAGGTCGACCTGGCCGTCGTGCGCGGCGAATTGGGCGCCCTGGATCTGGGCGACGTCCAGGTGCAGGCCTTCGGCGCCCCGACATCGGCCCTCGTTCGCTTCCAGACGCCGGAAGGCGAGAGCGCCGAACAGGCCGTCAGCGAGGTGAAGGCCGCGCTGACCGCCTCGCTCGGCGAGGTGGTCTTCGCCAAGACCGAGGTGGTCGGCCCCAAGGTGTCGGGCGAACTGTTCGAGAGCGGCCTCCTGGCGCTTGGCGTCGCGATCGGCCTGATGCTGCTCTACATCTGGTTCCGGTTCGAACTGCAATACGGGGTGGGCGCGGTCGTGGGCCTGTTCCACGACGTCATCCTGGCGTTCGGCTTCATCGCCCTGTTCGACCTGGAATTCTCGCTGACCACCATCGCCGCCATCCTGACCATCATCGGCTATTCGATGAATGACACCGTCGTGGTGTTCGACCGCCTGCGGGAGAACATTCGAAAGTACAAGGTCATGCCGCTGGGGCAGGTCATCGACCTGACGATCAACGAGACCCTGTCGCGCACGGTGATCACCGGTCTGACCGCCATTCTGGCCCTGACGGGCCTGGCCCTGTTCGGCGGCCCGACCCTGTTCGCGTTCTCGGTGATCATGATCTTCGGCGTCGTCATCGGCACCTATTCGTCCATCTATGTGGCCGCCCCGGTCATCCTGCTGTGGGGCGTCAAGCGCGGCGAGGAAGAGGCCGAGCCCCTGCCGGTCCGCTCCTAGGCCGTGGCCCGGGACGCGCCCAGCCTGGACAGCTTCGGACCCGGCGGCTTCCGGGTGTCCGGGGTCTGGCGGCCGGGGTCCCTGCTGATCGTGTCCGATGTCGCAGCAGCCTGGCCCGTCAGCAGACTCGCCGATGTCACGCCAGATTCCCTCTATCCCGTGTTCGCCGCCGGGGCCCGGGATGTGGAGTTCCTGCTCCTGGGAACCGGCGCGGCCAACGCCCTGCCGCCGCGGCCCCTGCGCGACCTGCTGCAGAAGGGTGGGATCGGCCTGGAGTTCATGGACACTCCGGCCGCGGCGCGGATGTACAATGTGTTGACCGCTGAGGGCCGCCGTCTGGCCTGCGCCCTGATCGCGGTCTGACTAGGCCGACGTCCGGCCAAGATCCTCATCAAGGGACTGGACTTGCGCCGCGATAAGCGCGGCTATAGGGCAGAACCAAGAACAACGGGGAAAACGTCGATGCAGGGCCTGCTGTCCAACTTCCGCAATACGATGATCGTGAGCCTGCTGCTCTCGGTCGTCATGATCGTCGGCTATATGGTGCACAATCGCGGCGCCGACGTGATCTTCGTCCAGGCGGTGTTCCGCTGGATGCACCTGGTCTTCGGCATCCTCTGGATCGGGCTGCTCTACTATTTCAACTTCGTCCAGATCCGGAAGATGCCCGACATCCCGGCCGAGATGAAGCCGGCCATCTCCAAGCACATCGCGCCTGAAGCGCTGTTCTGGTTCCGCTGGGCGGCGCTGTTCACCCTGGTCTCGGGCCTGGCCCTGGCCTGGAGCCGCGGCTTCCTGCTCGAGGCCCTGAGCCTGGGCGCCGCCAGCGGCTTCGTCGTGCCGCAGCACACCTTCATCGGGGTCGGCATGTGGCTGGCCATCATCATGTTCCTGAACGTCTGGCTGTTCATCTGGCCGAACCAGAAGATCGCGCTGGGCATGGTCGAGGCCGACGATGCGGCCAAGGCCAAGGCCGGCCGCACGGCCATGCTGTTCTCGCGCACCAACACGCTGCTCTCGCTGCCGATGCTGGTGACCATGGCCATGAACCAGACCATCTTCGGCTGACCGTCGAAGCACGCTAGGTTTGCAAGGACCCGCCGTCATGGCGGGTCCTTTTCGTTTCCGGAGATCCATGAGCGACGACACATCCCCCCCGGCCCAGGATCTGGACGCCCTGGTCCTGCGGGTCGACCCCGACCGCTGGCTGGCCAGCCGGCTGATCGCCGAACCTGTGGCGCGGGCCGATGTGGTCGCCCTCTACGCCTTCGACCACGAGTTGGCCCGCGCCCCCAAGGTGGCCTCAAACGCCCTGCTGGGCGAGATCCGCCTGGCCTGGTGGCGCGAGGTGCTGGACGAGGCCTATGGGGGCCTGCCGGTGCGCCACCATCCCACCGCCCAGGCCCTGGCGCAGGTGATCGCCCGGCGCAACCTCCCGCGGGCGGATCTGGAGCTGATGATCGACGCGCGCTATCGCGAGTTGGACCCGACGCCGATGACCCCGGAAGAGGCCCTGCTCTGGGCGCGGGAGACCGGCGGCGCCGCCGCGCGGCTGGCGGCCCAGATCCTCGATCCTGACGCCAGCCCCATGGCCGCGGAGGCGGCCGGCGCGGCCTGGGCCTTGTCACGCCGACGGCTGGCCGGCGAGGCGCCGGGCGATCGCGATGCGATTGCGAGCCTCCGCGATCAGGCCCGTGGCCTCAGCGTGGCGGCCTTTCCCGCCGGCGCCCAGGCGGCGCTCTCCAAGGTCTATGCGACCGGCCGAGAGCCTACGGCCTTGGGCAAGCGATGGCGCATCACCCTGGCGGCGCTGACCGGCCGGGTCTGAGCCGGCTATTCAGCCGCCAGGGCCGGCTGGCCGATCCAGGCGTCCAGGTCGGCCAGGGCGCGCTCGCCCACCATCCGCTTCTTGGTCCGGCCCCGTTCCTTGGAGCCTAGCCTGCGGCCCTCGGCGTCCCGCTTGGGGCTCTCCAGGGGCGGGATCAGGCCGTAATTGATGTTCATCGGCTGGAAGGAGCCGGCGCCGCCGTCCAGGTGGCCGCCGGTGATGTGGCCGATCAGGGCGCCCAGCGCCGTCGTCGGCGGCGGCGGGGCCAGAGGACGGCCCAGGCGCTCGGCCGCCGCAAAGCGGCCGGCCAGCAGGCCGACAGCCGCGCTCTCCACATAGCCTTCGACGCCCGTCACCTGGCCGGCGAACCGCAGGCGCGGATCGACCTTCAGCCGCAGGGCGCCGTCCAGCAGCAGGGGACTGTTGATGAAGGTGTTGCGGTGCAGGCCGCCCAAGCGGGCGAAGACGGCCTTCTCCAGGCCGGGGATCATCCGGAAGATCTCGGTCTGGGCACCGTGCTTCAGCTTGGTCTGGAAGCCCACCATGTTCCAAAGGGTGCCCAGCGCATTGTCCTGGCGTAGCTGGACCACCGCATAGGCCTTCTCGTCGGGCTTGTGGGCGTTGGTCAGGCCGACGGGCTTCATGGGGCCGTGGCGCAGGGTTTCGCGGCCGCGCTCGGCCATCACCTCGATGGGCAGGCAGCCGTCGAAATAGGGGACGTGCTCCCAGTCCTTGAACTCGGACTTCGGGCCGGCCAGCAGGGCGTCGATGAAGGCCTCGTACTGCTCCTTGTCCATGGGGCAGTTGATATAGGCCGCCGCATCGCCGCCAGGCCCGACCTTGTCGTAGCGGGACTGGCGCCAGCAGATGTCCATGTTCACCGACTCCACCGTCACGATGGGGGCGATGGCGTCGAAGAAGGACAGGGCGCCTTCGCCGGTCAGATCGAGGATCGCTTGCGACAGGGCCGGCGAGGTGAGGGGGCCGGTGGCGACGATCACATTGTCCCAGTCGCCGGGCGGCAGGCCTGCGACCTCGCCCCGGTCGATCATGACGTTGGGGTGGGCCTCCAGCCGCGCGGTCACGGCGTCGGCGAAGCCGTCGCGGTCCACCGCCAGGGCGCCGCCGGCCGGCACCTGGTTGGCGTCGCCGCAGGCCATGATGATGGAGTCCAGCTTGCGCATCTCGGCGTGGAGCAGGCCGACGGCGTTTCCGGCCCAGTCATCGGCCCGGAAGGAGTTGGAACAGACCAGCTCGGCGAGCTTGTCGGTGTGGTGGGCGTCGGTGCCGCGCACCGGGCGCATTTCGTGCAGGATGACGGGTGCGCCGGCCTGGGCGATCTGCCAGGCGGCTTCGGAACCGGCCAGGCCGCCGCCGATGACATGGATAGGAGAGAGGCTCATGGGCGTTCCATTAGCAACGATCTGCGCACTTCGCGAGCCGGCCCTTGCGGGTGGGCGGGGCGCGCGCCTAGTTTCTCCGCCGATGGTCGGCGACTCCAGGCGCTTCAAGCCTTTGGCGCGTCCGTCTGGGAGCTGAGATGAGCGACTTTTCTTCGGGTGATGCGGCCTTCTCTTCAGGCGATGCGGCCTTCGAGGGCTTTCGGCTGACACGGGAGGCGCCGCGGGTGGTGCTGACCTGGGCCCTGTTCCACCTGATCGTCTCCTTCGTGAGCGCCACGGCCCTCATTCTCCTGGGCGGCGATTTCCTATTGCAGGCCGAGAACGCTGCGGAGATGACCCCGGCCGAGATGGCGGTTTTCATGCGCGACATGGCGCCGGCCTACCTGACCCTGGCTCCCATCGGTCTGTTCGTGGTCTCGGTGGCGGCTGCGGCGGTCTATCGGATCTATCTGCGGCCAGAGGAGGCGGCCGAGCGCGGCTATCTGCGTTTCGGCGCCGATGAAATCCGGCTGATCGGCCTGACCCTCATCTACTATCTGCTGACCATCGGCGGCGTGCTTGCCCTGTCCCTGTTGGCGGCTATCGGCGCGGGCCTCGCCTCCCTGGCGGGGCAGGGCGCCATGGCCCTGGTGGGCGGCGGCATGCTGCTCTTCTTCGGCGGGCTGTGGCTCTATGTGCTGGTGCGCCTGTCCCTGGCGCCGGTCCTGACCTTCGACCAGCAGCGGCTGGTGGTGTTCGGTTCCTGGAGCCTGACCCGCGGGCATTTCTGGCGGATGCTGGGCGCCTATCTGCTGGCGCTCATCTCGATCATTGTGGTCAGTCTGCTGGCCATGGTGATCTTCGCGGCCTTGGCCGGCATCGCCACCGTGGCGACTGGGGGCAGCATGTCGTCCGTGGGCGAGGCCTTCCAGCCCGACTTCAGCTCATTTGGCGCCTATGTCTCGGCCCAGACCGTGCTTTATCTGATGTTCAACGCGGTCCTCACAGCCATCTACTATCCGGTGATCCTCGCGCCGCAGGTGGTCGCCTACCAGGCCTTCCGTCCCGCGCCGGAGGCGCAGGACGGCGGCGTCGAGCTGTCAGCCTAGGCGGTTCAGGCCTGGGCGCTGGGGCGGGCGGTGACCCGCTGATGCCAGGCTGCGAGGTTGGCGTAGTTGGGGTCCATCTCCAGGCCGATCCAGGTGGCGAAGTCCACGGCCGACAGGGCGCAGATGTCGGCAATGGTGAAGTCGTGGCCGGCGATGAAGTCCCGGCAGGCCAGCTCCCGGTCCAGCCACTTCTGAGCTCCGGCATAGGTCTCGCGGTTCGATTCGCCGAAGTCCTTGAACTGGGTCAGCAAGGCGGCGGTATAGGGGTGGGCGTGGCGCCAGTAGTTGCCGATGGGCGTCATCAGCACGAACTCGACCCGGCGAACCCACATGTCCACATGGGCCTTCTCCAGGGCGGTGCGGCCAAACAGCGGCGGCTCAGGATTGGTCTCTTCGAAATAGCGGCAGATGGCGACGGTCTCGGAAATGGTCGCCCCGTCGTCCAGCTCCAGGGTCGGGATCTGGCCCAGCGAGTTCTTGGCCCGATAGTCCGACGACTTGTGCTCGCGCTTGCGCATGTCGACCGTGGTTTCGGGCAGGTCGATGCCCTTTTCAGCCAGGAAAATACGGACGCGGCGCGGGTTCGGCGCCGGCATGGGCGCGCCGTAGAGGATCATGGGTCAGCTCCAAATCGCTTAAACGAATGGAGCGACGCTATTTCGAACAGCTGTTTACGGAAACCCTGACGTAGCGTCAGCCAAGCGCCGGGAGGTCGCGGGCGAGGCCGGACATGACGGCCGCCTCCCAGTCTGCGGGCCAGGCGGCGCCAGTCGCCTGTGCGACCCGGCGGGCGCGTGGCAAAAAACGGTCGCGCAGGTCGCGATTGGCGGCCAGAAGTTCGGCCTTGATCGCCCGCGGCGGGGTCAGCGCCTCCAGCTCTGCGATCTGTTCGGCGGTCAGGAAGGGATAGAGCTTCTTGGCGCCGCCGCGCTCGGCGGGACCGACGCCGTTCTCCTCCAGCATCAGCTCGATCAGCAGCCGGCGCAGATGGCCGACGCCGTCCTGCATCACCACCCACTCCCGCCGTCCGACCGCCACCGGGGCGAGGGAGAGAATGCGCAGGAATTCGGTGACGAGCGCCTCGACGCGCCGCGCGGCAGCCGCTGGATCGGACGGGCGCGCGGGGCGCTCAACCGGACCCTGGCTGGCGTCGCCGAACAGCAGCTTCACGCCCGCAGCGGTCTGGCGGGCGAACTCTTCGGGCGTCGAGAGCACCAGGTCGAACCGAAGCAACTCAGGCGTGGTCCCGTTCACCAGCCGCCCGAACTGGCTCAGGCGCAGGGCTGTGGCGGGCAGGGGGCCGTCCTGGGCCATCAGGTCGCCGAGCAGGCCCGGGATGTCGCCGGCCCCCGCCACCAGGGTGATGTCGATATCGCTCCAGGCGTCGCCACGGCCGGCCCCGAAGCTGCCGGTCAGCCAGGCCGAACCGATGCGCGCCTCGGATCGGAGCGCCGTCTCAAGCGTCTCCAGAAGGGATTGCTGATCCGGCGTCACGGCGAGGGCGCTCCAGGGTTCAGGCGCTCTTGCGGCGGGCCAGGCGGCGCTGTTCGTGGCGATCCAGCACGTCCTTGAGATAGCGGCCAGTCCAACTGGCCGGCTGGGCGGCTACGGCCTCGGGCGTGCCCACCGCGACGATCTCGCCGCCGCCGTCGCCGCCCTCGGGACCGAAGTCCAGCAGCCAGTCGGCGGTCTTGATGACGTCGAGATTGTGCTCGATCACCACCACCGTATTACCCTGGTCGACCAGCTCGTGCAGCACCTCCAGCAGCTTCTGGATGTCCTCGAAGTGCAGGCCGGTGGTGGGCTCATCGAGAATGTAGAGGGTGCGTCCCGTGGCGCGGCGCGACAGTTCCTTGGACAGCTTGACCCGCTGGGCCTCGCCACCCGACAGGGTCGTGGCCGGCTGGCCGACCTTGACGTAGCTCAGGCCCACCCGCTTCAGCGTCTCCATCTTGTCGCGCACGGTTGGCACGGCCTTGAAGAACTCGGCGGCCTCCTCGACGGTCATGTCCAGGACGTCGGAGATCGACTTGCCCTTGAACTGGATCTCAAGCGTCTCGCGGTTGTAGCGCTTACCCTTGCAGACATCACAGGTGACGTAGACGTCGGGCAGGAAGTGCATCTCGATCTTGATCAGGCCGTCGCCCTGGCAGGCCTCGCAGCGGCCGCCCTTGACGTTGAACGAGAAACGCCCCGGCCCGTAGCCGCGGGCCTTGGCCTCGGGCAGGCCGGCGTACCAGTCGCGGATCGGCTGGAAGGCGCCGGTATAGGTGGCCGGGTTAGATCGCGGCGTGCGGCCGATGGGCGACTGGTCGATGTCGATGACCTTGTCGAAGTTCTCCAGCCCCTCGATCCGCTCGTGCTGGGCCGGCGCGTCGCTGGCGTTGTGCAACCGCCTCGCCGCGGCCTTGTAGAGGGTCTCGATGGTGAAGGTCGACTTACCGCCGCCGGAGACGCCGGTGATGCAGGTGAAGACACCCACGGGGATTTCGCCGGTGACGTCCTTCAGATTGTTGCCGCTGGCGCCGATGATGCGGACCACCTTCTTCTTGGAGATGGGCCGCCGATCCCGCGGCACGGCGATCTCGCGGGCGCCGGACAGATACTGGCCTGTCACGCTCTTTGGGTTGGCGATCACCTGCGCAGGCGTGCCCTCGGCGACGATCATGCCGCCGTGGACGCCGGCGGCCGGCCCCATGTCGATCACATAGTCGGCCGTCAGAATGGCTTCTTCGTCGTGCTCGACCACCAGCACCGAATTGCCCAGGTCGCGCAAGCCGCGCAGGCTGTTGAGCAGGCGGGTATTGTCGCGCTGGTGCAGGCCGATGGACGGCTCGTCCAGCACGTACAGCACGCCCGT
Organism: Phenylobacterium sp.; assembly: GCF_036963605.1. Classification (GTDB taxonomy): domain Bacteria; phylum Pseudomonadota; class Alphaproteobacteria; order Caulobacterales; family Caulobacteraceae; genus Phenylobacterium. Next base: position 46,467 of record NZ_JBALUY010000006.1, on the reverse strand, counting down.
CAACCCTGAGCCAATCTGGCTGGCCAGGCGGATGCGCTGGCTTTCGCCGCCGGACAGGGTGCCGGAATTGCGCGACATGTTGAGATAGTTCAGCCCCACATCGACCAGGAACCGCAGGCGATCATTGATCTCCTTCAGGATTCGCCGGGCGATCTCCATCTGCTTGTCGGTGAGACGATCCTCCAGGGCGGTGAACCACTCTCCGGCATGCTGGATCGACAGGCGCGAGACCTCGCCGATGTGACGGCCGTCGATCTTCACCGCCAGGGCCTCAGGCTTCAGGCGGTAGCCGTGGCAGACCTCGCAGGGCGTCTCCGACTGGAACCGCCCCAGTTCCTCGCGCACCCAGGCCGAGTCTGTCTCGCGCCAGCGGCGCTCCAGGTTCGGCAGGACGCCTTCAAAGGTCTTGTTGACCTCGTACTTGCGGGCGTTGTCGTCATAGACGAAGTGGATCTTCTGGCCCTTGGAGCCGTGCAGCACCACGTCCTTGGCAGCGTCCGGCAGCATCCACCAGGGCTCGTCCATCGAGAAGTCGTAGTGGCGGGCCAGGGCCTGCAGGGTCTGGGTGTAGAGGGGCGAGGGCCCCTTGGACCAGGGGGCCACGGCGCCCTTGTGCAGGGGCTTGTCCTTGTCGGGGATGACCAGGTCGGCGTCGAAGGCGAGCTTGGCGCCGAGGCCATCGCAGGCCGGGCAGGCGCCGAACGGGTTGTTGAACGAAAAGAGCCTGGGCTCGATCTCGCTGATGGTGAAGCCGGAGACCGGGCAGGCGAAGCGCTCGGAGAAGATGATCCGCCGGGGCTCGGTCTCGCCCTCGGCCACGTCGGCCCATTCGGCGGTGGCGATGCCGTCGGCCAGACGCAGGGCCGTCTCCAGGCTGTCGGCGTAGCGGCTTTCCTGGTCGCCCCGGGTGACCAGCCGGTCCACCACGATGTCGATGTCGTGCTTGAACTTCTTGTCGAGGGTGGGCGCGTCCTCGATCGGATAGAAGGTCCCGTCGATCTTCAGCCGCTGGAAGCCCGCCCGCTGCCACTCGGCGATCTCCTTGCGGTACTCGCCCTTGCGGCCGCGGATCACCGGGGCCAGCAGATAGAGCCGCTCGCCATCGGGCAGGGCGGTCAGCTTGTCGACCATCTGGCTGACGGTCTGGCTCTCGATGGGCAGGCCGGTGGCCGGCGAATAGGGAATGCCGACCCGCGCCCACAACAGGCGCATATAGTCGTGGATCTCGGTGACCGTGCCGACGGTGGAGCGCGGATTGCGGCTGGTGGTCTTCTGCTCGATGGAGATGGCCGGCGACAGACCCTCGATCAGGTCCACATCCGGCTTGCTCATCAGCTCCAGGAACTGGCGGGCATAGGCCGAAAGGCTCTCCACATAGCGGCGCTGGCCCTCGGCATAGATGGTGTCGAAGGCCAGCGAACTCTTGCCCGAGCCGGACAGCCCCGTGAGCACCACCAGCTCCCCCCGCGGGATGTCGACATTGACGTCCTTGAGGTTGTGCTCCCGCGCACCGCGCACGCGGATGAAGTTTAGCTGATCGGCCATGACTGTCCTGGAAACCCTGCCGGCCGCCCAGGTTCCAGACAGCCGGTTTCTATGTAGTGCCGGGACTCAGAGATAACACGAGAACAAGCCGGGAACAAAGCGCCTCAGCGGGTCGCCGCGGCCTGGACCTCGGCGAAGACCCGCAGGGCGTTGCCGCCCCAGAACTTGTCGAGATCCTCCTGAGTGAAGCCGGCCGCGATCAGGCGTTCGGTGAGCGTCGGGAAGGTGGTCACGTCCTCCAGCCCCTTGATCCCGCCGCCGCCGTCAAAGTCCCCCGACAGGCCCACATGGTCGATGCCGGCCACCTCGACCACATGCAGAATGTGCTTCATCAGGTCGTCGAGATTGGCCTGGGGCAGGGGATAGGCCGCCTCGATGGCCGCCAGTTCGGCCAGATAGGCGTCGCGGTTTTCCACCGCCACGTCCCGGCGCTGGCCGTACTTGGCGGTGAGCGCGGCCAAGGCGGCCTGACGCTCGGGGATGCGCGGCACATCGACCATGTAGCCGGAGAAGGCGTTGACCTGGATCACCCCGCCCTTGGCCGCCAGCTTGCGCAGCAGGTCGTCGGGGATGTTGCGCGGGTGGTCATAGACCGCCTTCACGCCCGAGTGGGACAGGATCACCGGGGCGGTGGACAGGTCGAGGATCTGGTCCAGGGTCTGGTCCGAGGCGTGGCTGGGATCGATCACCACGCCCAGCTGGTTGGCGCGGGCCACGAAGGCGCGGCCCTTTTCGCTGAGCCCGCCCCATTCGGGGCCCTTGGGATCGGTGGAGGAGTCGGCCAGGTCGTTGTTGGCGAAGTGGACCGGCCCCATCATCCGGACGCCCAGCTTGTAGAAGGTGTCCATCAGGGTCAGGTCGCCGGCCACCGGCGCGCCGTTCTCGATGCTGATGAAGACGAACTTCTTGCCGGCCGCCTCAGCCGCGGCGGCTTCGGCCGGGGTGGTGACGAGGGCGAAGTGCTCATGCTCCCGGGCCGTCATCTGCAGGATCTCGCCGGCGCGGACAAAGGCGTGGTCCCGGGCTTCGGCGTCGGCCTCAGGGCCGCGGCCCCGCTGCGGGGTGAAGATCACGAATACACCGCCATCGACGCCGCCCTCGACCATGCGGGGATAGTCCACCTGGGTGCCGTCCACGGCGACGTCGTGGCGCTCCATGATGCTCCAGCCCTCGGCCCCGAAATTGGCCGGGGTGTCGAAGTGGGTGTCCAGCACGGTGGCGGCCTCGTGCATCTCTGCGGGGGTCTGGGCCAGCGCGGCGCCGGCGACCGTGGACAACAGGCCGGCGAGCAGAATGGAGCGGATGTTCACGAGACGGACCCCCAGGATGCGATGGAGGGCGGAGGTTAGGTCGCGCCGCCTCGGCAGCGCAACGCCGGAGGTCGTCAATCGGCCGCGAATTTGCATGCCGCCCTGAGGACGACTACATCCGAGGCTCCAGCCCAGAGGAGAGACAGACATGCGCGCCGCAAGCGATTTCCGCTCCGCCCTGCACGCCCACGTCGCCACGGTCTTCTCCCATGTCTGCGCCCTTCGTCACCCTCGACGGTCTCTCCTACAGCACCCCTGACGGCCGTCGGCTCATCGACGACCTGACCCTGGCCTTCGGGCCAGAGCGCACGGGTCTGGTCGGCCGCAATGGCGTGGGTAAGACCACGCTGATCCGCCTGATCCTGGGCGAGCTGACGCCGGCCGCCGGCGCGGTGGCGATCCAGGGCCGCATCGGCGTGCTGCGCCAGATGGTGGAGCCGCCGCCGGGCGCCCGCGCCGCCGATCTCATGGGGCTGGGCGAACCGCTCTCGCGGCTGGCGCGGCTCGAGACGGGCGTCGGGGACGAGGCCGACATGGCCGACGCCGACTGGACCCTGCCATCGCGCCTTGACGCGGCCCTGGTCCGGGTCGGCCTGGCGGGGCTCGACCCCTTGCGCCCCGCGGCCAGCCTGAGCGGCGGAGAGGCGACGCGGGCGGCCCTGGCCGGTCTGCTGGTCCAGGCGCCTGATCTGCTGATCCTCGATGAGCCCACCAACAATCTCGACGCCGAGGCCCGCGCGCTGGTCGCCGATGTGCTGGCACAATGGCGGGGCGGCGCCATCGTGGTCAGCCACGATCGGGAGCTGCTGCGTCAGACCGACCGGATCGTGGAGCTTTCGACCCTGGGGGCGCGGTTCTATGGCGGGAACTACGACCTCTATGCCGAGCGCAAGGCGCAGGAAGAGGCCGCCGCAGAACAGGCCCTCGACAGCGCGGCCCGCGACCTGGCCCGAGCCGGCCGCGACGCCCAGGCCGAACGGGAGCGCAAGGCGCGCCGGGATGCGGGCGGCCGTCGCTTCGCCGCACGGCGCAGCGAGCCGAAGATCCTGCTGGGCGCCCGGGCCGAGCAGGCGGAGAACTCCGGTGGTCGGCAGAACCTGTTGGCCGAGCGCCGCCGCGAGGCCCTGACCGCGCGGCTGGCCGAGGCGCAAGGGGCCGTCGAGCAGGTGCGCCGGCTCGGCTTCGACCTGCCGTCGTGCGGCCTGGCGGCCGGGCGCCGCGTCCTGACCCTCGACAGGGTCGCGCGCCGCCTGCCCGATGGCCGCCGGCTGTTCGAGAACCTGTCCCTGGAGATCACCGGGCCGGAGCGTGTGGCTATCGCCGGACCCAACGGGTCGGGCAAGACCACCCTGCTGCGCCTGGCCGCCGGCGAGATCGCGCCTCAGGCCGGTCTGGCGCGGCTGTGGGTTCCAGCCACCGTGTTCGATCAGCAGACCGCCATGCTGCGGCCGGACGAAACGCTGTTGGAGGCCTTCCTGCGCCTGAACCCGGACGCTGACGTCAACGCCGCGCATGCCGCGCTCGCGCGCTTCCTGTTCCGCAACACCGCCGCCGAACGGCGGGTGGACAGCCTCAGCGGCGGAGAGCGCCTGCGCGCGGCCCTGGCCTGCGTGCTGATAGCGCAGACCCCGCCGCAGCTCCTGATCCTGGACGAGCCCAGCAACCACCTCGACCTCGACTCCCTGGCCGCGGTCGAGGTGGCGCTGCGGGACTATGACGGGGCCCTCCTGATCGTCAGCCACGATCGCGATTTCCTCGCAGCCGTCGGCGTCCAACGGGAGATCCGCCTCAATCCCGGCTGACGACCCGGAACACGCCATTGGCCCGCGCGCACGGCTTGCCGTCGGCGGTTACGAAGGCCTGGGTGAAGCACAGGGTCGAGCCGAGCTTCACGAAGTCGGTCTCGAACGCCAGCCATTGGCCAAGCTGGGCGACCGCCAGGAAGTCCAGGTTCAGGTTCACTGTCACCAGCGACCGGTCGCCGCCAAGCCGATGGGCGCAGGTCAGGCCCATGGCGTTGTCGGCCAGGGCCATCAGGAGACCGCCGTGGACGAAGCCCCGGCCATTGGCGTGGGCCGGGCCGGCGCGGAGCCCCAGGATGACCGCCGTGTCCGTCTTTCGAACGAACAGGGGTTCCCAGGGCTCGGTCAGCGGGCTCTGTCGGTCATGCGGAACGAAGCCTTCGGGCGGGACAAGTTCGGTTTCCATGGCGATCCCTCACGCCGCCAGCTTGGCGAGGTTCTCCAGGGTGAGCACGCAGGCCTCGGCGGCCTCGGCGCCCTTCTTTCGGAAGTGGGCGTGGAAGAAGGCGTGATGCGCGTCGTGCTCATGGAAGTGGTGCGGGGTCAGCACCACGGAGAAGACCGGCGTCTGGGTGGCGAGCTGGACCTGCATCAGGGCGGCGACCACGGTCTGGGCCACGAAGTCGTGCCGGTAGATGCCGCCGTCGATCACGAAGGCCGCGCCCACCACCGCGGCGTAGCGGCCGGTGTGGATGAGGCTCTGGGCGTGCAACGGGATCTCGAAGGCGCCGGGGACCTCGAAGCGGTCGATGCGGTCGGGGCCAAAGCCCCGCTCGGCCATGGCGTCGGTGAAGCCGGTATGGGCTTCATCGACGATGTCGCGATGCCAGAGGGACTGGACAAAGGCGATGCGTCCGGCGCGGTAGGCGCCATTGGCGGTGGGGAGTTCATAGGCGGCTTGGGTCATGGTCGTTTCCCTGACGGGTGGATGAACCACGACTCAGGGGCGCGCTGGACGGACCATGCGGGCGCACGCGCCCTCAAGGTGTCGCCCAACGGTTCTCATAACCGGACTCTAACCGTCGGCCCCGGGATCACACCGGGTCTGCTCGTCCCTGGCGGCGGTGAGGCCGACAGGCGCCCGCGGGCTCGTCCGGATCTTCGCAGACCCGGCATTACCGCCGGTGGGGAATTACACCCCGCCCTGAGAACGTAGATCGCCGGAACCCCCGGCGACGGCGCCAGACTAGCCGCATATCTGCGCGGCGAACAAGCGTTTGGATCAGGCGCGCTTGTTCAGGGTGATGGCGGTGGCGGTGTTGTTGGCGGTCTGGCTGGAGCGGGGACCATAGCCCACGGCCTGGCCGCGCTGGGCCGTGACCTCGTCGGCGATGGCCTTGACCAGGCCTTCCGTGATGGTGCGGGCCGCCTCGATGGCGCGGCCCTGGCGGGCGAGGACGGCGTCGAATGCCTCGGTGGCGCGGACCAGGCGCGCGCGCTGGGCCAGGGGGGCGCCCGCCACCAGGGCGGGATCAGCCCGAACCCGCGCAGATTCGTGGCGGTAGAGATTGGCCAGGCGGGTGGTCTCGTCGAGCTGGGCGGCGGCCTCATGCGGGCGGCCCTCCTCGAAGGCCTGGGCGCTCCGGGCCACCAGTTCGGTGAGGCGGTCGGTCAGCATGACCAGTTGTTCGACGCGGTCCTGCGCGTCCGTCGCGGCGATCGCCATGGCGGCTACCCCTCCAGGCCTTGAAGCTTCAACATCTCGCGGGCCACCGTATCGGCCAGTCCGATCCCGCCGCTCTGGGTCGTCTCCTTGGCGAAGGCCTCGGTGAGGAAGGAGCGGAACTGGTTTTCCGCCTGGCCGCCGCCGAATGGGGCGGACACCTCGGTGGCGGTGAACATCTGCTGCATCATGATCGACAGGAAGGCGGCCTCGAAGTCGTTGGCGGTCTTCTCGATCTGGCCGCGCTTGGCGAGTTCGGCGGTGTTGGCTGCGCCCTCAGCGGCATGCGGGGCGGGGGTGATGGCGGAGATGGGGGAAAGCGCGCTCATCACATCACCTCGATGTCGGCCTGCAGGGCGCCGGCGGCCTTGATGGTCTGCAGGATGGAGATCATGTCCCGCGGCGTGACGCCCAGCGCATTGAGGCCGGCGACCAGGTCGGAGAGCGAGGCGCCGCTGCGGACCGTCAGGAACTGCCGGCCGCGCTCCTCCTCCACATCAACTTGGGTCTGAGGCACGACGACCGTCTCACCCTGGCTGAAGGGCGCCGGCTGGACCACGGCGGGGAATTCCTGGACGCGGATGGTCAGGTTGCCCTGGGCGATGGCCACGGTGGAGACGCGGACGGCCTCGCCCATGACGATGACGCCGGACACCTCGTCGATGACCACCTTGGCCGGAGTGTCGGGATTGACCGAGATGTTCTCGATCTGCGCCATGAAGGCGGTCATGTCGTGGCCGGCGGGCGGGCGCACGGCGACGATGGTCGGGTTCTGGGCGTAGGCCGTGCCGGGAAACTGCCGGTTCACCGCCTCGGCGATCCGGCGCGAGGTGGTGAAGTCGGGATTGCGCAGGGTCATGCGCATCTGGCCCATGGAGGCGAGCTGGAAGCCCAGCTCCCGTTCCACCAGGGCGCCGCCGGCGATGCGGCCGGCGGTCGGCACGCCCTTGGAGATCGAGGAGCCCGAGGCGCCGCCGGCCGAGATCGAGCCGGTCTGGACGGTGCCTTGCGCCACCGCATAGGCCTCGCCATCGGCGCCCATCAGCGGCGTCACCAGCAGGGTGCCACCCTGCAGGCTCTTGGCGTCGCCCATGGCCGAGACCGTGGCGTCCACCGGCGATCCGGCCGCGGCGAAGGCCGGCAGGCGGGCCGTGACCATCACGGCGGCAACGTTCTTGGTGTTGATATTGGCGTCGCGGGTGTTGACGCCCATCCGCTCGAGCATCCCCTCGAGGCTCTGGCGGGTGAAGGGCGCGTTGCGCAGGGAGTCGCCGGTGCCGTTCAGGCCGACGACAATGCCGTAGCCCACCAGCATGTTGTCGCGCACGCCCTCGAACTCGACGATGTCCTTGATGCGGGACGCCGACAGGGCGGGGCTGGCCGCCAGGCTGGCGGCGATCAGGATGGCGCTGAACAAGCGGAACGGGTGGGACATGGAGTCTCGCCGGGCATGAGGAACCTGGACCTGCCCTTGCGACGACCATGCCAGATGGGAGCGCCTGAAAAGTCTAACAATTACAGTTAATGGTCGCAGGTCCGGCCTGACGGCGAGGCGGCAAGCTGCAGAATTTGCCCGGCATTAACCATACCCTAAGGCCGCCGGCCCAAGGTCTGGCTTGAGTTCATTCTGCGTGATGTGGGTCGCATGAAAGTCAGTGGTGCAGGCGGCGCAGGGGGCGCTTCAGGTCCGGGTCGGGCCCGGGGCGCGCAGGGGAGCGAGGGGTTCAAGCTGCCGTCCGCGGGCGGCGCAGCCTCGGCGGCCGCTGCCGGGCCGACCACCGGGGCTTCGGCCTTGGGCGGAGTCGGGGCTCTGCTCGCCCTGCAGGAGACGGGGGGGCCGCTCGAGCGCAAGCGCCGCGCTGTCAGGCGGGCAGGACGCATCCTCGATGTCCTGGAGGAGGTGAAGATCGCCCTGGTGGGCGGCGACCTCTCCATGAGCCAGCTGGAGCGCCTGGGCCGCGCGGTCCGCGAAGAGCGTGACCAGACCGAGGATGCCGCTCTGGAAGGCGTTCTCAATGAGATCGAGACGCGGGCGGCCGTGGAACTGGCCAAACTTGAGATGGCTCGTTCTGCTGCTCTTCCAGCGCGAAGTGAGTCGCGTTGAATGTCGCGGGAGTTCTGCTATATAGCCGCCTCCCAAGTTCCGGGGATACGTCCAGGGGCGTGAGGTATCGATTATGTCGACCACTGTCTTGGCTAAAGAAGACTCCTATCGTCCGTCTGAGGACGAAGAGTTCATGAACGACCGTCAGGTCGAGTATTTCCGACAGAAGTTGAATGACTGGAAGGAAGAGATTCTCCGTGAATCTCGCGAAACACTTTCGCACCTGCAGAATGAAACTGAAAACCTGCCGGATGATATCGATCGCGCTTGGTCGGCCACCGATCGTGCGCTTGAATTACGCACCCGCGATCGTCAACGAAAGCTGATCTCCAAGATCGACGAAGCCCTGCGCCGGATCGAGGACGGCAGTTACGGCTATTGCGAAGAGACCGGCGAGCCCATCGGCATCGCGCGGCTGGAAGCGCGCCCCATCGCCACCCTCAGCCTGGAAGCCCAGGAACGCCACGAGCGTCGCGAGCGCGTCCATCGCGACGACTGAGGCTCCGGACGTCCGGCGGCGCCTCGGCGCCTGCCGGATGCCGACCTTCGGGGGATCAAGTGATCTGCGTCGCGGTCCGCGGAGCGTCGTCCTCGTCTCCGGCCGCCAGACGAGCCTGGATCAGAGGCAGGATGTCATCCACCCGGGTCGCCACCGCCCAGCTGTCCATGAAGTCCCGGGGCGTGAGGCGCGCGTCCACCGTGTGCTGCAGCAGTTGGAACAGCGGCTCCCAGAACCCGTCGGGGCTGTAGAAGACCACCGGCTTGCGATGCAGGTCCAGGCGCCGCCAGGACAGCAGCTCGATGATCTCCTCCAGGGTGCCGATGCCGCCGGGCAGGACCACGAAGCCGTCCGAGCGCTCGAACATGATCTGCTTCCGCTCGTGCATGGAGCGCACGACGATGGTCTCGACCACATCCAGGGCCCGCTCGCGACTGGTCAGGAACTGCGGGATGATCCCCAGCACGTCCCCGCCGGCCTCGTGTGCGGCCCGCGCGCAGGCGCCCATGAGGCCCACCCCGCCGCCGCCATAGACCAGGCGCAGGTTCGCCGCCGCCAGGGCGCGGCCGAAGTCGGCGGCGTCGGTCAGCAAGCTCGGTTTCGCGGCGTCCGAAGAGCCGCAGAAGACACAGACGGACTCGATGCGATCGGGCGAAGCGCCCATAGGATGTGTGCCTCCGGGAGAATGACGGGCTCGCCAGGCGAGCCGGGAATCCGAGTAGCTAGGCTCTGACATGATGCGATTCAAGGAAACCCTGCCCGGTGCGGCCTTTGGCTCGGTTCTGATGCTGAGCCTGCTCCTTGTGGGCTGCGGCGAGGCGCAGGTGAATCCGGGCGCCGGCCTCAACCGCGAACCCCAGGCCCAGGCCACCTATACCGCCCCGCCGCAGGGGACCGGCGTGGTCCGGGAGGGGGCGGGCCGGGTGCTGATCGGTCGGGCCGCGCCTTCGGCCCGCGTGCGGCTGGCCACCCCTGAGGGCGAGGTGCGGATGACGGAGGCCGATGCGCAAGGCGCTTGGCGGATCGGGCTGCCGCTGGCCGAGGCGCCGAAGATCTTTGGCCTTTCCATGATGCTGGACGACCGCACTGTCCAGGCGGAGGGCTATCAACTGGTCCTGCCGGATGATCGCCTGGTGCTGCTGCGGGCTGGCGCCGGCGCCGTCGTGTCGCCGGTTCCGTCGGGCGGGGCCGAAGGTCCAGCCGCGCCGCGCCTGCTGGCCTTCGATTTCGACGAGGAAGGCGGCGCCGTGGTGTCTGGCCGTGCGACGCCGGAGATCGCCCTGTCGATCCGTATCGACGGCCGGCCAGTGTCCACCGACGGGGCCACCGACGCCCAGGGACGGTTCAGCCTGCCGTTCGGCGCGCCGGTGCCGCCGGGACCGCATCGCATCGACGTCATGGGCGAACAGCTCGTCCTCACCGCCCAGGTGGACGCCACGCCCGCCGCGCCGCCAGAGAGCGGGGCCTTCACCGCACGCGCCACGTCATCTGGCCTTCGCATTGATTGGCTAACCCCCGGCGGCGGCGTCCAGTCGACCCTGCTGCTCGATTGACCGGAGTTTTCGTTTGAACCCGCCTGGATTGGCCCGGGGCCGCAACAGCGGCGACCTGGCGCTCGCCCCGGACTTCCGGTTCTGGCCGGCCATGGCCGATCTCGGTCGGCTGGTCATGCGATCCGGCGCGCCGCAGCTGCGCCTGCGTCTGGCCGCCGCCGTCGTGCTGGTGCTGGCCGGCAAGCTGGCCGCGGTGATCTCGCCGGTGATGCTGGGGGAGGCGATCAACACCCTGTCGGTCCCGGGCGGCGTGGTGGTGATCGGCGGCGGTTTCGTCGCCCTGGCGCTCGCCTTTGCAGGCCTGCGCCTGCTGTCGGCCTGCGCGCCCTTCGCCCGCGACGCCGTGTTCACCGCAGTCTCCCAGGCGACGATGGCCCGGGCAGCTGTCGAAGGGTTCGGCCACGCGGTCTCCCTGTCCCTGGATTTCCACCAGAGCAAGCAGACCGGGACCCTGGCCCGGGTGATCGAGCGCGGCGCGCGCTCCACTGATTTCCTGATCCGCAGCGTGGTGTTCAACCTCGGTCCCACAGCGGTGGAGCTGGTGCTGGCCATGGGCGTCATGGTGGTGCGGCTCGACTGGCGGTTCGCCGCCACCGCCCTGCTGACCGTGGTCATCTACGCCATCGTCACCTTCAAGATCACCGACTGGCGCCTGTCCCATCGCCGGGAGCTGAACGAGGCCGACGCCCGCGCCGCGGGCCTGTCGGTGGACGCCCTGATCAACTTCGAGACGGTGAAGACCTTCGGCGCCGAAACCCGCGCCGTGGGCGCCTATGGCCAGGCGCTGAACACCTATGTGGGCGCAGCCGTGAAGGCCAACACTTCGCTCTCCCTGCTGAACGGCGCCCAGGCGGTGATCCTCAATCTCGGCCTGGCGGTGATGACCGTGCTGGCCGGCATGGAGGTGGCGGCCGGGAGCATGCAGATCGGCGACGTGACCATGGCCATCCTGCTGCTGATCGGCATCTATGCGCCGCTCAGCATGCTGGGCTTCAACTATCGCGAGATCCGCCAGGCCTTTATCGACATGGAGCAGCTGGTGGCCCTGACCGGCCGGGCGCCGGACATCATCGACGCGGCCGATGCTCAGCCCCTGCCGCCGGCGGCGCCGCAGGGCGCGCGGCTGGAATTCCGCGACGTGGCCTTCCGCCATGACGCCCGTAGCCAGGGCCTGCTGGATGTCAGCTTCGTGGCCGAGCCTGGGGCCACCGTCGCCCTGGTCGGGCCTTCGGGGGCGGGCAAGACCACCGCCGTGCGACTGGCCCTGCGCCTGATCGATCCGCAAGCCGGTGCGGTGATGCTGGACGGCATCGATCTTCGCCAGGTCCGCCAGTCGGCCCTGCGCCGCGCCGTGGCCCTGGTGCCGCAGGACGTGGCCCTGTTCAACGACACCCTGCGGGCCAATATCGCCTTCGCCCGGCCAGACGCCAGCGCGGCCGACATCCAGGCTGCGGCCGAGGCCGCCGAGCTGGGCGCCTTCCTCGAAGGCCTGCCGGAGGGGCTCGACACCATGGTCGGCGAGCGGGGGCTGAAGCTGTCCGGCGGCGAGCGCCAGCGGGTGGGCATCGCCCGCGCCCTGCTGGCTGATCCCCGCCTGCTGATCCTGGACGAGGCCACCAGCGCCCTGGATGGGCGGACGGAAGAGGCGATCCAGGCGACCCTGCGCAAAGTCCGCACCGGACGGACCACCCTGGTGGTGGCCCACCGGCTTTCGACCATCGTTGACGCCGACCTGATCGTCGTGCTGCGCCGGGGTCGGGTCGTCGAACACGGGACTCACGACAGCCTGCTGGCCTCGGCCGGCGAATACGCCGCGCTGTGGCGGCGCCAGACCCGCCAGCGCTGAGACCTATTCGGCCGCCCGGGGCAGGGCTGCGTCATTGGCGGGGCGGCCGTCCCTGGGGCGCAGGCCCAGTCGGCGACGACCCCAGTTCGCGGCCCTATGCAGGCGTTCGGCATAGACCTTGGGGGCGGCCAGCATGACCGGCGTCAGGACCAGGGTGAGCAGGGTGGCGAAGGACAGGCCCCAGACCACCGCGGCCGATAGCTGGACCCACCATTCCGAGCCCGGCGCCCGATACTCGATGTGGCCGACCCGGAAGTTGGGGTGCAGCTGGAACATCAGGGGCAACAGGCCGACCACCGTCACCACCGTGGTCAGGATCACCGGGCGGAACCGCTGGGTGGCGGCCCGCACGGCGGCGTCATCGGCCGGATAGCCCGAGCGACGGAGCTGGTAGTAGGTGTCCACCAGCACGATGTTGTGGCCCACCACGACGCCGGCCAGGGCGACGATGCCGGTGCCCAGCATGATCACCGACACATAGTTGAAGGTGCCCAGGAAGTTGATCTGCACCCCCAGCAGCACGCCCACGGTTGAGAGCGCCACCGCCGAGAGGGTCACCACCACGCCGTAGAAGCTGTTGAACTGCCACAGCAGAATGACCCCCATCAGGAACAGGGAGACGGCCATGGCGACCATGAAGAACTGGGCCGCCTCCTGGCCCTCTTCGTCGGCGCCGGTGAACTTCCAGCGCACCTGATCGTCGATGTCGGCCTGTTCCAGCCAGGGCCGCAGCTCGGCGATCTTCTGGTTGGCGGCGACGCCGTCGATGGCGTTGGCCTGAACGATGACCAGCCGCTCGCCGTCCCGCCGCTGGATGGTGGTCACCTGCTGGGCGGGCGCCTGGCGGATGAAATAGCTGGCCGGCACGGGACCAAGCGCAGTGGAGATCTTCAGGTCGTCGAAGGCGGCCATGTTGCGCGCCTCCGGCGGAAAGCGGATGCGGATGTCCAGTTCGTCCTCGGCGTCATCGGGACGGAAGCGGCCCACCAGGACACCGGTGGTGATGAACTGGATGGCCTGGCCGACGGACAGGACGTCCACGCCATAGCGGCCGGCGGCCTGGCGATCGACCGCCAGGTTCAGCTCGATCCCCGGCGAGGTGCGGTTGTCCTCCAGCTCGAACAGTTGCGGGTCTGAGGCCAGGCGCGCGCGGACCAGGTCGGCGGCGGCGTTCAGCGCTTCGGGATTCTGGCCGCGCAGCTCGACCTGCACGTCCTTGCCGGTGGGCGGCCCGCCCTGCGGCTCGCGCACCTCGATCAGCACGCCGGGCAGGTCGGTCAGGCGGGTGCGGATATCGTCCACGATGTCGGCCCCGCGGAGGTCCAGGGCGAGGCGCTCCTCGAAGTCGACGAGATCCACCTGCAGACGGCCCACCGTGTCATTGGGCGGCCCGCCGCCGCCGCCGCCGGGGCTGGTGGCGCCTGATCGGGTGTAGATGGAATTGACCCCGGGCACGTCCAGCAGGCGGGCCTCCACCTGGCGGACCAGCACGTCATGGGCCTCGGGCGACAGGTTGCCCCGGGCCTTCACATAGACCTGCGCCCACTCCGGATCTTCTTCCAGGAAGAACTCGGTGCGGTGCGGAGTCATGGCGAACCAGGCGACGATGGCGGCCACGATCAGGAAGGTGGCGGCGAAGGTCCGGGTCGGCGCTGCCCCCAGGGTCCAGAGGGTGCGGGCATACCAGCCCATGAAACCCGACATCTCTCGCGGATCGCCCCGCTCGGACTTCTCGATCTCAGCCAGGTGCGCCTCGTCCACGGCGGCGTTGCGCCCGAAGATCGAGCCCAGCGCCGGGGTGAAGATCAGGGCCACGAAGATCGAGGCGCCGAGCACATACATGAGCGTCAGGGGCAGGAAGCTCATGAACTTGCCCGGGATCGAGTTCCAGAACATGAACGGCAGGAAGGCGCAGAGCGTCGTCAGGGTGCCGTTCAGCACGGGGAAGAACATCCGCTTGCCCGCCGCGGCGAAGGCTTCCTCCTTCGGCAGGCCTTCGGCCATCTTGCGGTCGGCGTACTCGACCACGACGATGCCGCCGTCCACCAGGATGCCGACCGCCAGGACCAGGCCGAACATCACCATCTGATTCAGGGTCACGCCCGAGGCGTTGAGCATCAGGAAGGCCAGCATGAAGCAGGCCGGGATCGCCGCGCCGACCATCAGCCCCTGCCGGATGCCGAGGCTGTAGACGATGATCATCATCACCAGGATGGTGGCGATCAGCAGGCCCGATTCCAGCACCACCAGGGTGCGGTGGATGAAGTCGCTCTGGTCATAGGTGTAGGAGACTCGGATCGTCTCCGGCCAGCGGGTCTCCTCCTCGGCGACCACCGCCCGGACTGCGTCCACGGTGTCGAGAATGTTCGATCCGCTGCGCTTGGCCACCTCCAGCGACATGGCTGGCTCGCCATTGAAGCGGGTGATGAAGTTGGGTTCCTTGAAGGTGCGCCGCACCTCGCCGATGTCGCCCACGGTGATCACCCGATCGCCGTTCTTCTTGATCGGCAGGCTCAGGATGTCGGAAGGCTCCTCGACCACGCCGGGCACCTTGACGGCGAACTGCCCGCCGCCGGAGCGCAGGTTGCCGGCCGGCACCAGCTGGTTGTTTCGGCTGATCACCTGGGCCAGTTCGCCGGTGGTGACGTTGTAGGCCTCCATCCGCAGGGGATCGATGGTGACCTCGAGCATCTCCTCGCGGCCGCCGGTCAGCTGCACTTCCAGCACGCCGGGGGCGGCCTCCAGGCGGTCCTGCAGGCTGCGGGCGATGCGATAGAGCTCGCGCTCAGGCGCGGCGCCAGACAGCACGATGCCGATCACCGGCTCGCCGCTGAAATTCGCCTCTTCGATGATCGGCTCTTCGGCGTCCGGGGGGAAACGTCCGCGGGCCAGATCCACCTTGGCGCGGACCTCCGCGAGGGCGGTGTCCTTGTCGAAGTCGGCCTCGAACTCCAGGTTGACGATGGCCATGCTCTGGCGGGCCGCGGAGTTCATCTCCTTCAGCCCTTCGATGGACTGGAGCTCCACCTCCAGGGGTTTGACCAGCAGGCGTTCGGAATCCTCCGGGCTCACCCCCGGATAGGGGACGATCACCGAGACGAAGGGGAAGTCGATGTCGGGATTGGCTTCCCGCGGCATGGCCAGATAGGCGAACAGGCCGAAGATGCCGGCGATCAGCGTGACCCCCAGCACGACCTTCCGTCGCTTGATGGCGCCGTCGATCAACGGACCGATCATAGTCGCAAGCCTCCTGTGCGGCGCGCCCTAAACCCTAGCGGGCCAGCGCCACGCGAACCTTCTGTCCCTGGTCGACGTAGGACTGGCCGACGGTGATGACCCGGGTCTGACCCGTGAGGCCGCGGACCCAGACGCCGTCGGCGCCTTCCTCCATCACCTGCACCGGCGTGAAGGCGACCACGTCGCCCGCGCCCACAAAACGCACCCCCTGCCGGCCCTCGGAGTCGAGGACCAGGGCCGAAGGCGGCACCAGGTGCGCTGGCCCCGAAGCGCTGGTGATCTTGACGTCCGCCGACAGGCCCGAGCGCACGGCGCCGCGCGGGTTGCGTGCGACGACTTCCAGGCGATAGGTGCGGGTGGCCGGATCGGCTTCCCGCGCCACATAGCGGACCTGGCCCGAAATCACCTGGCCGGAGACCAGTGTGGCCGTGGCTGGCTCGCCGCCCGTCAGCCGACCCGCCTGGGTTTCCGGCACGTCCCCGACGATCAGGATGGGGTCGAGCTCGATCAAGGCGCCGCAGGCCTGGCCCGGGGAGAGATAGGTCCCCACCTCGGCCTCGCGCTTGTCAAAGACGCCGGCGAAGGGCGCGCGAATATTGACCTGTTCCAAGGCGATCTCCGCCTGGCGCACGGCGGCGGCGGCGGCGTCCAGATTGGCCTGGTCCTGCAGCACCTGAGTTTCGGAGCGATAGCCCTTCTCGGCCAGGGCCGCCGAGGCCTTGCGCTGCAGTTCCCGCGAACGCAGGGCGGCCCGGGCCTGATCGAGCGACGCCTGGCGGGCGTCCACCGACAGGCGACAGAGGACGGCGCCCCGGGGGACGACCGCGCCCTCGCGGGTCGGCGTCGCTACGACCACGCCGGAGGTTTCGCTTCGGACCGTGACGCTGCGGGCGGCCTCGGTCCGGCCGCGCAGGGTCACCTGATAGGGCCGGATCACTTCCTCGACCACGGCGACCTGGACCTGCGGCGTCTCATCGGCCTTGTCGGCCGCCTCAGCCGGGGCGCTGTCGCCGCCGCCGAGAACCGTCATCAGGATAAAATAGAGCGCAAGCGCCCCAAAGACGCCAAGAATGAAATAGTGAGACGTCTTGAGACGCATAAATCTGTTTCCCCCGGCTGCAACGACGGCATGTGCAGCCCGTCCAAGCCCGCATTCCCATGTTCTTTGGGATCACGCGCCGGTTGTGCTGCGCTGCCGACCCTCACGCAAATGAAATCGCAGACAGGATCACTTTCGAGCTGCGACTGTGCCTGACGAACCGCAGCGAACGGCATAGGATTGCGACGAACCCCAAGGACGCCTCATCGGCGCCCGTCAGCCTTCAGAGGGAGCCTCCATGAGATACCTCCACACCATGGTCCGCGTGCGGGACCTCGACGCCTCGCTGGACTTCTATTGCAACAAGCTTGGCCTGACCGAGCTTTCCCGGGTGGAGAACGCCGCAGGGCGGTTCACGCTGGTCTTCCTGTGCGCCCCGGGGGACGAGGAGATGGCCAAGGTCAGCCGCGCGCCGACGGTCGAGCTGACCTTCAACTGGGATCCTGAGGATTATCAGGGCGGCCGCAATTTCGGCCATCTGGCCTATGCGGTGGACGATATCTACGCCGTCTGCCAGCGCCTGACGGAGGGCGGCGTCACCATCAACCGGCCTCCGCGGGACGGCCATATGGCCTTTATCCGCTCGCCGGACGGCATTTCGGTGGAGTTGCTGCAGGCGGGCGCGGCCCTGCCGCCGGCCGAGCCCTGGGCGTCGATGCCCAATGAGGGCCAATGGTGATGGCTGGCGGGGCGAGGCTCACGCTCAATGACGGCCGGATGATTCCGCAGGTCGGGCTCGGCGTATGGCGGACCCCCGCCGATGACGCCGCCGTCGTGGTCCGCACGGCGCTCGAAGCTGGCTACCGGGCGGTGGACACCGCGGCCATCTATGGCAATGAGGCCGGGGTCGGGGAGGGCGTCCGCGCCTCGGGTCTCCCCCGCGACGAAGTGTTCGTCACCACCAAGCTCTGGAACGAGAGCCAGGGCTATGACCGCGCCCTGCGGGCCTTCGACAAGAGCGTGGAGCGCCTGGGTCTCGACCATGTGGATCTCTATCTGATCCACTGGCCCTGCCCGCAGCAGGGACTCTACCTGGAGTCGTGGAAAGCGCTGATCCGGCTGCGCGAAGAGGGACGGGCCAGGTCCATCGGCGTGTCCAATTTCGCCGCTGAGCACCTGGAAAGGATCATCAGCGAGACCGGTGTGGTCCCGGCGGTGAACCAGATCGAACTTCACCCCAGGTTCCAGCAGGCCAGCCTGCGAGCCGCCAACGCCGCAGCCGGCGTGCTGACCGAATCATGGAGCCCCCTGGGACAGGGGCAGATCCTGGAGGATCCGATCATCGCAGGCCTGGCGGCCAAGCACGGCGTGACGCCGGCCCAGGTGGTGATCCGCTGGCATGTTCAGCTTGGTCTGATCGTCATTCCGAAATCGGTGACGCCGGCCCGGATCGTCCAGAACCTGGACGTCTTCGGTTTCGCCCTCGACACCAACGACATGGCCGCCATGGCCAGCCTCGACACAGAAAACGGCCGTATCGGTCCCGATCCAGCGAGCTTCGGCTGAGCAGGGCGACCTGTGATCGAACTGGACGTGGGGATTGCGCCCGTTTGGCGCTGGTCGAAGCCTCTGGCCTCAAAGGCTGCGACGGTGCGGTGGCTCCCCGAGCAGGACTCGAACCTGCGACAAGTCGGTTAACAGCCGACTGCTCTACCAACTGAGCTATCGGGGATCAGCACCGTAGGGCGGCGCGTATACGCCGGGCTGGCGGGCGGTGCAAGCCTCGCGAAGCGCCCTATCCACAGCCGGCGAAAAAAAGAGCCCGGCCGAAGCCGGGCTTGAGAAGGTTGGTGATGGTGGGGTGTCTTCAGAGAAGACGCTGAGAGGGTGGGCGTTTATGGTTAAGCGAAGATTAATGGTCATCGGCGGCGGGACTGTCGGGCGCCGGATAGACAAGCCCTGGACGAGGCTCTAGAGCCGAAACCACCAGCCGTTCGGATCCAGGCAGGCTGAGAATGCGAGCCACGCCTCGCGGGGGGGCTTTCAGGACGTCATGCGGTTGTTCCAGCAGAACATCGTATTCGCGTACGGCCTGGCGATTCTCAGCGCAGCTCTGGCTTTCTATGTTCGTTGGCTTTTGGACGGCGTGCTGCCTCCGGGCTTTCCCTATCTGACCTTTTTCCCCGCGGTGATTCTCACGGCCTTCCTGGCAGGGCTTTGGCCAGGAATTCTCTGCGCGGCGCTGTCGGGTCTCGCCGCCTGGTGGTTCTTCATTCCCCCCCTGGGCTTCAGCCTCTCGGCGGCCAGCGGGCTGACCCTGGTCTTCTTTGTTTTCGTGGTTGCGGTGGATATCACCGTGATCGAGCTGATGCGCCGGGCCATGACCAGTCTTGGCGCCGAACAGGCCCTGACCGCCCAGCTCTATGAGCGTCAAAGGGTGATGTTTCAGGAACTGCAGCACAGGGTCGCCAACAACATGACTTTCGTCGCCGCCCTGCTGCAGATCAAGAAGCGTGCGATCAATAATCCCCAGGCGTCGGCAGCCTTGGATGAGGCGCGCGAGCGGCTGGTCACCATGGCCCAGATTCATCGACGCCTCTATGACCCAGCCACGCTGGAGCTCAGTGTCGAGGGGTCTCTACGGGAGCTCTGCGACGACCTCGTCCAGGCCGCCGGGGCGGAGGGCGTAGCCTGTTCGGTGCGGGCCGATGGGGTCGATCTCGATACGACCCGGCTGGTGACCTTGTCCCTCCTGGTGGCTGAGGTGGTCACCAATTCCCTCAAGCATGCCTTCGAGGGCCGCGCCTCCGGTCAGATCACCATCGATCTCGCCCCCCTGGACGATGACCGCGCCGCGCTGGTGATCGCCGACGATGGTCCGGGCTTTCCTGACCCCAATCCCGATCTGGAAGGCCGCAGCAGCCTGGGGTTTGGCATCATGCAGAGCCTTGCGGGACAGCTTGATGGCGCTCTGGATTTCCCGGCCGGCGGCAGCGGCGCGCGCGTGCGGCTGATCTTCCCCAGCTAGGCGCCGCCGACCCGACAAGTGCGGCGGCCATTGGCCCGTCGCCATCGGGCTGTGTCACCACGGCTTCACGTCCGGATGCGAAACCTCCCTCCCGACGGCGGGGCTCCCCGACGCCTGGATTTTGACAGCGTAGAGGTTCTCCATGCGGCGACGATCAGGTGCGATCCTGGCGGCGATCAGCCTTGGGCTCGCAGGATGCGGCGGGGAGGCCAAGACCACCGACGGCGCCTGGCAGGGCGAAATGCGGGAGGTCCGGATGGCGGTCCGCGGGTCGGAGGACGACCCCATGGTGACCCGACGCCTCACCGCCTACAAGACCTACATCGGCAAGGCGACCGGGCTGCCGGTCAAGCTGTACGAGTCCTCCGACTACAACGGCACGATCCAGGCGCTATCGAGCGGTCAGGTCGACATCGCCACCATTGCGGGGGGCGGTTACGCCAATGTGGACGCCCAGATCGGCGATCTGGCCCAGCCCATCCTCACCGTCCGGCAGGCTGAAGGCGACATCGGCTACTATTCCGGCCTCCTCGTAATGGCCTCGAGCCCCTATCGCTCCATCCAGGATCTGAAGGGCAAGACCCTCGGCTACGTGGATTTCAACTCCACCTCGGGCTACCTGTTTCCCCGCTCGGCGATGCGCGAGCAGGGAATCGAGCCAGACACCTATTTCGGCCGTTCGAGCTTCGCCGGCGGGCACACCCAGGCGGTGATGGCCCTGGATAACGGCCAGTTCGACGCCGCTATGATCAGCATGGGCGGCGGCGACCCCGAGCACGGGTTCACCACCGGCGCTCACTTCACCATGGCGCGGCGTGGCGTCGTCGATCTGGACGACTTCCGGATCATCTGGACGGCCGGCCCCATTCCCAACAGCGCAGTGGTCGTCCGCACCGACCGGCCCCAGCCCTTCATCGACGCGGTCCGTGGCGCCATGGCCGCCTTGCCCTATGACGATCCGGAGGTCTGGCGCGACATCGGTCAGCCGGATGGCGCGGCCTATACCGCCGTCACCCGCGAACACTACGCCCAGATCATCAAGCTGCGCGCCGACGATATCGCCGCTCGCCGCAGCGGAGAGCGGCAATGAGACGCGTAATCCTCGCCGCCACCGCGGTCCTCCTCAGCGCCGCCCAGGCCCAGACCCCGACCCTGCCGCTGCGGATCGCCGAGGTGGGGGGGGCTGCTGGTCCCTGCTCGCCGCTGGACGCCGAGGCGCCGGCCGGACAGAAGGCCTATTTCAAGCTGCTGGCCGAGCGCCTGCAGACCGAGGTGCTTAATTGTCCGATGGCGGACGACACGGCTGCGGCTAGCGCCCTCGCCGCCGGCCAGGTTGATGTGGCGCGCTTGAACGGCGCAGCCTTCGGGCCGGTGTCCGGGACGGTGCGCAGCGTGCTGACCACCCGGGCGAAGGGGGCCTTGAACCGCCTGCCGATCGTCGTCGCCACGCTGAACACCGCCCCAACGCGAACCCTGGGCGATCTGGCGGGCGCGACCCTGGTGTTCGGCGGCCCGATGAAGGCCAGCCTGGAGGTTCCCAGGCTGGCCCTGGCCGACTATGGCGCCGATGAGGCGTTCTTCGGCGCGCAGACGGTGGCCGAGGACTATGAGACGGCTGCGGCCCGCCTGCGCAGCGGTCAGGCCCAGGCCATGGTCCTGCACGCCGGCGCCTGGCAGAAGCTCTGTCGCGGCGATCAGCCGGGCCTGGATCTCTGCACCGACCTGCGGGTCGTCTGGCGCCAGCGGCCCGTCGCCGACCACGCCTGGGCGGTGAGGACCGACATGAGCGACGATCGTCGTTTCCGCCTGCTCGGCATCCATGTGGCCATGCACAACGAGGCGCCGGAGGCCTTCACCTGGATCGCCGGCCCGGAGGCCGAGGAGTTCGAGCCCACTGAGGCCAAGGCCCTGATCCACCAGGGCCCCACGGTCGGCTCATGAACGCCCCGAGTCCGACGGTCGAGACCTTTGAGCGCGACCGCCGACGGATGCTGATCCGCCAGCGGACCCAGGCGGTGATCGGCCTGGCGATCTTCACAGTCCTGCTGCTGGTCTCCTTCCAGCGCAGCCAGTTCTTCGGCTCCGACATCGGCGGCGACCCGCTGGGGCGGATGGCCGACTTCCTGCAAAGGATGAATCCGGACCTGAAGCCCGAGGCCCTGTTGGCCAGCCGCCAGACCCAGGGCTCGTTGCATTCCTGGTTCTACGCCCTGCCGATCTGGTTGCGGGCGGCGTGGCAGACGGTGGAGATGGCGATCCTGGCCACCGCCCTGGGGTCGGTCCTGGCCCTGGGGGCGTCGTTCCTCACCGCCCAGAACCTCATGCCCTTCGCGCCGGTGCGCTTTGTCGTCCGTCGCATCCTGGAGGCGATCCGGACCCTGCCGGACCTCATCATGGCGCTGATCCTGGTGGCCGCCTTCGGGGTCGGCCCCCTGGCCGGCGTCCTGACCCTGACCATTTCGACCCTGGGGGGCCTCGGCAAGTTGTTCGCCGAGATCAACGAAGAGATCGATCCCCGGCAGCTGGAGGCGCTGCAGGCCGCCGGCGCCGGACCGCTGAAGAAGATCCGCTATGGGGTCATGCCCCAGGTCCTGCCCAACTACGCCTCCTACGCGCTGATCCGGCTGGAAGGAAATCTGGCGGGGGCCGCGGCTCTGGGCATCGTCGGGGCCGGCGGCATCGGCCTCGAACTGCAGCGGGCCATCACCTACACCGAGTTCGACACCTATCTGGCTATCCTGATGATCATCATCGCCATGATCTTCCTGATCGATCTGTTCTCCGAAGCCGTGCGCCATCGGCTTATCGGTCTGGAGAAGGCCTGATGACCGGCCCCGCATACGATCAAGCCCTGACCATCGCGCCGGCCGCTCTGAGAGCGCCTTGGACCCGCAGGGTTCGAGACGCGCTCCTGCTGTTGCTGGCCCTCGTCGCCCTGGTGGCCATGGGGATCGACCTGGAACTGGCGCCCGGCGCCTTGATGACCGGCTTCGGAAAGCTCGGCCGCTTCCTGGGTGAGATGTTCCCGCCCTCATCCGGCGGGCAGTCGGTCCGCATCTTCAAGGCCCTCGCCGAGACCTTCGCCATGGCCTTCGCCGGCACGGTGATCGCCGCGTTGGTGGCCCTGCCGCTGGGTGTGATCGGCGCCAAGACGGTGGTCCCCAACATTGCCCTGCACTTCGCCTTTCGACGCTTCCTCGACATTTTCCGAGGGGTGCCCGCCCTGGTCTGGGCCCTGATCCTGGTCTCGGCGTTTGGCCTGGGGCCCTTCGGCGGGGTGGTCGCCCTGGCCCTGGCCGATATTCCGAACCTCGCCAAGCTGTTCTCGGAGGCTCTTGAGAACAGCGACGCCAAGCCCCTGGAAGGGGTACGCTCGGCCGGGGCTTCGCCCCTGGCGGTGATGCGCTTCGGGCTTGCGCCGCAATTCGCCCCGGTGGCCACCAGCCAGACCCTGTTCTTCCTGGAAGGCAATTTCCGTAACGCTGGCGTTTTGGGCATCGTCGGGGCCGGCGGCATCGGCTTCGAACTGGACGAGCGGATCCGCATCTTCGCCTTCGACGAAGTGGCCTTCATCATCCTGCTCTACATGATCGCGGTGGCCTGCCTCGACACCCTGTCACGCTGGTTCCGCAATCGCCTGGCCTAGGCCCCGAAGGGGCGGTAGGCGCCCGGGGCGGAATCGACAGGCGCCGAACTCGCCAGACCTACGGTGACCGCGCCCCAGGCGCAGGCTTGGTCCAGGGCCCGCATCATGCTGGCGCCGGCGCTGAGCGCTTCCAGCAGGCCGGCCGCGAAGACGTCTCCGGCGCCGGTCGAATCGATCACCTTGGCCGGGGGCGGCCGCACGGTGATGGGCGCGCCGGCGCTGTAGGCGCTGGCTCCGTCGGCGCCATGGGTGACGACGATGGCCGATAGCTGCGGCCCGAACACAGCGCGGGCGGCCTCGAACGGGGCCGCCAGGACGGCGGGCTCAAGATCGTCAGCCGAACAGACCACCACATCGGCGGGCCCGGCATAGGCCGGCGCCGGCCAATGGACCACCACGGGACCACGGCTGCGGGCGGCCCAGGCGTCGGCGCCGGGGAAGGCGGCTCGCACATAGACTCCGTCCGGCTGGACGCCGGGGTGGTCTGCGGGCGAGGCCAGGGGCGGCAGAACGAGTCGGGCGCGGTCGATATCCAGGCCCAGCACCAGACGCTCGCCGTCCGGCTCGATCAGGATCAGGGTCGTGCGGCTCTCGCCGGGGCGGCGGCCGACCAGGGCCACATCGAGGCCCGCCGCCCCGGCCAGGGCGATCGACTGGTCGCCGCCGCCGTCCGCGGCCACCAGGCTGGCCAGCCTGACCGTGTGTCCAGCCCGGACGAGGGCCACGCCGGCATTGGCGCCGCCGCCGCCGAGGCGGGGACCGAGCTGGGCCTCCAGGCTGCGGCCGACGACCCGACCGCCACGCTCGAGCGCGGCCTCCAGCCAGACCGGACGGTCCAGGGCCAGCGCGCCGATCACCAGGAAGTCCGCCATGCTGTCGCCTCCGCTTGCCCACACCTAAGGCAGGGGGGTGACGAGGGCGAGACACCCCGCCACGGCCCAGCCGACAAATCCTCCCTTGGTGCGCGCAAGGGTCTCGAGGGCCGTCACGTCGGGGTCACCGGGCGGGCCTAAGCTGCAAAGGATCAAGAGGTTACCGCCGAACCCTGGAGGCAGGATGCTAGAGCTGCGCAACGTGACCAAGCGGTTCGGGGAGGTCAGCGCCGTCGATGGCGTGTCCTTCAAGTGCGACCGCGGCGAGTTCATCGGGGTGATCGGACGCTCAGGCGCCGGGAAGTCCACCCTGTTGCGCATGATCAACCGGCTCGCCGATCCGACCTCGGGCCAGATCCTCTGGGACGGCGAGGATGTCGGCAAGCTGAAGGGCAAGCCGCTGCGCCGCTGGCGTCGCCGCTGCGCCATGATCTTCCAGCAGTTCAACCTCTGCCCACGCCTGGACGTGATCACCAATGTCCTGGTGGGCGTGCTGGCCGAGCGGCCGACCTCCACCTCCCTGTTAAAGATTTTCCCCGCCGAGGACCGCGCCCGCGCCATCCTCGAGCTGGATCGCCTCGACATGGCCCAGGTGGCCCTACAACGGGCCGCCACGCTTTCGGGCGGACAGCAACAGCGGGTGGCCATCGCCCGCGCCATGCTGCAGGAGCCGGATATGCTGCTGGCCGACGAGCCTGTGGCCTCGCTGGATCCCATCAACACCGAAGTGGTGATGGAGGCGCTGGAAGACGTCTGCCGCGAACGCGGCATTCCTGTGATCGTCAACCTGCACAGCCTGGACATCGCCCGGCGCTACTGCACGCGCATCATCGGCATGTCGAAGGGCAAGATCATCTATGACGGCGCGCCGTCGGGCCTGACGCCGGAGGTGATCGACAGGATCTACGGCGTGCGAACCGGCCGCGCCGGCCGCGCCTTCGCCACCCAGGCCGTGGCCGCCGCCTGATGGGTCTGAAACTCGCCGACCGGCCCCTCGCGCCGGGCTACCGCTATTTCGAACGGTTCACGCCGCCTGTCGAGCCAGCCGAGAAGGTTCGCGGCCCCGAGCCCGCGATCAACGCCCAGGCGCAGGTGCATGACAGCATCCTTGGCCCCTGGTGCCGGGTGGGCGCGCGCACCAGCCTGTCGGAAACCGCCATGGGGGCCTTCAGCTATATCGTGAACGATTCCAGCTCGGCCTATGCCGAGATCGGCAAGTTCTGCTCGATCGCCAGGGACGTCCGGATCAATCCGGGCAACCATCCCACCTGGAAGGCGGCGCAGCACCATTTCAGCTACCGCGCCATCTCCTATGAGCTGGGCGAAGAGGACGACCAGGACTTCTTCGACTGGCGCCGTTCGCATACCGTCACCCTCGGTCACGACGTGTGGCTGGGCCATGGGGTGACCGTGCTGCCGGGGGTCACCGTGGGCACGGGCGCGGTTGTCGGCGCCGGCGCGGTGGTGTCCAAGGATGTCGCCCCCTTCACCATTGTGGGCGGGGTGCCGTCCAAGCCGATCCGCGAACGCTTCCCCAAGGCGGTGCAGGACGGCCTTCTTGCGATCGCCTGGTGGGACTGGGAACATGAACGCCTCGCCGACGCCCTCGACGACTTCCGCGCCCTCGACGCCGACGCCTTCGTCGAAAAGTACGCCTAAGGGCGGCTTGCTGATCCTGGTGGTCGGCCCCTCGGGCGTCGGCAAGGACACGCTGATGGACGGCGCGCGCCTCGCCCTGGCCGACGATTCCGAGGTGGTGTTCGTACGTCGCGACATCACCCGTCCGGCCGAGGCTGGCGGCGAAGACCACCAGCCGGTCAGCGAGGCGGAGTTTCTCCGCCGCGAGCAGGCCGGTGACTACACCCTGTCCTGGCGCGCTCACGGGCTCTGTTACGGCGTGCCGGCGGATATCCTGCAGGATCTGGCCATGGGCCGCCGCGTGGTGGCCAATGTGTCCCGCGGGGTGATCGACGAGGCCCGACGCCGACTGGGGGCCGTCCGTGTCGTGTCGGTCAGCGCCGATCCCGAGCAGCTCGCCGAGCGCCTTCGCCAACGCGGTCGCGAGTCCGAAATCGAGATCGCCGACCGTATCGCCCGCGCCCAGGCCTACGCCATCGCCGGTCATGACGTGGTCGAACTGCGTAACGACAGCGACCGCGAGAGTGGGATCGCCGCGCTGATCGCTGCGATCTGCGACTAGGCCCGCGCCGTCTCGCTGGCGAAGCTGAAGCGGGACATGACCTCGAAGGGCGCGTCGCGGTCGGCCTGGCGGTAGATGGCGACGCTGTCGAAGCGGTGCGGCCCGGTCACATAGGCGAAGAGCTGCAGCAGGGTCTCCAGCACGCGGGCGCGAAGGGCGTCGTCGGCGATTCCACTGGTCAGCGTCATGTGGAAGCGGAAGTCGTCGAAGATGTAGGGATAGCCCCATTCCAGCATCCGGGCGTCCTGGGCCGGGGTCAGGCCCGCCTTGCGCCGGCGGGCGATGTCGGCCTCCGACAGGGGGGCGCGGAAGGGATCGAAGTCCCGCACGCAGGCCTCGGCCAGGGCGTCCATGGCGGGGCAGGGGTCATTGAGCCGGAAGGCCAGGAAGCGGCCGAGCGCCTGGGGCGAGATGGAGGCCTCGAACGCGGCCCGGCGGCCGGCGAAGCCCTCGGCGAAGTCCAGCAGGTCGCGCTCGCTCGCGCCGTCGGCCAGCTCGAACGGGGCCTTCAGGGTGGCGTGGAAGCCATAGCCCCGGGGGCTGGCGGTCAGGGCGTCCAGGTCGAGGTCGGCCAGGGCCGGGATGGCCGGCCGGACGCAATCGACCTTGCGGTGCGGATCGCGACCGAGCCAGGCGCAGGCCAGGTCCCAGAGGTCCCCTTGCGGGTCGGGGGCGTAATAGACGGCGTAGCGGGGGCTCATGCCACCCGCGCGCCCTGACGCCAGACTTCCACCGGCACGGGCCAGCCCAGGCTGCGCCGGGAGACGCGAACCAGGTCGGCGCGCTGGCCGGCGACGATTTCGCCGCGGTCATCAAGGCCCAGGCTGCGGGCCGGGGCCGAGCTGACCGTGGCCATGGCGTGCTGCGGCGCCCAGCCCAGGTCGTCGATCAGCATGAAGGCGGAGCGCAGCATGGAGAGGGGCACATAGTCCGAGGCGAGGATGTCGAGCACGCCGGCCTCGGCGCTCTCACGGGCCGACAGATTGCCCGAATGCGAGCCGCCGCGCACGAAGTTCGGCGCGCCCATGGCCACGAACATGCCCAGATCACGCGCCTTGCGGGCCGCCGTGAGGGTCACCGGGAACTCCGCGATGACGCAGCCGTCGTCATGGGCCTCTTCCACATGGTCCAGGGTCTCGTCGTCGTGGGCGGCCAGCGGCAGGCCATATTCCCGGGCGAAGGCGACCACCTTGCGACGGTTATCATAGGCCACGCCCGGATCACGGCCGGAATGGCGTCGCGCCAGCATTTCCTCGATCTCGTCAGCTGTGCGACCGGCCGCGGCCATCCGCTCCTGCAGGCGATCCACATTGGCGGTCTGACGCTGGCCAGGGGTGTGGTCCATGATCGACAGCAGTTTCAGACGCGGATTGTCGGCGTGCGGCTCCAGCAGGTTGAGCAGCTCGGGATTGGTCACTTCGCAGCGCAGGTGCAGCAGATGGTCAGCGCGCAGGGCGCCGTCGGTCTGCGCCTGGTCCATGCCGCCGATCATGGGACCCAGCGCGTCCTTGCGGTCCAGGCCGTCCTTGCGGCCATGCAGGCTCAGAGAGTCCAGCACGGTGGTGATGCCGGCGGTGACGCACTGGCCGTCATGGGCCAACGCCGCCCCATAGGCGTCCCAGAGGGCGCCGGGACGGGGCTGGTAGTGCTTTTCCAGGTTGTCGGTGTGGATATCGATCAGGCCCGCGACCAGCACATCGCCAGTCCAGTCCAGCGCGCCGGAGGGGGCGGAGGCCCGGGCCTCCACGGCGGCGATGACGCCGTCGCGGAGGACCAGTTCGGCGGCGATCTGGCCCGTGGGCGTGATCACCTGGTCGGAGAAGATGCGGGTCTCGGTCATGGTCACGCCGCCGCCTTGAACTGGGCGACTTCGAACAGCCGGCTGGCCACCGAGTCGCGGACATCGAGGTCGTGGAAGATGCCGATCATGGCGGCGCCCTCGGCCAGGGCCTCGTTGATCAGCCGCACGACGATGGCGCGGTTCTCCGCGTCCAGGGAGGCTGTGGGTTCATCCAGCAGCAGCACGGGATACTTGCGGATGAAGCTGCGGGCGATGTTCACCCGCTGCTGCTCGCCGCCGGAGAAGGTGGCCGGCGGCAGGTCCCAGTGGGCCTGGGGCAGGCGGAGCGCCGACAGGAGCTCGCAGGCGCGGTCCTTGGCCTCGTCGAACGCGACGCCGTTTTCCAGCAGGGGCTCCATCACCAGCTGCAGGGTCGGCACCCGGGGGATGACCCGCAGGAACTGCGAGACATAGCCCAGGGTCCGGCGGCGGACGTCCAGCACCTCGTGGGGACTGGCCTGGGTGATGTCCACATAGGCGCCGTCATGCCAGACCTTCACCGCCCCTTGGGTCGGCAGGTAGTTGCCGAAGATGGAGCGCATGAGGGTCGACTTGCCGACGCCGGACTCGCCGGCCAGCACGACGCATTCGCCGGCGGCGACCTGCAGGGTCAGGTCCTGGAAGACCGGGATGGTGGCCGCCTCGGCATTATGCAGCACGAAGATTTTGGCCAGGTCTTCGACGATGATCAGGGGTTTGTCGGTCATGGCTCTAGATCTGCAGGACGGAGGAGACGAGGAGCTGGGTGTAGGGGTGCTGGGGATCGTCCAGCACCTGGTCGGTGAGGCCGGTTTCCACCACCTCGCCACCCTTCATGACCATCAGGCGGTCGGCCATCAGCCGGGCCACGGCCATGTCGTGGGTGACGATGATCACCGCCAGGCCCAGGTC
Organism: Phenylobacterium sp.; assembly: GCF_036963605.1. Lineage (GTDB taxonomy): Bacteria > Pseudomonadota > Alphaproteobacteria > Caulobacterales > Caulobacteraceae > Phenylobacterium. Next base: position 17,392 of record NZ_JBALUY010000006.1, on the reverse strand, counting down.
GCGGACCAGCTCACGCAGCAGGTCGAGCAGGCGCGCCTGAACCGAGACGTCGAGGCCGCCGGTGGGCTCATCCATGAACACCAGGCGCGGGCCGTGGATCAGGTTGCGGGCCACCTGGATCCGCTGCTGCATGCCGCCGGAGAAGTTGCGCGGCTTGTCGTCGATGCGGCGGGTGTCGAGCTCCACCCGGTCCAGCCAGTCGATGGTGGCCTGGCGCATATTGCCGTAGTGGCGACCGCCCAGGTTCATCAGCGGCTCGGCGACATTGGCGCCGCCGGAGACCCGCATGCGCAGGCCATCGCGCGGGTTCTGGTGCACGAAGCCCCATTCCTCGCGCTGCATCCGGCGCCGGTCGGGCTCGGACATGCCGTAGATGTCGGTGAGGCCGAAGCGGCGGGTGTCGAAGCGGACCTCGCCCGAGGTCGGCGTCAGCTTGCCGGAGATGCAGTTGAGCAGGGTGGTCTTGCCCGATCCGCTCTCACCGACGATGCCGAGCACCTCGCCCGGACGCAGGTCGAAGGCCACGTCGCGGCAGCCCAGGACATGGCCGTACCACTTGGTCAGGCCCTCGACGCTGAGCAGCGGCGCTGGCGCTATTCTGCCAGGGATGGCGTTCATTGGGCGGGCTCCTTCAGGGCGGCGTCCTGGTCGAGGGTGTGGCCGGCCATGGGGCCGACATGGCCCGCCTCGCGGCGTTCGGCGCAGTGGTGGCTGTCGGAGCAGACGAACATCTTATCGCCGGCGTCATCGAGGATGACCTCATCGAGGTAGGAGTCCTCGGCCCCGCAAAGGGCGCAGGTCTCTTCCCAGGTCTGGGTCTCGAAGGGGTAGTCCTCGAAGTCCAGGCTGCGCACGCGGGTGAAGGGCGGCACGGCGTAGATCCGCTTTTCCCGGCCCGCCCCGAACAACATGACCGCTTCGTTCTGGGCCATCTTGGGGTTGTCGAACTTGGGGATCGGCGAGGGCGACATCAGGTAGCGCTCCTCCACCATCACCGGATAGCCGGCGGTGGCGGCGATGCGTCCATAGGTTGAGACGTTCTCATAGAGCGAGACGTACTGCAGGCCGTACTCTTCGTAGGCGTGCATGGCGCGGGTCTCTGTCTCGCGCGCTTCCAGGCCGCGCAGGGGCTCGGGCTGAGGCACCTGGTAGACCAGGACCTGGCCCTGCTTCAGGGGCTTTTCCGGGATCCGGTGGCGGGTCTGGATGATGGTCGCCTCACCGGTGTCCTCGGTGGTGGCCACGTCGGCCACATTGGCGAAGAACCGGCGGATGGAGACGGCGTTGGTGGTGTCATCGGCGCCCTGGTCGATGCACTTGTAGACATCGTCGGGGCCGATGATCGCGGCGGTCAGCTGGATGCCGCCGGTGCCCCAGCCATAGGGCACGGGCATTTCCCGCGAGCCGAAGGGCACCTGGTATCCGGGGATGGCCAGGGCCTTCAGGATCGAGCGGCGGATCATCCGCTTCGTCTGCTCGTCGAGATAGGCGTAGTTGTAGTAGCGCTCGGGCGCATTGGCGCGAGCCGGGACGGGCGTACTCATTCTGCGGCTTCCTTCAGGGCGGCGCGGCGCTCGAAGTGCTCCTTGCGGAGCCGGCGGATCAGTTGCAGGTCGGCCTGGAAGTCGACGTAGTGGGGCAGCTTCAGGTGCTGCACGAAGCCCGAGGCCTCCACATTGTCGGAGTGGTAGAGGACAAACTCCTCGTCCTGCACCGGCGCGTCGGCCTGTTCGCCCACTTCGCGGTGACGCAGGGCGCGGTCGACGATGGCCATGCTCATGGCCTTGCGCTCGCAGTGGCCGAAGGTCAGGCCATAGCCGCGGGTGTACTGCGGCGGACGCTCGGCCGAGCCGGCGAAGCCCGACAGCATGGTGCATTCCGTCAGGGTGATCTCGCCGATCTCGATGGGGAAACCGAGTTCGTCGGGCACGAATTCGACGGCCACTTCACCCAGGCGGATCTCGCCGCAGAGGGGGTGGGTCGAACCCCAGCCGCGCTGCGAGGAATAGGCAAGGCTGAGCAGGAAACCCTCGTCGCCCCGGGCCAGGGCCTGCAGGCGCTGGTCGCGATCGGCGGGGAATTTCATCGGCTGGCGGGTCAGGTCGTACGGCTCGGGCGCCTCATCGGTGCGGACGTCGTGCTCCAGCAGATCCTCATGCCGGAACACCGAGGCGATGTTGGGCATGGGATAAACCTGGGGCTCTTCGGCCTGGGGCGCGGGCTCAGGGGCCACGCCGCCTTCGGCCGCCAGGGCGAAGTCGAGCAGGCGGTGAGTGTAGTCGAAGGTGGGGCCCAGCACCTGGCCGCCAGGAATGTCCTTGAAGGCGGCCGAGACACGGCGGCGCACCGCCATGGCTTCGGTCTCCACGGGCAGGGAGGCCCCGAAGCGGGGCAGGGTGGTGCGATAGGCCCGCAGCAGGAAGATGGCCTCGGGCAGATCGCCTCGGGCCTGCTTGACCGCAAGCGCGGCCAGGTCGCGGTCGTAGCAGGAGCCTTCGCTCATCACCCGATCGACGGCGAGCGACAGCTGTTCGCGAACCTGCGCCACCTCCAGTTCGCCGACCGTGGGATCGCCGCGGCGATCCTCGGCCAGCCACTGGTGCGCGTGGGTGATCGCCTTCTCGCCGCCTTTGACGGAAACATAGGCCATGTCAGCCTCCCTTGATCTGAGCGGTTGTGGTGCGCGGCAGGGCGAGCAGCTGGTCGTCTGAGACCAGCAGAACGTCGACGCCGAACTGGAACTGCGCCTGGTTGGCCTCGATCTGCGTCCAGAAGTCCTGGGGCAGGCCCTGGGGCGCGATATCGGTGGTGGTCTGGATGCCCGGGCCGCTGAGCGTCACCGTCGGGCCGCCCTCGAGGGAGGCCAGCTGCAGGATCACCGTGGTGGAGCGGTCGGGGTACTTGGCGTCGCCCTGGTTGAAGGCGGCCAGGTTCGGCGCCTTGGCCATGTCGGTGACGATGGCGAAGGCGGCGTCCTGGGCGTTGGTGGTCAGCGGGCAGCCGCAGTGGAAGCGCAGCCAGGCCTCGGCCTCGGAGTCGGCCAGGGTCGGGTCGAGCCAGACCTGAGTCTCGAAGTCGAACAGGGTGAGCGCCACGGCGCCGGCCGCCTTGCCCAGCCCGGTCGGGGCCTGGGGCGCGCGGTCGAAGCGGGTGATGCGGCCGGGGCGGGCCATGCATTCCATCACCTCGCGGAACACCGCCTGGCTTTCGCGGACAGGGTCGGCGAAGGCCGGGGCGATGCGGCTGAGATCGAGGGTGGCGACGCTCATTGGGGGCCTCGGGTGCGAACCATGGTGAAGAAGTCGACCTTGGTGGCCGCGGCCTTGCGGGCGGCGGTGTCGCGGCGCTCGGCCTGGGCGCGGGCCAGCTTGGCGACCACGGCGCCCTCGACCGCCGGGCGAAGGGCCGGGGCCTGCATCATGGCGTCGACGGCGGCGGCGAGTTCGGCGTGGCGACGGTCGCGGCCGGCGACATAGCCGATCCCGGTCTCGCCGCTGTCCAGCCGCACCGCGGCGCGGGTGACGGTCATCTCCCCCACATTGAAGGCGTCGCCGGCGCCGCCCATGCGGCCGCGCACCAGCACAAGACCGGTCTCCGGCGCGCGCAGCGCCGAATAGGTTGGGGCTTCGGCCAGGGCGTCCCAGGCGGCGATCATCTCGGCGGGCTGCGCCTTGGCCAGGATGGACAACCAATTGCGGCGCTCGACGTTCGCCGTCTCGTGGACCGGTTCAGCCGGCATGTCTCACCTCGACAAGTAAGTAAAATGTTGTATTCGTCCTATGCATTGGGTATTCGAAAGCCGAATTGGCGACAACAAGCCAAGTATGAAAGTTATTTTACAGTAGTAAAACTTGTCTAGAACATCCGACGTAGACTGATCACGAGGTGATGGAATGTCAGGTGGAATGCCGTTGTGGCGAGAGATCGCCCAGTCGCTGGAGCGGCAGATACGATCGCGCGAACTGACTCCGGGCGACAAACTGCCCACCGAACACGAGTTGTCGCGTCAGTTCATGGTCAACCGCCATACGGTGCGGCGCGCCCTGTCCGACCTGCAGGAAAAGGGCATCGTCGAATCGACTCAGGGACGCGGCAGCTTCGTGCGCCGCCCGTCGCGGCCGGCCCGCCTGCAGAAGCGGCCACGCTTTACCGAAGCCGTCCTGCGCAGCGGGGCCGAACCCACCACCCAGATCCTCAAGCTTGAAGTGCGCCCGGCGATCAGCGCCGTGGCCGAGGCCCTGGGCCTGAAGGTCGGCGCCCCCGTGATCTTCATGGAGCGGCAGCGTTTCGTGGACGGCGAGCCGACGGCCCTTGGCCTCCACCATTTCAGCTTCGAGCGGTTCCCGACCTTCATCGAGATGTACAAGGTCCGCGGCACCATCACCCAGACCCTGCGCGACAGCGGCGTGCCCGACTATACCCGGCGGCGCACCTCGATCTCGGCGCGCCTGCCGACCCCGCAGGAGGCCGAGCAACTCCACGTGCCGCGCCATGTGCCCCTGATGATCCGAAGGTACCTCAATGTGGACGGCCTGGGCCGCCCGCTGGAATTCGGCGAATCCCGCTCGACCGCCGAGATCGAGATCATTTTCCAGGACCCCGAGCGGGACTGAGTTTCTAGAATTTTACCAGGAGAAGAGCGTGGAACTGGCGTTTCGAAACGCGCGCGTGGTGACGGGCGACGAAGACTTCATCGGATCGGTGCTGGTGCGTGACGGCGTGGTCGCAGAGGTGAGCCCTGGCGCCGGGGGCGTCGGGGAAGATTTCGAGGGCGACGTCCTGATGCCCGGCGTCGTGGACCTGCATACCGACAGCCTGGAAAAGCACTATTTCCCCCGGCCCAATATCGACTGGAATCCCGTCTCGGCGGCGGTGACCCATGATGGCTGCTGCCTGTCTGTGGGGGTGACCACCATCCTCAACTCCCTGACGCTGGGCTCCTTCAATCCCTCGGCGGCGCGGAACACCGACAATCTGCGGCGACTGGTCGATGGGCTCCACGACGCCCAGGACCACGGCATGCTGCGGGCCGATCACAGGATCCACTGGCGCTGCGAGACCACCGCCGATGATCTCCGCTCGCGCCTGGAGGTCATGGCCGATCATCCGATGACGGCCATGTTCTCGCTCATGGACCACACGCCAGGCCAGCGGCAGTACCGTAATCTGGAGAAGCATCTGGCCAACTGGCAGGCCAATGGCATGAGCGAAGCCACCGCCCTTGAGCGTCTCGCCCAGGTCCGTGACCGCCAGGCCCGCAACGCCGAGGGCAACCGCACCCACGTGGCGCAGATGGCCAAGAGCCGTGGGACCCCTCTGGCCAGCCACGACGATGAGAGCCTGGCCCATGTGGACGAGGCCGCCGATCTCGGGGCCACCGTGGCCGAGTTTCCCGTGACGGCCGAGGCCGCCCGCCGGGCCCGAGAGCGGGGCATGGTGGTGGTCATGGGCGGCCCCAACCTGATCCGCGGCGGCTCCTACTCCGGAAACGTGCCGGCCGCGGAGCTCGCCCAGGCCGACCTGCTCGACGCCTTCGCTTCGGACTATGTCCCCCGCAGCCTGGTGGAGTGCGCCTTCGCCATGACGCGGGAGCCGTTCGGCTGGAGCCTCGCTCAGGCGGTCGCCCTGGTCACTGCCGGGCCGGCCCGGGCCGTGGGACTGGACGACCGGGGCGAGATCGCGCCCGGGCGCCGGGCCGACCTGCTGCGGGTGCGCTTGGCCGGCGACCTGCCCCTGGTGCGCGGCGTCTGGACCCAGGGCAAACGGGCCGCCTGATCACTCGGACCAGCCATGCGGATCGTCACCCTCAACACCTGGAAGAACGAAGGCCGGTACGACCACCGGCTCGCCCTGATGGCCGAGGGCCTAGCCGCCCTCGCGCCTGACGTGGTGTGCCTGCAGGAGGCCTTCCAGGCGCAGGGCCGTGACACGGCCGCCCGTCTGGGAGAGGCCCTGGGCCTGTATGTCTCGATAGAGCCCGCTCGACGTAAGGCCCGCCTCCACGAGGGCCGACCCATGGACAGCGCTTCGGGGCTGGCCATTCTGTCGCGGGCGGCGCCGCAGGCGAGGGGCCGTATCGCCTTGCCCGTCGATCCAGCCGACGGCGAACGCATCGCCCAATGGATTCAGGCGACGCCTGATCTGCGCATTCTGAACCTGCATCTCACCCATCTTAGAGGCTCGGAGGCCTCGGCCCTTCGTGGACGGCAGCTGGCGCACGCCATGGCCGAAGCCGCTTCGCCGGGATCCAGGCTGCTGGCGGTCGGGGATTTCAACGCCCCAGCGACCGCGCCCGAGCTTGCGGCGGTGGCGGCCGGCCTCGATCCCGCCGCGCCGCCCACATTGCAGGGCGAGCGCGCCGGGCGGCCGATCAGCCCCGCGGGCGCGGCGATCGATCACGCCATTCTCGTCGAGACTGGCCGTTGGCGCCTCGTCAGCCGATTCAACGCCCTGGATCGGCCCGATGCGGACGGCTTCTTCCCCAGCGACCACGCCGCCGTCGTCGCAGATCTCGCACGGGCCTGAGGGCCCGCCTCAGTCTTGAGACTCCGCAAAAAAAAAGCGCCCCAGCAAAGCCGGGACGCCAAGGCATGTCCGTTGGCGAGCCGCGATCACGCGGCCCGCCAGGGACAGGGGATTAGAAGGTGGCGCGGACGCCGGCCATGAACTTGCGGCCGAAGCCTTCGATTTCGTAGGGGCGGTTTTCGACGCCTTGGTAGCGTACGCCGCGCTCGTCGGTCAGGTTGTTGCCGTCGAAGAAGACCGAGAAGTTGGGATTGATCTCGTAGCGGATCGACAGGTCCCAACGGGTCGTGGCGTCCCAGTAGAGGTTGGAGTTGTCGGAGCTGCCGCTCGGGAACACCTCGTCCAGCCAGGCCGTCCGGTGCTGGTACGACAGCCGGGTCGAGAGGCCGTAATTCTCGTAGAACAGCGTGGCCGAGGTGATGCGGTCAGACGTGCCCGGGAACTCTACCTTGGGACCTTCGGGGGTCTCGAACTCCCCCTTGGTGAACGACACGCTGCCTTGGAAGCCGAAGCCGGACAGCGGGCCGGGCAGGAAGGTGAAGGGCTGGTTGTAGATGAACTCCACGCCGCTCAGATAGCCGTCGCCGCCATTGACGGTGGCCGAGATCAGGTACTGGCTGCGGTCAACTCCGTCGAAGTTATAGCTGTCATCGCCGACCACCTGGGTGGACGAGAACAACACGTCCTTTACTTCGCGGTGGAAAGCGCTGGCGGCCAGCAGCGAAGCTGGGCCGAAGTACCACTCCACCGAACCGTCGAGACCATAGGCCGTTTCCGGGACGGCGAAGGGGTTGCCGCCGCTGATGGTTTGGGCGTTGTCGTTGACCGAAACCGTCGCCCGCAAGCCGGCGAGACTGGGGCGCGCCTGACCCGAGATGAAGGCCGCACGCAGCTTCAGGTCGTCGGAATAGTCGAAGGTGTAGTGCAGGCTCGGAAAGATGTTGGTCTCTTCCGACGAGAAGCTCAGCGGCTGCAGGACGCCGCCGGCATTGGCTAGGCCGTCGGTCTCGATTTCCGTGCGCTCGACGCGCAGGCCGCCGACCAGGGTATGGCGATCCCAGCGCCAGCGGTTCATGACATAGCCGGACAGGACCTTTTCATCGACCGTGTTGTCGGCGCGGGTGTCCCAGTCATAGACGGCATAGTTGGCGCCGGCTGCGTTGGCCGCGCGCGCAGCGTCCATCAACTCGTCCAGCTTGGAGCGCATCGCCGGGTTGTGCATGTAGCCGACGGTGAAGCCGTGGTCGAAGTTGGTGTCCCACGGCACGGTGGTCACGTAGGAGTAGGGATTCCAGTCGATGCCCAGTTGGGCGGCGATGGTCCGCAGGTTGAAGCCGTTGCGGTTGCCTGACACGACGGTGCCGTCCGGCCGCACCAAGGCGACGGTGCGGCTGTCCTGGCTACGGTCGTCGAACTGGAAGCCGGCGGAGAACAGGGCGTCGGCGCCGAAGCTTTCCCACTCGCGGCTGATGTCACCCTTGGCCGTGAAGGCGTCGGTCTCCAGCAGCGAGCTCGATTCTGTAGCGAACTCCTCATTCAACGACATCTGATCCAGCGAGGTGCGCGCCGGGCCACGTGTCGGAACGCCACCCACCAGGATGGTGTCGTACATCGTGTTATGCGGGAAGCCGCCGGAGACAGCGTTCACCTGCGTCACGATCGATGGCAGAAGCAGGGCGTTGGCGAGGGTCGGCGTAGAGGAGAGCCCGCCGGCGGTCTGCTGGGTGACCAGCGGGATGTCGCTGTTGAACTCGGTCTCGGTGTAGGCCAAGTCCCAGTTGCCTTTCCAGCCTCCCCATTCGTGGTCGCCATGCAGGTTGGTCAGCTTCACGCTGTTGGAGAAGGTGCCGTACTCAAAGGTTGCATCCTGCGGCACGCCGACGCCTTCGAAGGTGTCGAAGTTACGCGTGGTGATCTGATAGGCCCGGTCGTACTGGAAGCGGTTCTGGTTGCGCTCTTCGAAGTCGTTGAATTCGGTCTTCAGGTGGGTCAGGCGGAACCGGTGGTTGTCATTCGGAGCGTATTCGATGCGGCCCGAATAGGACTCCGTCTGGCGGGTGATGATGTACTTGGTGATGCGGAGCTGTGTGATGCCCACATCATCGAACCGCGGTTCGGAGTTGTCGGTGTGCTGCTCGAAGGAATAGTGCGAGCCGATCAGGCTGACACCCCAGGTGTCGTTGGCCCAGGACAGGCGGCCGGAATACTGTTCCACCGGGCCATCGCCCATGTCCACAAAGCCGCCGCCGGCGTCGAAGAAGCCATGGAAGCCCGGGTTGTCGAGCGGTGAGAAGGTGCGGATGTCCACCCGTCCGGCCAGGGCTTCGGCGGGCATGTTCGGCAGCAGGGTCTTGCTCAGCGTCAGTTCGCTGATCTGGGCGGCCGGCACGGAGTCGAAGCGGAAGATGCGATTCTCAGCGCCAAGAACGTTGACGCCATCGAGGGCCACCGTGGTCCAGCGCGTCGGGGCGCCACGGATCTGGATATAGCGCTCCTGGCCCTGGTCGCGCTGCACGCCGACGCCGGGAAGGCGGGCCAGCGCGCCGGCGGCGGTGGCGTCGGGGAAGCGGCCGATGGTGTCTGAGGCGATGACGTTGACGATATTGTCGGACGCCTTCTGGATCTCCAGCGACTTTTCGATGGAGTCGCGGATCGGGGTGGCGGTGACCACGACTTCCGCGACCTCCGCCTCTTGGGCCAGGGCAGGCGCCGCGGCGGCGGCCAGAATGGGCAGAGAGGCCGAGACGGCCAGAAGAGCACGGCGCGTGCGAGCGCCACTATGGCGCGCGGCTGGGCGCAGATGATTGGATGACATGGGTCCGTCCCCCTTGTTGCTGTGATCAGCGGACGGGAGCCTCGACTAGGCTACGCTGGTGTCATCCATTCGTGGGTTTGGTGATGTCTCGATGTTGTCGCCGGGACTTGTCGGTTAGACAGGGGCGGGCGACGCACCTATCCCGAGGGGACAAGTGCGCCGACCAACCTAGCCGTGCAGCTTTTTGGCCACCTCGGCGATACGGCGGCCCTGATAGCGGGCGCCGTCCAGTTCGGTCTGGCTTGGCTGGCGCGAGCCGTCGCCGCCGGTGATGGTCGTGGCGCCATAGGGGCTGCCGCCGGTCACTTCGTCCAGGCGCATCTGGGCCTGATATCCATAGTCCATGCCGACCACCACCAGGCCGAAGTGCATCAGGTTGGTGATCAGCGAGAACAGCGTGGTCTCCTGGCCGCCGTGCTGGGTGGCTGTGGCGGTGAAGGCGCCGCCGACCTTGCCGTTCAGTGCGCCGCTGGCCCACAGGCCGCCGGCCTGGTCGAGGAAGTTGGCCATCTGCGAGGCCATCCGGCCAAAGCGCGTGCCGACGCCGACGATGATGGCGTCATAGTCCGCCAGGTCCTGAATGGACGCCACCGGCGCCTCCTGGTCCATCTTGTAGTGGGCCGCCTTGGCGACCTCTTCGGGCACCAGGTCGGGGACCCGCTTGATGTCAACCTGGACGCCGACTTCGCGGGCTCCCTCGGCCACGGCCTTGGCCATGGTTTCGATGTGGCCATAGGCCGAATAGTAAAGGACCAGAACCTTGGTCATGTCGCGCTCCTGCAGATTGGAAAATGGGGAGGGGACGCGGCCTTAGGCCGCGTCCACCAGGACGAGTTCGGAGTCTTCCAGGGCGGTGATGGTCAGGGACGTCTCACCGGTGATGGCGGCGCCGTCCCGGGCCTCCAGGGTCACGCCATTGACCTCCACCCGACCCTTGGCCGGCACCAGATAGGCGTGGCGCGCGGCGTCCAGGACATGCTCGGTGGTCTCACCGGCCTTCAGGGTCGCCCCCAGGACGCGGGCAGGGGTGCGGATCGGCAGGGCCTCGCCGTCGTTCTCGAAGCCGCTCGCCAGGGTCACGAAGCGCCCCGACCGGTCGCCCTTCGGAAACGGCTTGGCCCCCCAGGCCGGCGCGCCGCCGGTCCGCTCGGGCTCGATCCAGATCTGGAAGATGCGGGTCGTGTCGCTCTCCAGATTGTACTCCGCATGGCGGATGCCGGAGCCCGCGCTCATCACCTGGACGTCGCCGGCCTCGGTGCGGCCCTTGTTGCCCAGGCTGTCCTGGTGGGTGATGGCCCCCTCGCGGACATAGGTGATGATCTCCATGTCTGCGTGGGGATGGGGCGGAAAGCCCGAATTCGGCGCGATCTCGTCGTCGTTCCACACTCGGATCGGTCCCCAGCCCATGCGCTGCGGATCGAAGTAGTTGGCGAAGGAGAAGTGGTGGCGGGCCTTCAGCCAACCGTGGTCGGCGCCGCCCAGTTCGGAAAACCCTCTGCGCTCAATCATCTCTCAAACCTCCGCGCCGTCGTCGGCGCCGTTGCTTGCCCGCGCCCTCGTAGGCGCCATTGCTTGAGGAGAAGATAGGCCACATGATCGGATTAGAAATAGAAACTACCGAAAAGCATCGTTTCCATAAACATGACGTCGTTACCTGACCTCGAGGCCATGGCGATCTTCGCCAAGGTGGTGGAGATGCGCTCCTTCTCGGCCGCCGCCGCCGAGCTCAAACTGTCCAAGGCGACGGTCTCCAAGGCGGTCACCCGCCTGGAGATGCGCCTGGGCGCGCGGCTGTTCAACCGCACCTCGCGCCGCCTGGCCCTTACCGAAAGCGGCGCGCGGCTGGCCGACCGCGCCCGTCAGCTGCTGGCCGACGGAGAGGCGGCCGAGGACGAAATCCTGGCCCAGTCGTCCCAGCCACGCGGGCTGGTGCGCCTGGCCGCGCCCATGTCGTTCGGGCTGATCGAACTTGCGCCCCTGCTGCCCGAGATCCTGGCCGCCTATCCGGAAGTGGCCATCGATCTTCACATGAGCGATGAGGCCATTGATCTGGTCGGCATGGGGTTCGACATGGCCCTGCGGATCGCCAGCCTGCCGGACTCCTCTCTGATCGCCCGGCGGATCGGGCCGGTGCGCCGACATGTGGTCGCGTCACCGAACTACCTGGCCCGCCATGGGCGTCCGACCCATCCCAGCCATCTCGCCGAGCACGCCTGTCTGGGCTACGCCTATCTGCCGAGCCCGGAGACATGGCGCTTCGTCAATGCGACAGGCGAGGAGGTGTCCGTGCGCCCCAGCGGGCCCCTGCGCGCCAACAACGCCGAGGCTCTGTTGCCGGCCCTGGAGGCGGGCCTCGGCCTCGCTGTCCAGCCCGATTTCATTGTCCGAGACTGTCTGGCGGCCGGGCGGCTGGAGGTGGTGCTGGAGGGCTGGAGCCCGCCGCCGGTGGCCCTGCATCTGGTCATGCCGCCGGGCGGTCCGCGACCGGCGCGGGTGGAGGCGGTGGCGAGCTTGCTGACCAGGCGCCTGGCGCAGCGATGTGCGATCGCCATCTCGTCAGTCTCGACAGCCGACGTATCGTGAGCCAGGGATAGGGCGATGGGCAAGCCTCTGGGAGCCGTCATGAGACCGCGAAAGGCCTTCGCCTGCGTGATCCTGGCCGCAACGGTCGGGCTTGCGGGATGTGGCTCGATTTCCCGCCCAAGCGCGGACCTGGTCGAGCTGTCGGCCCCGCCTGAGCCCACCCCTTTGGACGCCTTCCGCTTCGTCGCCACAGACGAGGCCGGCAGCCAGGCCTTCCTTGAAAGCTGGCGGGCCCAGCGCAGTCAGGCCGACGAGGGTGTGACCGTGCTGGCGGTGTCCGGCGGCGGCGCCAACGGCGCGTTCGGGGCCGGCCTGCTGGTGGGCTGGACGGAGGCGGGAACGCGTCCCGTCTTCGACATTGTCACCGGCGTCAGTACGGGGGCCCTGATGGCGCCCTTCGCCTATCTCGGCCCTGAATGGGACGCCGAGCTGACCGCCGCCTATACCGATCCGGACGCGGCCCGCCTGACCGAGGGGCAGTGGGGCCTGCTGCGGCGGCCCAGCCTCTACAGCGACCGCTCGCTCCGCGCCCTGGTAGGCAAGTATGTCGACAGCCCTCTGTTGAGGGCCATCGCAGTTGAGCATAAGGCCGGCCGGCGCCTGCTGGTGGCGACCACCAATCTCGACGCCCAGGAAGAGGTGATCTGGGATATGGGCGCCATCGCCCTGGCCGGCCAGGCGCCAGGCCAGGCTCCGGCCGCCCTGGCGTTGTTTCGCAACGTGATGGTGGCCTCAGCCAGCATCCCAGGGGTCTTTCCGCCGGTGATGATGGATCCTGGGCGCGGTGGTGATCTTGCCGAGATGCATGTGGACGGCGGCGTGACCACCCCCTTCGTCCTGGCGCCCGCCACCATGTCATTCTGGGAGCCCAAGAGCGCCCTGGCGCCAACTGATCTCTATGTGATCATCAACGGCGAGATCGAGGCTCGGCGCACCATCACCAAGGGGGCGACCCTGCCGATCCTGATGCGCAGTTTCGACACCATGTCGAAGGCTGATCTGCGGGCGCACCTGCTGGCCAGCGTCGCCTTCGCCGAGCGGAACGGCGCGGCCCTGCGCTACGCGGCCATCCCGACGGAGCTGGGCGCCGACAGCCTGGCCTTCGACATGGAGTCCATGGGCAAGCTGTTCGACGCCGGACGCGCCGCCGGGGCGGCGGGCACGGCGTTCCAGGAGGTGATCCCCGAAGACATTTCGCACCCAGCGGGACCGCCGTAGGCGAGCAGGCTCAGGCTGCGGTCGAGGCGGCAGGGGCGGTTCCGGCCTGGGCTTCGGCCTCGCCCGGCTTGGCCAGCCGCACGCTGCGGCCTTCGAACACGGCGCCGGTTTCCATGGCCAGCTGTTCGTGGGCGATGTCGCCCTCGATATGGGCGGTGCCATAAAGGCGCACCTGCCGGGCCTTCATGGGGCCTTTCACATGGCCGCGGATCTCGGCGATCACGGCCACCACGGAGCCCTCGATGCGGCCCTGTGGACCAAGGCTGAGCTTGCCGACGCGGATGTCGCCGCGCACCAGGCCGTCGATCTGCACCTCGGCCTCGCCGGCTATATCGCCCTGTACACAGAGGCCCGGACCGATCAGCGACGCCGCTTTGGGCTTCGGCGCAGGCTGCGGCGGCTGGGCGCGCAGGGCCTGATCTTCGTCAGGCCGGCGCTGAGGTGAAGTCTTGCTGGATTTGTCGAACATGGCGCGTCCCGTCCCGATACGTTTCGACACGTACCGTGCAAACTCAAGGCCAGTTCGAGATCAACGTTCCGCCAGCGCCCCTCTGACCAGGCGGGCATAGAGGCGTTCCTCCAGGCCCCGGGGTTTCGAGAGGCCCAGGCGGTCCAGCGCTGCGACCAGGCCGGGCGGATCTTTGCCGGGCGTCAGGCCGCGCAAGGCCAGGGCGGCGATATCGGTCTTGGACGCCGCCGCGGCCTTGATCTTCTGCAGCGCCGGAGCCAGGTCCTGCTCGACCTGCGTCATCTCGCTGCCGAAAGGGAAGGGCGGCAGGTCGCCGGCCTTGCGGAACGGCTCCAGCCGTTCGCCGACGACCGCAGCCGTATTGCCGGCCGCGAAGGCGCTGATCCTGTGGTCGCCCGGGAGCTTGCCTGCGGCCTTGGCCTGATCCGCCAGGGTTTCGTGGAAGGCGGCGTCGGCCACCTCCAGCATCCGAGCAATCACCTCGCCGTCCCGGGCGCCGCGCAGATCGGCGACGCCATACTCGGTCACCACCATGTCGCGCAGGTGCCGGGGAATGGTGGTGTGGCCATAGGACCAGCGGATGTTGGATTCCGGCCCATCGCTGGCCTGTCGGCTGGCCGGCAGGGTCATGATCGACCGGGCGTCGGGCAGGGCGAAGGCCTGGGCGACGAAATTGTACTGGCCGCCGACCCCGCTCACCACCCGGCCGTCCTCCAGCGCGTCGGAGGCCACGGCGCCGAGCAGGGTGGCGATCATGGCGTTGTTGACGAAGCGCGCGCCCTTGCGATCAGCCACCCGCTTGTCGAAGTCCGCGCCGTGCAGCTCGTTGACGAAGCCCACATCGGTCATCCGGAACTTGGCGCGCTCCTCCAGCGGCATGTCGCGCAGGGCGGCGTAGAAGTCCCGCGGCGCCAAGAAGAAGGCGGCGTCCAGCACCGCGCCGTCCACCTCGCGTTTCAGAACGCCGGCGCGGTAGAGCTCTAGGAAGGCGTCCACGAACATCTCGGTGGCCGCATAGATCCCCTCCTCGAAGGGCGCGGTGTGGCGCTGGAGCCGATCATCGGGCGGGGTCAGCGCCTTCAGAATCTCCACGAACCTGACCGGCTGCCGGTGACGCAGGATCAGCGCATGGGCCACCGCATGGCCCATGGAGCCGATGCCGATCTCCAATGTGCCGCCGTCGGGGATCAGGCTCGCGACGTGGAAGCCCATGGCGTAGTGGGTCAGGCTGACCGGCTGCTTGGGCGGGCCAGGCAGGGGAAACTCCACCTCCGGGCTCTCCAGCATCATGGCGAAGACCTCAGGCGGCAGTTCGCCGGGACCTGGCATGTAGGGCAGTTCGGAATTCACCTGGCCCACCAGGATGAGGTCGCTCCGGCCCTCGGCCTTGGCCTTGAGGAGTTCCAGGGTCAGGTCGGTGTTGCAGGAGAGGCTGTAGCTTTCGGCGTCGTCCCGCTCGCCCTTGGCCACCAGCTGGGCGACCACATTGCAGCCGCGTTCCAGGATGTAGCGGCTAGCGTGGGTGTAATTGGCGCTGATGTAGTTCTGCTGCACCTCGGGATCATTCAGCCACATGCCGGCCTGCAGGAAGAACTCGTCCACCTCGATATTGGGCGGCAGGCCGCCCCGGCGCTGGGCCTGGGCGTAGGCCAGTTCGGGATAGCCCCCCAGGGTGCGTTCCAGTATCGGCCCCATGAACCGCTTTTCCAGCAGGCTGCCGGGTTCTGGCGGCGTCAGGGTCAGCGCGGTGAAGATCCGCAGCGAGATCGAGAGGTCGGTGGCCGCCCGGGCATAGAGGGCGTTGGCGATATGGTTGGCCTTGCCCAGGCCGAGCGGCAGTCCCAGCACCACCTTGCCGTCCAGCCGTTCGATGATGGCCCTGGCGACATCGTCGGCCTGGGTCATCCGCAGCATGGCCGAACTCACGTCAGACGATCCCAACCCTGGTCGGGACGGAAACGCTCGCCATGGATGGCGGCGAGCTCATCCATGCGGGTCTTGAGCGTCTGCGCGCCGGCCTCGCGGGCATAGTGGATCGGGCCGCCGCGGAAGGGGGCGAAGCCGGCGCCGAAGATCATCGCGCCATCGACCACGTCCTCGTCCGCGACCACGCCCTGGCGTAGGCATTCCAGGCAGGCGTCGATCATCGGCAGGATCAGGCGGTCGGTCATCTCTTGGGTCGGCTTGGCGAAGGACCTGGCCTTCTGGGCTTCTCCGTCCTTCCAGGCGTAGATGCCCTTGCCGGTCTTGCGGCCCAGGTCGCCCGCCGTGACCTTGGCGCGCAGGGTGTCGGGCGGGACGGGCAGGGGCTTTTCCAGGTTTGCCTTCAGGCTGTCGGCGACGGCGATGCCCACATCCAGCCCCACCTGGTCGGCGAGCGTCGCGGGGCCTACCGGCATGCCGAAGGCTTCGGCGGCGGCGTCGATGGTTTCGGGCGCGTGGCCTTCCTGCATCATCACCATGGCTTCGAGCATGTAGGGCGTCAGCGCCCGGTTCACGAGGAAGCCCGGCGCACTGCGCACCGGCGCCGGCAGACGGTCGATGGCGCCCAGGAAGGCCTTGGCCAGATCGAGCGTCTCGCCTGAGACCCCTTCATGGGTGACGATCTCCACCAGCTGCATCCGCGAGACCGGATTGAAGAAGTGTATGCCGATCAGCCGCTCGGGCTTTGAAAGCCCCTCGGCCAGGTCCTCCAGCCGTATCGAGGAGGTGTTTGTGGCCAGCACCGCGCCGGGCTTCATGCGCGGCTCGAGGTCGGCATAGATTTTCTTTTTGAGTTCAAGCTTTTCCGGCGCCGCCTCGATGATCAGGTCGGCATGGCGGACGCCGTGGCCGTCCGGGTCTGGGATCAGGCGGTCCAGGGCGTCACGGGTCTTGGCGCTGTCGTGCCCGAGCTTGGGATAGAGGGTCGCAGCGCGGCCCACGGCCTGGGCGATGATCTCGGGCTTCAGGTCGGCCAGGGTGACCTTGATCCCGTGCCAAGCCGCCCAGGCGGCGATGTCGCCCCCCATGGCGCCGGCCCCGATGACATGCAGGTGGCGCGGCGGCATCGCCTCGACCTCGGTCAGCCGCTTCATCTTCTCCCGCAGGAAGAAGACGCGGATCAGGTTCTGGGCGGCGTCCGTCGTCATCAGCCGGGCGAAGGAGGCGATCTCGGCCTTGCGCATCGCCTTCAGGTCGTCGCCGTGTCGCTCCCACAGGTCCGCCAGGGCGCCCGGCGCGGGATAGTGTTCCGGCGGCGCCTGCTTGGCGGCCTGGCTGCGCATACGATCAGCCGCGGCGCGGCGGGGAAGATCGGCGTGCAGGATACGTTCGGTGACCTGGTGGCGCAGCCGGCCCAGGCGGCCGGGCTTGGACGAGCGGAACTCGCCCCGGGCGACCGCGGCGACGGCGGCGCGCACATGGCGCTCTTCGGTGACGGCGTCGGCCAGGCCGATGACCTTGGCCTCCCCCGGCCGTTTGGCCTTGCCGGTCAGCATCATCTGCATGGCTTCCAGCGGGTCGATCAGGTCCAGCAGGCGGGCCGTGCCGCCCAGCCCCGGATGCAGGCCGAGCTGAACTTCCGGAAATCCGAGGCGCGCCTCGTCGCCGACCAGGATGCGGTGGTCGCAGGCCAGCGCGATCTCCAGTCCACCGCCCAGGGCGTAACCATGGATGACGGCGACCGTCGGCATGCTGAGCTTGGCGAGGCGATCGACCACCTCGTGGGCGCGGGTCATCCGCTGCTCCATCTCCTGGGCGTCGCGGGCGCCGACAAAGGCTTTCACATCGGCGCCGGCGAA
>NZ_JBALUY010000005.1:0-61016 GCF_036963605.1 Phenylobacterium sp. | reverse complement strand
GGGGGACGTGATCCTGCCGCTGTGGGTGCTGGCCATCGGCGCGGTGGGCATTTCGCTGGGCCTGGCTCTGTTCGGCCCCCGCCTGATCCGCACGGTGGGGGAGAAGATCACCAAGATGGACGCCATGCGGGCCTATTGCGTGGCCCAGGCGGCCGCCATCACCGTGCTGGCGGCCTCCAGCCTCGGCCTGCCGGTCTCGTCCACCCACATCGCCATCGGCGGCGTCTTCGGCGTCGGCCTGCTGCGCGAGCTGCTGACCAATCGCGGCATCCGCCGGCGGCCCAATGGCGGTGTGGTTATCGAGCCGCCCGCGCTCGCTCCGGTCCCGCAGACCGCGGAACAGGCCGAGCGCCAGCGGGAAAAGACCGAGAAGCGGCGGCTGGTGCGGCGGCGCCACGCCTGGGGCATCGCCGCAGCCTGGGTGATCACCGTGCCGGCCGCGGGCCTGTTGTCCGGCGGGCTCTATACCCTGCTCAGCGCCCTGATCCGGCCTTGAGGCGGCGGCCGCGGGCCTCGGCCTTGCGGATCTTCTTGCCCTTGCCGCGGGCCTGATCGGTCGCATCGGGCGCCGGGGCCGGGCGGGCGGCCAGCTGGTGGGCGGCGGTGCGCAGCATCTCGCCCAGGGCGGCGTCCGCCAGCAGGGCGATGGCGGTCTCCAGATCCGCCCAGCGGCGCTGACGCTGGGCCTTCTCGTCCCAGCGGTCGAGCTGGCGAGTGACCTCAAGCAGATAGAGGGTGACGGCGATGGTCTCGGTCTGGTCGCCGCGGATCCGCCGGGCCGTATAGGTCCCCAGGGGCTGGTCGCTGACCACGCCCTCGACGCCGGCCTCCTCCAGGGCCTCCTGGGCGGCGGACGCCCAGGGGGTGCGGTCGCGCATCAGCCCGCCCTTGGGAAAGAGCCACCTCCCGGTGCGCCGCGAGGTGACCAGCAGGAAGACCGGGCCATCCTTGGTCAGGCGATAGGGCACGGCCCCGGCCTGCGGGGTCGGCGGGGCCGCGGCGTCCTCGGGCAAGGGGCCGCGCCACCAGTCTATGAAGCGCCTCAACATGGAATCCGGTCATCAATGGCGGCGGGCCTTGTCGCAAGCCCGCAGGCCTATAATTCCCTGATTCCCTCTTCGGCTCCCCAGAAGGAGCGGCGTTCGGCCTTTCGCCTAAATGCGGGCGGGCAGCACCACCTGCATGTCCTCATAGCCCTTCACGAAGATCGAATAGCTCCGCTTGGGCTCGGCCAGCACCTGGATGTCGGGGAAGCGCTTCATGATCTCCTCCCAGATGATGGTCAGCTGCAGCTCGGCCAGGCGATTACCGACGCAGCGGTGGATGCCGAAGCCGAAGGACATGTGCTGCCGCGGCCGGGGTCGGTCGATGATGTAGGCGTCCGGGTTCTCGATCACCGTGTCATCCCGATTGCCCGAGACGTACCACATGGCCACCTTGTCGCCCTCGCGGATGGTCTTGCCCTCCATCTCGAAGTCCTGCGTCGCCGTCCGCGCCATGTGGGCCAGCGGTGTCTGCCAGCGGATGGTCTCCGAGACCATGGAGGGGATCAGGTTCGGGTTTGCCCGCAGCTTGGCGTACTGGTCGGGGTTCTGGTTCAGCGCCAGGACGGAGCCGGAGATGGTGTTTCGCGTGGTGTCATTGCCGCCGATGATCAGCAGGGCGACATTGGCGTGGAAGTCGGCCATCGACATGTTCCGCGTCTCCTCCCCATGGGCCAGCATGGAGATGAGGTCGCCGGTGGGCTCGGCATTGACCCGCTCGTTCCACAGGCCGGTGAAGAAGCTGAAGCACTCGTTCATGGCCTGGCGCAGCTCGGCCAGGTCGGCCACCGGCCCATGCCCGGGCGCGGTGGTCATGGCGTCGGACCAGAAGGTCAGCTTGCGCCGCTCCTCGAAGGGGAAGTCGAACAGGGTCGCGAGCGTCATGGTGGTGAGCTCTTTCGAGACCTTGTCCACCCAGTCGAACTCCTCGCCGACCGGCAGGCTGTCGAGGATCA
Source organism: Phenylobacterium sp. (assembly GCF_036963605.1). GTDB lineage: Bacteria > Pseudomonadota > Alphaproteobacteria > Caulobacterales > Caulobacteraceae > Phenylobacterium. The sequence goes on along the minus strand of NZ_JBALUY010000005.1, from coordinate 59,017 downwards.
GGCCGGCCCGCTCGCGGATCAGCGGCGCCATGACCGAGAGCGCCATGGGCGACAGGGCCGGGCTGACGGTCTTGCGCTGCACGTCGTGGCGCGGCGGGTCCATGGCGATGAAGTTGGACCCGGACTCCGCATTCGGGTCGCGAAACCCCTGGGCGGCCTTGGCCTGCAGGGTGATGCCCTTGGCCGAGGAAAACACCTGGTGGTTGGAGTCCACCGCCAGGATGTCGTTGTAGCGGGTGATCGACCAGTAGGCGCCGTAGTTGCTGTCGGGCGTGTAGTGGACCGGCGACTCTTTCCTCAGCCGCTCGAAGGTCGGCCACATGGCGTCGTCGCGAAACAGCGAGGCCCGCGCCGGGTGAAGCTCCTCGATCGGCGTCTCATAGGCGAGCTTGCGCGCCGCCGCCCGCTTGTCGCGCAGCACGTCCACATATCCATCGGCCATGACCGGTCTCCTGCCCTTCAGGTGGACGGCGGCTCTTCCCGGCCCCGCGCCCAAACGTCTCCAGCCCCCATGGAGCCCAACCAAACACCGTTCACCAAGGGAAATGTGGGGCGGGCTCAGGTCACCCCAGGCCGTGGCCGCCGATCGGTTTCGTCTCGGCGATGCTCTCCATGCCTGCGATCAGGGGGCGGCCCTTGGCGATGGCGGCCTGGACCGAGGGCAGCGACAGGGAGGCGCGGTGGGCGTCCTGGCTCTCCCAGGCCTCGGTGATCCACAGGGCGTCGGGATCGGCCGGATCCTCGGCCACCACATAGCTCAGGCAGCCGGGCATGTCGGCGAGCCCCTCCAGCAGGATCGCCGCCAGGGCGGCGCGCTCTCCGGCCTTGGCCGTCATCTTGCCGATCAGTCCGTACATTTGCCGTGTGTCCTGGGCTGTGGCCGGTCCCACCAATGCCGACGCGACAACGCCGGCCAGGACCTGGCGTCTATAAGGGCGCATCATGATCTGCTTTGGGAGAAATGGCGCACCCGACACGATTCGAACGTGTGACCTTTGCCTTCGGAGGGCAACGCTCTATCCAGCTGAGCTACGGGTGCTTGGCGCCTGAGGCGGAGCGGGTTTCTAGCCGAAAGGGGGCGGGACCGCAAACGGGTTTGGCGGCCACGCCGGGGCGCTTTACGCCACCTGCGGGGTCTTGTCGGTGGTGAGGTCGACGAAGACGTCCTCCAGGCTCGGATCCTCGGTGGCGATGTCCTTGATGTGCAGGCCAGCAGCCCGGACGGCGGCCAGCACCTGCTCCACGCTGGACTGGCCGGTGCGATAGGTCACCTGGAAGGCGCCGCCATTGCGCAGCTTGGTCTCGAAGCCGGGCAGGGTCGGGGCCTGGATCACCGGCTCCTCCGGGGTCACCAGCACGGCGCGGGTGTCGAGGCGCCCCAGCAGGGTGGCGGTGGACTCACACGCCACGACCTCGCCGCGATTGACGATCGCGATCTGGTCGCAGAGCTCCTGGGCCTCTTCCAGATAGTGGGTGGTGAGCACGATGGTGACGCCCTTGCGGTTCAGCTCGACCACATAGTTCCAGAGCTGGCGGCGCAGCTCCACGTCCACCCCGGCGGTGGGCTCGTCCAGGATCAGGACCGGGGGATTATGCACCATGGCCTTGGCCACCATCAGGCGGCGCTTCATGCCGCCCGACAGCTGGCGGACATAGGCGTTGGCCTTGTCGGCGAGACCCAGGGCGGCCAGCAGCTCGTCGGTGCGGCGCTCCTTGCGGGGCACGGCGTACATGCCGGCCTGGACCTCCAGGGACTCCCGCGGCGTAAAGAAGGGGTCGGCGGCGATCTCCTGGGGCACAACGCCGATGGCGGCCCGGGCATCCCGGGGCTGGACGTCGATGTCCCGGCCCCAGATCTTCACCGTGCCCGAGGTCTTCTTGGTCAGGCCGGCCAGGGTGTTGATGAAGGTCGACTTGCCCGCGCCATTGGGACCCAGCAGGCCGAAGATGGAGCCCCGGGGAATGGCCAGGTCGATCCCGCGCAGCGCCTTCATCTCCGGCGTGGTCTTGGTGGCCGGGTAGGTCTTGACCAGGCCGCGGGCCTCGATGGCGAATTCCGGAAGATCCATGCCGTCCCCTTGAGCGGCGCCGGGCAAAGGGTTTGCGGGCGCGATCATTGACGGGCCAAGCCCGCCTCGCATACCTAGGCGCGAGCGGCGCCTGCGCCAAGCTTCCGAGCGGAGATTTCCCCTTATGGCCCGTCCGACCGAAAACCGTGGCGTCCAGGCCCAGACCGCCCCTGAGCCCATGCCGGCCAAGCCGGCGGTGACCCTGATCACCGCTGACGCCCGCCCCGCGCCTGAGGTGGTCTATGTTCGCACCGGCCGCATCGCCTGCGACGGGGTCGGCGGGGCGCTGGGCCATCCGCGGGTCTGGCTGGAGATGGGCGAGGCGACCTTCGTCGAATGCCCCTATTGCGACCGCCGCTTCCAGCTGGCGCCCGAGGCCGGCGAAGGCCCGGAGAACGAGCGCCTGGCGCCTGGCGTCTACGAAGGCCCCCACGGGCACTGAGGTCTCGGCGTCTTCGGGCGCCCGCCGTCTCCCCATCCTCAACTCCCCGTCATGCTCGGCCTTGTGCCGAGCATCCCTGTCGAGGGCTAAGCGCAAGCGTCGAGAGGGATCCTGGGCACAGGGCCAGGACGACGGTTGAGGGGGTCGTGCGAAGGTCGCCGTCACCAGCGTGCCGCAGGCGCTTCAAAAGGCGGGACACAAAGAACACCAAGGTAGCCAAGGACACGAAGGGGTCGGCAGCCTCGCCTTCGTGTCCTTCGCGCCCCCTTTGCGTCCTTCGTGTCCCCTCTTTTCTGCGCTGCGCGCGGCTCAGACCACCGGCGCCACGGCGGCCGGCACGCGGCGGGAGGCCCGCCACAGGCCGTAGGCGAAGACGCCCGCTCCGACCCAGATGAAGACGAACGAGGCCATGTTGAGCGCGGTCAGGGCCTCACCCTGCAGCACGCCCATGACGAAGGTCATCGACGGGGCCAGGAACTGCATGAAGCCCATGGCCGACAGCGGCAGGCGCCTTGCGGCCCAGGCGAACAGGACGAGCGGAATGGCCGTGGCCAGGCCGGAGAAGATCAGCCAGGCGGCCGGGGCGACCCCTTGGGTGAAGTGGTCGGCGCCCGCCTGGGCCAGCCAGATGGCGAACACCGCGCCGGGAATCCCCAGCAGCAGGCACTCGATGAACAGGCCGGTCTGGGCGTCGGCGGCCACCCGCTTGCGCACGATCCCATAGCCGCAGAACGAGGCCGCCAGTGTGAGCGAGACCCAGGGCAGCCGCCCGAGCGCCAGGGCCTGCAGCGCCACGCCGACCACGGCGAGCGCGATGGCGATCTGCGCCGTGCGGTCGATCCGCTCACGGAAGAACAGCGCGCCGGCGGCCATGTTGAGCAGGGGGTTGATGAAATAGCCCAGGCTGGTCTGCAGCACCCGCTCATTGTTCACCGCCCAGATGAACACCACCCAGTTGGCCGCGATCAGCAGGGAGGACAGGGCCAACAACCCCAGCACCCGGGGCTTGCGGAACACCGCCAGGGCCTGGCCCCCTTGCCCGGCCATCCAGACGAACAGGCCGGCGATCGGGATGGCCCAGAAGGTGCGGTGGGCCAGGGTCTCCCAGGGGCCGACGCCATAGCCGCCAATCACCTGGAAGACGAGCGGGATGACGCCCCAGATCAGATAGGCCGTCAGGCCTGCGGCGAACGCGATCGGCGGCGAGGAAGGCGGCGTCTGGGCCAAGGCGCGGGCTTTCGGCTGGAAGAATTGGGAGCCTCCAGGCGCGGAGCCCAGCGGCGGAGCCTTACCTAGGCCTTCGGCCAGGCTTCACAAGCGCAGACCAGGGCCGGACTGGCGGGAAGCGGACATGCAAATGGGCGACCGCGGGACGGCCGCCCATTCGTGTCGGTCTGGAGCCCTTTCAGGCTAGGCGATGGCCTTGGTCTTGATCAGACCGCGCTCGTCCAGCAGCTGGGCGATCTGGATGGCGTTGAGCGCCGCGCCCTTGCGCAGGTTGTCGGCCACCACCCACAGGTTCAGGCCGTTCTCGACCGTCGGGTCGTTGCGGATGCGGCTGACAAAGACCGGGAACTCGCCCTGGGCCTCCTTGGGGGTCATGTAGCCGGTCTCGTCGCGCTTATCGATCACCACCAGGCCGGGGCTGTCGCGCAGCAGGTCGCGGGCGTCGTCCTCGTCCAGGGGCTCGTGGAACTCGATGTTCACCGCCTCGGCATGGCCGACCATGACCGGAACGCGCACGCAGGTGACCGTCAGCTTGATGGCCGGGTCGATCATCTTGTGGGTCTCGTTCCACATCTTGGCCTCTTCGTCGGTATAGCCGTCGTCGTTGAAGGCGCCGATGAAGGGGATGACGTTGAAGGCGATCTGCTTGGGGAACTTCTTGGGCGGCGGCGCGCCGAGGACGAAGACGCCCTTGGTCTGATCCCAGAGCTCGTCCATGCCCTCCTTGCCCGCGCCGGAGACCGACTGGTAGGTCGAGACCACCACCCGCTTGATCTTCGCCCGGTCGTGCAGGGGCTTCAGCGCCACCACCAGCTGGGCCGTCGAGCAGTTCGGGTTGGCGATGATGTTCTTCTTGTGGGCGTAGGAGACGTCGTCCGGATTCACCTCCGGCACGATCAGCGGCACGTCCGGGTCCATCCGGAAGGCCGAGGAATTGTCGATGACGATGGGGCCGGCGGCGCCGATCTTGGGCGACCACTCCTTGGAGAAGGAACCCGACACGCTCATCAGCACCAGGTCGACGGTGGAGAAGTCGAACTGGGCGATATCCTCGCAGGCCACCGTTTCGGAGCCGAAGGACACCTGGACGCCGATGGATTTGCGCGAGGCGATCGCGTGAATCTTGTCCACGGGAAACTCGACTTCCTCGAGGATATTCAGCATCTCACGGCCCACATTGCCCGTGGCGCCGACGACGGCCACCCGGTAACCCATCAAAGTCTCTCCTGAATGTTTTAAGCGGTGCGTTCGTTACGCCGCCGCATGAACGCGCGCAAGCGCGCCGCCGCATTGGCCCGACCGGCCGCGGCTTCGTCCCCCTTCACCTAGGGGCTAGGATGGCCTGGCGCAACCCGGTGGCGAACCGCCGGGGCCAGATGAGGGAGACCAGCGCCATGAGCCAGCCGAGCACCGGCATGCCTTTCGCCGACCTGATGGGTCTTCAGATCAGCGAGCGGGCCAAGGACCGCGTAGTGGGGACCCTCACCGTCCGCGAGGACCTGTGCACGGCCGGCGGCATCCTGCACGGCGGCGCCTTCATGGCGTTCGCCGACGCCCTGGGCGCCATCGGCGGCTTCCTCAACCTGCCGGCTGGCGCGCGCACCACGACCCTGGAGAGCAAGACCAACTTCCTGGGCTCGGCCAAGGTCGGAACCACCGTCACCGGCGAGGCCACGCCCCTGCACATCGGCCGCCGCTCCAGCGTCTGGCAGACCCGCATCACCGACGAGACCGGCAGACTGCTGGCCCTGGTCATCCAGACCCAGATGACGGTGGAAGGGTAGGCCGTGGCCTCGGAGAGCCCCGCCGACGTCATGCAGGCCAACCGGGCCGCCTGGAACGCCGCACGCTATGAGGCGTGGCAGGAGGCTCTTGGGGCCCCGGCAGACGAGGCCGCCCGCCTGCAGGCCGACCCTGCGAGGGCGGCCAGGCGCGTCCTGCCCCATCTCGGCCCGATCGCTGGCAAGCGAATCTGCAATGTGCAGGGGTCGCACGGCCGCCTCGCGGTCAGCCTTGCCCTCCTGGGCGCGCAAGTGACTATCATTGATTTCGCCGAAGATAACCGACGCTACGCCGCCGAACTGGCCAGCGCGGCGCAGGTCAGGCTCGACTATGTTCTGTCCGACATCATGGCGGCGGCCGATCTGGGCCTTGGGGAGTTCGACGCCTTGGTGATGGAACTCGGCATCCTCCATTACCACCTCGACATCGCGGCCTTTTTCCGGGTGATGGGGCGGCTCTGCGGCGAGGGCGCAGCGCTCGTCCTGCATGAATTCCACCCTGTCCAGCGCAAGCTGTTCCAGTCCTATCCCGGGCAAGCGCCGGACTACTTTTCTGCTGACCTCGTCCGGGCGCCGGTGCCTGACCCGACAGGCCAGGACCGGGTCCTTGGAGAATGCCAGTACCGATTCTGGACCCTTAGCGAGGTTTTGGGGGCCGCGCTAGGCGCCGGTTTCCGGCTGAAAACGTTCGAGGAACACCCCGACTGGACCGATCCGCACATCCCCGGGGCCTACACGCTCGCCGCCGACTGGCGGCGGCGTGATCCCGGCAAGGACCTCAGTGACCCATGGGCGAACTCCTTCTGATCAAGCACGCGCCGCCGGAGATCACGCCGGAGGTGATCTCCCACCGCTGGGTGCTGTCGGCCGAGGGGCGCGCGCGGTGCGACTGGCTCGCCGAGATCTGTCGGTGCAGGCGCGTGGCCAGCATCTTCGCCAGCCCAGAGCCCAAGACCCTGGAGACAGCGGCCCTGGTCGCCATGAATCTGCAGCTGCCCTTCCATCCCTTGGACGGCCTGCAGGAGAACGACCGCACGGGCCTGAGCTTCGTCTCGGCCGGCGCCCTGGAGGCTCGCATCTCCGCCTACTTTGAAACTCCTGACGCCGTGGTGATCGGGAGCGAGTCAGCGCGGTCCGTCCTGACCCGGTTTCAGGCCGCGATCGACATCGCCGTCCACGGCGCAACCGACGGCGCCGTCGCTATTGTCACCCACGGAACGGCCATGAGCGGCTTCATCGCGGCCCATAACACCGTGGCCCCGCTCGAGCTGTGGCGCGCCCTGACCCTGCCGGGCGTGGCGGTGCTGGACGCCTCAACCTACCGGCTTCTGGAGCCGCTCATCCCCTTCCCCAACCCCCAGGCGCCTAAAACCTGATCAGCGGCGCCTTATCATCCCGCAACGCAGCACTGCGATGTTGCGTCGCAAAATTGTAGCTTGTGACCCAGGGGAAAGGGCGGCTAAGACCTGTCTCAAGGCAGCCGGCAACGACGCACATCGACGACGAAGGCCGCCAGAGGAACGCCCCGCAAAGTGGTTGTCATCAACCCCCTTTTCGGGAACTGAAAAAATGATCGCTCGTATCGCTGCTCTCGCCGCCGTCGCGGCCGTCTCCATCTCCGCTCCGGCCTTCGCCGAAGGCGTGAAGATCTCCCTCGCCGGCAAGTCGGCCGAGCAAATCCACGCCGACATCCAGGGCGCCGCCCGCTCGGTCTGCCTGCGTGAAACCACCAGCGAAACCTTCCGCCAGGCCGCCCAGGCCCGCTGCGTGAAGTCGACGGTGGAAGCCACCCTGCAAAAGGTCGGCGACGCCGAACTGGCCGCCATGGCCGGCATCGAGCTGGCCCAGCGCTAAGCTGACCTGAAAGCTCCTGACCGGAGCTTCTGCGACCCTCTTGGTCCTCTGGAAAGGCCGACGGCGACGTCGGCCTTTCTTGCGTCCGGGAGCCGTGCTTCTCTGGGGCTCAAACCGTTCCAGGAGCCCGCCATGGCCGACCCCGATGATCTGCCGGTGATCAACAATACCGACGATGGACGGTTCGAGATCCGCGTCGGCGACGACGTGGCCTATGCCGAATACCGGCTGCTGAAGACCGGCATCCTCTTTCCCCACACCGAGGTGCCGCCGGCCTTCGAGGGCAAGGGGGTCGGCTCCAAGCTGGTCCGCGCGGGCCTGGACTACGCCCGCGAGCACGGCCAGGCGGTGATGCCGGTCTGTCCCTTCTTCGCCAGCTATATCAAGCGGCACGAGGAGTATCAGGACCTGCTGCACCCCGATTATCGCAAGAGCCTGGGCCTGGACTGAGGCCCCGCCCCGCAGCCCAACCGGCGCAACAGGGGTTGGCGAGTCCGGACAACCTATTGTAGGTAGAGCTTCGGGCGTTTCTGTTTTGTTCGGGGCTGGCGTGGGGCGGTTCGTGGGACGATTCTGGGCGAAATGCATCCTTGCAGGCTGGATCGCCCTGTCGGCGGGAAGCTGCGCAGGACCTTCGTCGGCGCAAGACGAGCATCCCGACCTGGTGCGGGGCGAGCTGTCCAACGGGCTGGCCTATATGATCCTGCCCATGGCCGACGCCGACGGCCTCTCGTTCCGCCTGATGGTTCAGGTCGGCAGTCAGGCCGAGGGCGCGGACAACCGCGGGGTTGCGCACTTCGTCGAGCACATGGCCTTCCGCTCCACCCGCAACTTCGCCGATGGCGAGATCGAGCAGGTGATGGCCCAGGCCGGCGCCGCGTCCGGCTGGGACCACAACGCCTTCACCGGCCGCTGGACCACCACCTATCACCTGGACCTGCCGACCCCCGACGCGGCCAATATGGCCCGCGGCCTCGACTGGCTGCGCGACGTGGGGGATGGCCAGCTGTTCCGCCCCGAGGAAGTGGCGGCCGAGCGGGGCGTCATCCTGGCCGAGCGCCTGGACCGGCTGCGCTCGGGCGACGCCACGGACGAGCAGGAGACCAGCTTCCACTTCCGGCCCGAGGACAATCTGACCCCCGCCGGGTCCGTGGCCACCCTGACCGCCCTGACGCCGGACGACCTGAGGGTCTTCCACGCCAAGTGGTATCGCCCCGACCGCAGCGTCATCATCGTCACCGGCGACCTCGACGCCGATGACATGGCGGCCGAGCTGGAGCGCCGTCTCGGCGGCTGGGCCGGCGCTGGCGCGCGGCCCCGGATTCCGACCACCCCTGCGCCAGAGCCGCCGAAGACGCCCGCAGCCCTGGTCCTGACGCCTGGCCGCCTGCCGGCCCAGAGTCTGGCCTGTCGCAACACTCCGGTGGCGGAGGATGACGCCTATGACCCGGCCGAGGAACTGCGCGAGACCCTCCTCCTCAGCATCGTCAACCAGCGGCTGAGCCGGGCGGCGGCGGCCACCCCGGGGATCTACTATCTGGGGGTCGAGGGGCCGAACTGGTACGAAACCCGTCAGGTGGCCTGCGCCCGCGCGACCCACGCCCCGCATAGGGGGCTGGAGGGCTTGAGGCTGGCTCAGGCGACCCTGCGCAGCTTCGCCGCCGAGGGGCCGACCCAGGCCGAGATCGACGCTGCGGTGGCCAGCCAGCGGGCCTATGCGCGCGGCGCCCTGACCAGCTACGCCAGCGCCACGGCGGCGGAGATGGCCGACGAGCTGATCCGTCACGAAGAATATGGACGGCCCTTCCTCGCCCCCCATCAGACGATGCGCCAGATCAGCCGCGTCGCCTCCAGCCTGACGCCCGAGGCCCTTGTCGCGGCTTTCGAGGCCCTGTGGCCCGAGACCACGCCGCCCACCCTCTCAGTCGAGGACACCGGCCTGACGCCGCCCGCCGTGGCGGCCAGCTGGCGCGCGGGCGCCGCCGCCCCGCTGGCGGCCTCCTTCCCGCCGCCGGAGCCCCTGATCTACGACTTCGGCCCCGAGGGCCGGGTCGTGCGCCGGGAAGTCCTGGCCCAAGGGGTGGTGCGGGTGACCTTCGCCAACGGCCTGGTGCTGAAGCACATGGCCACCGAAAATGCGCCGGGCTTCGTGCAGATCCGCATCCGGATGGGGCCTGGCGGCCGGGAGCTCAGCCCCGAGGCCTTCGTGCTCGCCTCCGCCGCCGCCGCCGTCCTGCCCGCGGCCGGGGTGGAGGGCCGCAGCTTCGGCGCCCTGCAGGAATTGAACGCCGAGTGGGACTGGGAATTCGAGGCCAGCCTCTCCGACGCCGGCCTGGTGGTGAGCGCCCAGAGCTTCGCCAGTCAGACGCCGGCCCATATGGCGGTGATCATGACCCATCTCATCACCCCGGGCTTCGACGCCGAACTGGCCGACTCCCTGGCCCTGCTGGCGGCGAGCCTGGAACAGGAGGCCCGGCTGAACCCGGTCGAGGCCGTCGAGACCGCCTTCGCCCGGACCATCTGGCCCGACACCGCCGGCGCGGCCGCCGACCCGGACACCTATCGACGTCTCGACCCTGCGGACCTGAAGGCCGCCCTGACGCCCTTCCTCACCACCGGCCCGGTGGAGCTGACCCTGGTGGGGGATATCAGCGAAGACGATGCGATCCTGCTGGCCGCCCGCTCCCTGGGCGCGCGCCCGGCCCGGCCGCCGCACCGGCCGCGACCTGAACGTCCGCCCCTCGACTATTCCGCCGCGCCGCCGCGACCGATCGAAGTGACCCATCAGGGTCCGGCTGGGCGCAGCGCCGCCCACCTCTATTGGACGCGGCCGGCGATCGGCCCGATCGAGGAGCGGGCCGCCGCCATGGTCCTGACGGCCCTGCTGGAGACCGCCGTGGTCGAGGAGACCCGCCGGCGGCAGGGGCGCACCTATTCCCCCACCGCCCAGCTCGACGGCAGTCTGACGGAACCCCATGACATCGCCCTCTATGTGGAGGTGACGCCCGAGGCGCGCCGCCTGGACGACGTCATCGAGACCGTGCGCCAGGCCGCCGCCGGCTTTGTCGCCGCGCCGCCCACGGCCGAGGCCTTCGAACAGGCCCGCCGCCCCATGCTGACCCAGCTGGACCCCCTGCGCGGGTCCGACCTCTACTGGGCCAAGGCCCTGGGCGGCCCCGTCGACTGGGACACCCAGCGCAAGGAGCTGGACCGCCTGGGCCAGGCCCTGGCGAGGCTGACGCCGGCCGATGTCCACGCCCTGGCCAGGCCCTGGCTCTCCACCCCCCCGATCATCGTCCTGGCCCGCCCCGCGGCCGCGCCCTTGGGAGACCCGCCATGACCGCGACATCTCGGTCCATCGCCTCGGCCGTGGGGGCCGGGGCGATCCTCGCCAGCCTCTGGACCAGTCCCTTGTCGGCGCAGACATCGGGGGCGGACGGGGCCACCCCGCCTCAGGTTCAGGCCTGTTTGGATTCGGAACCCAGCAGCGACCCGGCCGCCAGCCTCGCCCTCTGCCGCGAAGCCCTGCCCATGGCGCAGACCGACGAGGATCGCGCCCTTGTCCACCTGTGGATGGCGTTCGCCCTGGTCTCGACCGGCCAGCTTGACGACGCCATCGCCGCCACCGACCAGGCTGCAGCGCTTCAGCCGACCACGGGCGTCAGAAATGCTCAGGCGCGAACGCGCCTGTTGGCCGAACGATTTGACGAGGCTCTGGGCTTCGCCGAGGCCGGCCTTCGCGACGACCCGGAGTCCATGGAGCTGAGGTCCACCCGCGCCGAGCTCTTCATCGCCCTGGGCCGCGGCTCGGACGTAATTCCAGACCTTGAGCGGCTGCACCGTGAGCGCCCTGACGATATCGACCTGACCGTAACGCTGATCGACCTCCTTCATGATGCGGGGCAACCCAAGAAGCGCGACCAGATTCTGGATCGCGCCATCGCCCGAGCCCCGGATTCTGCTGATCTCCGCCTCGCCCGAGCGGCTCTCCAGATGCCGATCCGCCCAGAAGCGACTCTCCGCGACCTCGACCGGGCGATCCACGAGGCGCCCTCCGGGGACGCCTACGCCCTTCGAGCCTTCGCCCGCATCGCAATGGACGATCTCGACGGCGGCCGGGCCGATCTCGCCGCCATCCCCGATCCTGCGGCGCTCAGCTTCGTGGCCCTGATCTACGCCTCCTTCGCCGCCGAGGCGGCCGGTGACCTGGACAGCGCCCTGGTCTTCGCCGAACACATGGTCGAGGCCACCGGCGCAAGGGATCTCGCAGCCAGCCTCGCCCGGCGCGGAAGGTTGCTGTTCCTGCTGGACGACCATGCGCGCGCCAAGGCCGATCTTGAGCGGGCGGCCCTTCTGGACCCTGAAGAGGGCGACGCCTGGGCTGGCCTGGCCGCCTTGGCTCTGGAGACAGACCCCGCCCAGGCCGTGCTGCTTTATCGGCGCGCTCTGGACATCAATCCCGACGACGCCGCCTACGCGTATGGCCTGGCCGAGGCTCTGTTCTGGAGCGGCGACTACGAAGGGGCCGAAGCCAGCTATGCCAGCCTCGTGAAGCGCTATCCCGACGACGCCGAGATGCACGCTTCGTGGGCCGCGACCCTGGTCCGGCTGGATCGCTTCGAGGAGGCCGAGCGCCCCAGCGCGCGGGCTGTGGCGCTCGCCCCGGACAATCCCGAATACAGGCTGATCCGCGGCGAGGCGCTCTACCTGCTGGGCGAGGTCGACGGCGCCCTGGAGCAGATGGACAGATTGGCCGCCGCAGGCGCCGACACCGCCTATTCCCGCTATGTCGCCACCGTCATCCGCCGCAACAAGGGTGATTATGAGGCCGCCCTGCGGGAGGCCGATGCGGGTCTGGCGCTGGCGCCCGATGATGCGGACCTGATGGAGGAGAAGGGCGGCGTCTACTACATGCTGGATGACCCGCTCAGCGCCCGCGAGTGGTTGGATAAGGCCCTGGCGATCAATCCAAACCTGGCAGGAGCTCTCTTTGTCCGCGGCCTCGTCCGCGGCGAACTGGGGGACGCCGAGGGGGCGGCCGCCGATCAGGCCGCCGCCATCGCGCTGGAGCCTTCCCTGGCCGAGGACCTTTAAGCCCGGAGCCGCCTAAGCCAGCGCCGCCAGGACGGCGTCGCCCATCTGCACGGTGGTCAGGGCGCCGCCGAGGTCGCGGGTGCGGGCGCCGTCCTCCAGGGCCTTGATCACTGCGGCCTGCAGACGGTCGGCGGCCTCAGTGCGATCAAGGGACCAGCGCAGGGCCATTTCGAACGACAGGATGGCGGCCAGGGGATTGGCCAGGCCTTGCCCGGCGATGTCCGGCGCCGAGCCGTGGATCGGCTCATAGAGGCCAGGCTTACCCGGCGCGCCGAGCGCCGCCGAGGGCAGCATGCCGAGCGACCCGGTCAGCTGCGCCGCCGCATCCGACAGGATATCGCCGAACAGGTTGTCGGTGACCATGACGTCGAACTGCTTGGGATTCTTGACGATCTGCATGGCCGCATTGTCGGCCAGGATGTGCTCCAGCTCGACATCGGCGAACTCGCGCTTGTGCAGGTCGGTGACCACCTCGCGCCACAGCAGGCCGGAGTCCATCACATTGGACTTCTCGGCCGAATGGACCTTGTTGCGCCGGCCCCGGGCCAGCTCGAAGGCCACCCGCGCCACCCGCTCGATCTCGGCGGTCGTATAGACCTGGGTGTCCACCGCCCGCTTGCCGCCGCCGGGCAGGTCCTCGATGAAGCGGGGCTCGCCGAAATAGATACCGCCGGTCAGCTCGCGCACGATCATGAAGTCGAGGCCCTCGACCAGCTCGCGCTTGAGCGAGGAGGCGTCGGCCAGGGGGCCGAAGCACAGGGCCGGGCGCAGATTGGCGAACACCTCCATGCCCGCCCGCAGGGCGAGCAGGCCCGCCTCAGGGCGTTTGTCCCGGGGAACGCCGGCCCATTTTGGCCCGCCCACGGCGCCCATCAGCACGGCCTTGGAGGCCTTGGCGAGCGCCAGGGTCTCGTCGGTCAGGGGCAGGCCCGTCTGGTCATAGCTGATCCCGCCGAAGGGCCGTTCCTCGACCACCAGGTCCGGGGTCAGGGCGGCGATCACCCGGCGCACCTGATCGGTCACTTCGGGGCCGATGCCGTCACCGGGCAGGAGGAGAAGATCGGTCATGAAGGGCCCCCGTCGCTGGTCGTGTGGACGGAGAACTAGACCGCCCGCTCAGAGGCGACCTCGTAGGCGATGAGGCGGCGATCGGAAACCCCGAATTCCGGCCAGGCCGCCCGCCAGGCGGCTAGGTGCGGGGTCTGGAAATGGGCGTCCAGGGCGGCCTGGTCGCGCCAGGCCTCGAACACCCGGATCAGGCCGGGCTCGGCGACGTCCCCCGCATAGGAATATTCTAGGCAGCCATCCTCCGCCCGGCTGGCCTCCAGCATGGCCAGCATGTGCGGGCGGAAGGCCTCCAGCCGGTCGGTCGGCACGCGGATCGTCCCGGCGATGACCAGGCTCACGCCCGCTCCAGCCAGGGATTGTCCAGGGCGCGGCGGCCCTCATAGACATCGATGTCGGAAGCCCGCTGCAGGGTCTCGCCGATGGCGTCGAGGCCATTGAGCATCTTGTGCTTGCGGGCCGGGTCGATCTCGAAGCCGAAGACCGCGCCGTCCGGCGCGGTGACCGTCTGGGCCTCCAGGTCGACGCTGACCACATGGTTGCCGCCCCGGGCCTGATCCATGAGGGCGTCGACCTCGTGCGCCTTCAGCACCACCGGCAGCAGGCCGTTCTGGAAGCAGTTATTGTAGAAGATGTCGGCGAAGCTGGTGGAGATCACGCAGGTGATCCCGAAGTCCAGCAGCGCCCAGGGGGCGTGCTCCCGCGAGGAGCCGCAGCCGAAATTGTCGCCGGTCACCAGGACGCCCGCGTCCTTGTAGGCCGGCTGGTTCAGCACGAAGTCGGCCTTCTCGTTCCCCGCCTCGTCGAACCGGAAGTCGTAGAACAGCCCGCGGGCCAGACCCTCGCGCTCCACCGTCTTCAGGAACTGCTTGGGGATGATCTGGTCGGTGTCGATATTGGACAGGGCGAGCGGCGCGGCCTTGGCGTCGATCTTGGTGAAGGGCTTCATCGATCGGTCTCCTGGGACGTCGCGGGCGTCCCCTGCTGGATCATCAGGGCGGGCAGGCCGGGCGCGCCAGAGCAGACAGTGAAGACCTGGGTGCCGGGCTTGCGACCCTGGCGCAGGTCCGAGACATCCCAGCCGTCAGCGGCCAGGCGGGCATGGACGGCGGCCGGATCATCGACCCGCCAGGCCAGGCCGCCGCTGGAGTCGGGCGCGTCGGAAACGGGCGTCTTCAGGCTCGCCCCAAACTCCACCACCGCCGCGCCGCAGCGGAAGAAGAGCTGCCGGGCGCCCCAGTCGGCGTTCGAGCGGTCCAGGCGCAGGTCGAGGCCAAGCTTGGCGCCATAGACGGCCAATGCCCGCTCGGGGTTCGGGGTGCGGACCACCACATGGTCGAGCTCGGTGACCGCGGCGGCCTCGCCCTCGGTGGGCGCCGACAGCGGCCAGGGCTGGCCATCCCGCGGCGGGGCGGTGAGCAGGACGTTCATGCCGCCGGTCGTGGCCACGTCCAGGGTCGAGGTGGTCCAGTAGCGCTTGCGGCCATCCTCATGGGTGGAGCGCACGGGTCCGGGATCGGAGGCGCCGATCCCCCGCCGGCGCAGCAGGGCGACGGCGTCCTCGATGTCCGGCGTCGTGAAGGCCAGGGCCCAGACGCCCTCCCCGTGGGCGTCGAGATGGGCGCGGATCACGTCCCCGAACGCGCCCTCGCCGGAGGGCGCGATGACATCCAGGGCCATATTGGGCAGTTGGAACCAGGCGTGCCGCGCCCCGCCGTCGCCGCCGACCCAGTTGGGGGCGCGGCCCAGCAGGCGAGCATAGGCGGCCTGCGCCTGATCCAGGTCGCGCACCGCCAGCGCGACGTGATCGAGGCCGCTGATCATCAGATGAAGTCGCGCACGTCGGCCAGGTGGCCGGCGATGGCGGCGGCCGCGGCCATGGCCGGGCTGAGCAGGTGGGTGCGTCCGCCGCGGCCCTGACGGCCCTCGAAATTGCGGTTCGAGGTCGAGGCGCAGCGCTCCCCCGGCGCCAGACGGTCAGGGTTCATGCCCAGGCACATGGAGCAGCCCGGCTCGCGCCAGTCGAAGCCCGCGGCCTTGAAGATGGCGTCCAGCCCCTCGTCCTCGGCCTGAGCCTTCACCAGGCCTGAGCCCGGCACGACCATGGCGGTGACGTGCGGCGCCACCAGCCGGCCTTCCAGGAAGGCCTTCTGCACCACGGCGGCGGCGGCGCGCAGATCCTCGATCCGGCTGTTGGTGCACGAACCGATGAACACCCGGTCCACCTTGGCCTCGGAGATCGGCTGGCCGGCGACCAGGCCCATATAGTCCAGGGCCCGGGCGGCCGAGGCGCGCTTGTCCGGCGTCGCGAAGCTGGCCGGATCGGGGACCAGGCCGGTGATCGGCATGACGTCTTCGGGCGAGGTGCCCCAGGTGACCAGGGGCGCGATGTCGCCCGCATCGAGCACGACCTCGCGGTCGAACACCGCGCCTTCGTCGGTGAAGAAGCTCTTCCAGTGGGTCATGGCCATGTCCCAGGCGCCGCCCTTCGGCGCGGCGGGCCGGCCGCGCATATAGTCGAAGGTGGTCTCGTCCGGCGCCACCAGGCCCGCCCGCGCCCCGGCCTCTATGGTCAGGTTGCAGAGCGTCATCCGCCCTTCCATGGACAGGGCCCGAACCGCCTCGCCGGCATATTCGATCACATAGCCGGTGCCGCCGGCCGTGCCGATGGCGCCGATGACCGCCAGGGCGAAGTCCTTGGCGCCGACGCCGGGCGCCGGGGTCCCGTCGATGGTCACCCGCATGTTCTTCGACTTGGCCTGGCGCAGGGTCTGGGTGGCCAGCACATGCTCGACCTCGGACGTGCCGATGCCTTGAGCCAGCGCCCCGAAGGCGCCGTGGGTCGAGGTATGGCTGTCGCCGCAGACGATGGTCATGCCCGGCTGGGTGCGCCCCTGCTCCGGCCCCACCACATGGACGATGCCGTTCCGCAGGTCGCCCATGGGGAAGTATTCGATGCCGTTGTCGGCGACATTGCGCTCCAGGGTCAGGAGCTGCAGGCGCGCCTCCTCGTCGGCCACGGCGGCGGCCCCCAAGGCCTGGCCCTCGGTCGGCACGTTGTGGTCGGCCACCGCAAGCGTGCGGTCGGGCCGGCGCACGGGGCGGCCATTGGCCCGAAGGCCGGCGAAGGCCTGGGGCGTGGTCACCTCATGGATCAGGTGCAGGTCGATATAGATGATCGTCTCGCCATCCTGTTCGGCGACGAGGTGAGCATCCCAGATTTTGTCGTAGAGCGTCTTGGCGGCCATGGCGCGGTATGTAGGAGGCCCGGGGCCATTCCGTAAAGGTCGCAGGCGCGTCCGGACGTCGAGTTTGGCCCGCGACAGGTTTCGGCTCGCCCCCAAACCGTCTAGGAGAGGCCCCATGAGCCTCGAGACGGACCCTCAGGACGAGCGCGACCTCGACCGGGCGACCGCCTTGATGATGGTCGATTCCGCCGCCGCCACCGCGGTGACGGCGGTGACCTCCGGCATCGTCCTGGCCGCCTTCGCCCTGCACCTGGGGGCCTCCAACGCGGTCATCGGCCTGCTGGCCGCCCTGCCCTTCCTGACCCAGTTGATCCAGGCGCCGGCCGTGCCCCTGGTGGAGAAGCTGCGGCGTCGACGGCTGATCGCCTCGACGGCGGCCTTCTGCGCCCGGCTTACCCTGCCGATCATGGCCGCCATCGCGCTCCTGCCCCACAACGCCTGGAGCCTGACGGCTCTGGTCGCCACCCAGATCGTCATCGGCTCCCTGGGCGCGGTGACCAGCTGCGCCTGGAATTCCTGGGTGCGGGACCTGATACCGGAGGAGCGGCTCGGTTCGTTCACCGCCCGGCGCACGGTGATCGCCACCGGCGTCACCCTCAGCGTGACCATCCTCTCGGGCGTCGCCCTCGACCAGGCCGCCGCCGAGGACCGCGGCATGGTCTTCGCCGCCTTCTTCGGCGTCGCCTTCATCCTCGGCATGATCAGCGTCGCGGCCCTGGCCCGCACGCCCGAGCCGCCCATGCCGCCGCCGGCCGCAGGCGTGAACCTCTATCGCCTGCTGCGCGCGCCGCTGCGGGACGAGAATTTCCGCCGCCTGATCTTCTTCCTGTCGAGCTGGCAGTTCGCGGTGAACCTGGCGAGCCCCTTCTTCACCGTCTATTTCGTCACCCAGCTCAACTATCCGCTGACCTTCGTCATGATGCTCAGCGTGGTCAGCCAGATCGCCAATATCGGCGTGCTGCGGTTCTGGGGACAGCTCAGCGACCGGTTCTCCAACAAGTCGGTGCTGGCGGTGACGGCGCCGGCCTACATCCTCTGTATCGCCGCCACGGCGCTCACCTCGCAGATCGACGACCCGCAACTGGCCGGCGCCTATCTGGTGGGCCTGCATGTGGTGCTGGGCGGGGCGGCGGCCGGCGTCGGCCTGGCCACGGTCAATATCGCCTTGAAGCTCGCCCCGCGCGGGGGGGCCACGGCCTATATCGCCGCCAACACCCTGATCACCTCGATGGCGGCGGCCGCCGCCCCGATCCTGGGGGGCCTGTTCGCCGACTTCTTCGCCACCCGTGAACTCCAGCTCCTGATCCGTTGGTCCCAGCCCGGCGAGGACGTCGACGTCCTGCACCTGGCTTTCAACAACTGGGACTTCTACTTCCTGATGTCGGCCCTGCTCGGCCTCTACGCCCTGCACCGCCTGACCCTGGTGCGCGAAGAGGGCGAGATCGAGCACAAGGAGATGGTCCAGCAGATGATGACGGAGGCGAGGCGCGTGGTGGCCAACCTCTCGCCCGTGGCCGGGTTGAAGATGATGCATGCCTTCCCCGCCGGCCGGCTGATGGAACGCCGCCGCCGCCGCAGGCCCGAGCGGGAGGCCGAACAGCAGGCCCTGGCCGAGGCCCTGGAAGAGGCCCTGGAAGAAGCCGGGGCGGCGACCTGAGGGCGAACCCGGCTCGCCGAACATTGTACGGCGCAGCTGCAATCCCCATCATCTAGCCATGCCGTCGATCACCGCCGCCGACTGGGACCTCTTCCAAAGCCTCCACGCCGTCCTCGAGGCGGGAAGTCTGTCGGCCGCGGCCCGGGCGCGGGGCGTCACCCAGCCCACCATCGGGCGCCATATCGAGGCCCTCGAACATCGCCTGGGCGCGCCGCTCTTCCTTCGCTCCCCGCGAGGCCTGCGGCCGACCGAGCTCGCGCTGGCGCTCCGTCCGCGGCTGGAGGACATGGCCGCCGCCGCCGGGGCGGCCTTGCGGGATGTGGCCGGCGCGGCCGACCAGGCCGGCGGCGCGGTGCGGGTCACCGCCAGCGAGCTCATCGGCTGCGAGGTTCTGCCCCCGATCCTGGCCGCCTTCCATGCCGCCCATCCGGCCGTCGAGGTGGAGCTGACCGTCTCCAACCGCCAGGCCGATCTGTCGCGTCGCGACGCCGACATCGCCGTGCGGATGGCCAGGCCTACCCAGAACGCCCTGGTCGGGCGGCGGATCGGCATGGTGAATCTCGGGCTCTACGCCGCGCCGGCCTATGTGGCCCGCCACGGGGCGCCGGCGGACTTCACAGCCCTGGACGACCACCCCATCGTCGGCTTCGATGGCGCGGCGCCCAAGTTCGACGGCCAGATCGACATCGGCCGGCCAATCACCCGCGACATCTTCGCCTTCCGCAGCGACAGCGACGTGGCCCAGCTGGCGGCGTTGCGGGCCGGCCTGGGGATCGGCGCCTGCCCGACCCTGGTCGCCCGGCGCTATGGCCTGGTCCCGATCCTGGCCGAACGCTTCGCCATCGAGATGGAGATGTGGGTCTGCATGCCCGAGGGCCTGAGGACCACCCCGCGGATGCGGCTGATGTTCGACCATCTGGCGGCCGCCCTGTCGGAAGAACTGGACGCCGTCCGCGCCTGTGCGACGGACACAAAAAAGGCGGCTGCAGATCCTGCAGCCGCCTTTCCGAATATTGCGCCTGGGGCGATCTAGCCTTCGGCGTCCTTCTTCTTGGGCGCGTGGGCCGCGGCCGAGGCCTCGGCGCGGGCGGCGCGTTCGGCCTTTTCGGCCTCGCGCTCGGCCGGGGTCATCTGGCGTTCGGCGATCCGCGCCGACTTGCCGCGACGATCGCGCAGATAATAGAGCTTGGCGCGACGCACGACGCCGCGGCGCTTGACCTCGACGGACTCGATCATCGGCGACACCAGCGGGAAGACCCGCTCCACACCTTCGCCGAAGGAAATCTTGCGGACGGTGAAGTTCTCGTCGACGCCCTCGCCCGACCGGGCGATGCAGACGCCTTCATAGGCCTGAACGCGTTCGCGCTCGCCTTCCTTGATCTTCACATTGACGCGGACGGTGTCGCCCGGACGGAAGTCGGGCATGTTGCGGGCGGACTTGAGGCGGTCGGCCTCTTCCTGGCGCAGTTGCTGGATCACGTTCATCGGTTCAATTCCTTGTCACTGGGCTTTACGCGCCCTTTGCCTGTTGATTGGCGAGATGCTGCGCCCACAAGTCCGGCCGCCGCTCCCGCGTCGTCTCTTCCCGCTGCTGCGCCCGCCATTTGGCGACCTCAGCATGGTGCCCAGAAAGCAGCACCGGCGGAATCTCGCGCCCCTCGAACGCCCGCGGCCTGGTGTACTGCGGGTGCTCCAGGAGCCCGTCTTCGAAGCTCTCTTCGCTCAAACTCAGCGCCTGGCCCAACACACCGGGCACAAGACGTACGCACGCCTCGATGGTCAGCATGGCCGCCACCTCGCCACCGGCGAGGACGACGTCGCCCACGGCGACCTCCTCGAACCCCCGGGCGTCGAGCACCCGCTGGTCCACCCCCTCGAACCGGCCGGCCAGGACGATGACGCCCGGACCCGCAGCCCATTCCTTCGCACGCGCCTGGGTCAGGGGCCGACCCCGAGCGCTCATGTACAAAAGCGGCCGCCCTCGCCGCTCCACGCTGTCCAGCGCAGAAGCAATGACGTCCGCCCGCATCACCTGTCCCGGACCGCCCCCCGCGGGGGTGTCGTCCAGGAAGCCGCGCTTATCCTTGGAAAAGGCGCGAATGTCCACTGTTTCCAACGTCCAGAGCCCCTGTTCGCGCCAGGCGGTTCCGATCAGGGACACCCCGAGGGGCCCGGGAAAGGCCTCGGGAAACATGGTCAGGACGGCGGCGTCGAAGGACATGGGCTCATCTGCACCACGGAAGGGTCAAAAGCCAAGGCCGGGCTTCGCCTTGCCGCGAGGCGCGCCAAGGGTTAAGCCCTGGCGCTTTCGCACCTGCAACATACGATAAGTCATTATGGACAACCCCGAGATCCAGCCCGAGATCCTGCCAGACACCCTGGCCCTGGAGCGCATCGAGCAGAACCTGTTCCGCGGCGTGAGCCCGCAGGGCGGGCCGCCCCGCATCTTCGGCGGCCAGGTGATCGCCCAGTCGCTGCTGGCGGCCTATGAGACCGTCGAAGAGCGCATGTGCCATTCGCTGCACTGCTACTTCATCCGCCCGGGCGATCCGCGCATCCCGATCCTGTTCGAGGTCGACCGGTCCCGCGACGGCGGCACCTTCACCACCCGCCGGGTGGTGGCCATCCAGAACGGCAAGCAGATCTTCAACCTCGCCGCCTCCTTCCAGGTGGTGGAGGACGGTTTCGACCACCAGGCGCCCATGCCCAAGGTTCCCGGCCCGGACGAACTGCCCAGCGAGGCGGAGTCCATGAAGAAGGCGGCCGAGAAGATGCCGCCGGAAATGCGCAAGATGATGTCGCGCCCGCGGCCCATCGAAATGCGCGGCCGCGACGCCTTCGGCTTCGGCGGCGCCACCAAGCCCACCGAGGGCAAGTCCGACGTCTGGATCCGCGCCACCGGCCCCATCGGCGAGGATCCGCGGATGCACCAGGTGATCCTGGCCTACGCCTCGGACATGAACCTGTTGTCCACCGCCATGCGCCCGCACGGCGTGGCGTGGCAGACGCCGGGCCTGCAGTCGGCCAGCCTCGACCACGCCATGTGGTTCCACAAGCCGTCCAACTTCAACGACTGGCACCTCTACACCCAGGACAGCCCCTCGGCCTCCGGCGGCCGCGGCTTCGTGCGCGGCGCCCTCTACGCCCAGGACGGAACCCTGGTGGCCTCGGTCGCCCAGGAAGGCCTGATGCGGATGCGCAAGGGCGACTGAGGGCGCGCCAGCGCCTGCCCACATTCCGTCATCCTGGGCCTTGTGCCGAGCATCCCTGTCGAGGGCGGGCGCAAGCGCCGCGAGGGATCCTGGGCACAAGGCCCAGGATGACGTGCGGGTGGTGAATCCCCTACTCTGTCTCTTCCGGCGGGATGGCGGTGAGCCGGCCCTCGGCCAGCTTTACCTCGGGCACGGCTTCGCGGGTGAAGGGCAGCCACCAGGACGGGCCGCTGGCCGGCTGAACCTCGAGCAGGTCGCCGGCGCCGAAATCCTGCACCGACTTCACCTCGCCCAGGCGCTCGCCCTGCGGCGTCTCCACCACGGCGCCGATCAGATCGGTCAGATAGAATTCGTCCTCCTCCGGCGCCGGCAGGGCGTCGCGAGGAATGAAGAGATTCAGGCCGCGGGCGGCCTCGGCCTGCTCGCGGGTCTCGACCTCCTTGGCGCGGGCCACCACGCCGCCCTTGACCGGCCGGGCGCTGGTGAGCGTCAGGCCAGGCGAACCGTCCTGGCGCAGCAAGGCCTTGAAGGCGGCCAGCGACATCGGGTCTTCGGTGAAGGTGGTGATGCGCAGTTCGCCGCGGACGCCGAAAGCGCCGGCCACTCGGGCCACCTGGATCAGCTTGTCGGGCATGGCGCCTTCGTTTGAGAGGGTCTTGTCCCAGACCCCTCCCCGTCACCTTCGAGCTTGACCCGAAGGTCCATGAACACCGGCCCAACCAGACTGGCCAAAATCAGCGTTCATGGATGGTCGGGTCAAGCCCGACCATGACGGAGAGATATGAGCCTGGCGGGAAGGCTCTTAGCCTTCCTTGGCGGTCGCGTCGTCAGCGGCCTCAGCGGCCGGCTCGACAGCGGCTTCCTCGGCGGCGGCGGGCGCCTCTTCGGCGGCCGGGGCTTCTTCGGCAGCAGCCGGCGCTTCAGCGGCCGGCTCTTCGGCCGCGGGGGCTTCGGGCTCGGGCTCGGGCGCCGGCTGGGCGGCGGCCTCGGCGGCGGCGGCTTCGCGATCGGCCTCGCGCTGGGCGCGCTCTTCAGCCCGTTCCTTGGCCTTACGGCCCGGCTCGGCCTTCTGCGGGTTGTTGCCGTGCTCCCACTTCACCAGGCCCTGCTGGGAGAGGAAACGGGCGACGCGGTCGGTGGGCTGGGCGCCCTTCTTGACCCACTCTTCGATGCGCTCGATCTTCAGGACGACCCGGTTGGGGTCTTCCTTCTTGAGCAGCGGGTTGTAGGCGCCGACCTTCTCGATGAAGCGGCCATCGCGCGGCGCGCGGCTGTCGGCGACGACGATGGAATAGTAGGGGCGCTTCTTGGCGCCGCCACGGGACAGACGAATCTTGAGCATGGATGTTCCTTGTGAGCTCTAGGATTTCTTGAAGGGATTCACGCCCGGGGGCAGACCGCCGCCAAGGCCGGGAAGTTTGGGGAGGCCGCCGCCCAGCCCGCCGAGACCGGGGCCGCCAGGGCCACCAAGTCCGGCAAGGCGGGCCTTGGCCTCCTCAATATCTTGCGGGGTCGGGGCCTTGCCGCCGCCCATGGCCTTCATGCGAGCCATGTCCGCGCCGCCCGCGCCGCCACCGGTGAGCATGCCCGCCATCTTGGCGAAGCCCTTGCCCCCGTCGCGGCTCATCATCTTGAAGGCGTCGGCCATCTGGCGATGCTGTTTCAGCAGCCGGTTGACCTCGGCCACCTCGACGCCGGCGCCCTTGGCGATGCGGCGCTTGCGCGAGGCCTGCAGGATGTCGGGCTTCTTGCGCTCGCCCTTGGTCATGGACGAGATGATCGCGGCCTGACGATCCAGGGTCTTGTCCGAGACATTGGCCTCGGCCATCTGCTTCTTCATCTTCTGGACGCCCGGCAGGAAGCCCATCAGCCCCTCCATGCCGCCCATCTTCTTCATCTGGGCGAACTGGTCGGCCATCATGTCCAGGTCGAACTGGCCCTTGGCCAGCTTCTTGGCCATGACCTCGGCCTTGGCCTGATCGAAGTCCTGGGCCGCCTTCTCCACCAGGGCGACCACGTCGCCTTGGCCAAGGATCCGGCCGGCCACCCGGCGGGCGTCGAAGACGTCCAGGCCGTCGATCTTTTCCGAGACGCCCAGGAACTTGATGGGCAGGCCGGTGACCGCGCGCATGGAGAGCGCCGCGCCGCCTCGGCCGTCGCCGTCCGACCGGGTCAGGACCAGGCCGGTGAGCGGCAGGCGCTCATGGAAGGCGGTGGCGGTGCGCACCGCGTCCTGGCCGGTGAGCGCGTCGGCCACCAGCAGGGTCTCGGACGGATTGGCGATCTTGGCGATCTCGGCCGCCTCGGCCATCATCGCCTCGTCCAGCGTGGTGCGGCCGGCGGTGTCGAGGATCAGGACGTCATAACCCTGCAGCTTGGCGGCCGACAGCGCGCGTCGGGCGATGTCAGGCGCCGATTGGCCGGCCACGATGGGCAGGCTGTCGACGCCGGCCTGGGTCGCCAGGGTGGCCAGCTGCTCCATGGCCGCAGGCCGGCGGGTGTCCAGCGAAGCCAGCAGGACCTTCTTGCGTTCGCGGCTCAGGCGCAGGGCCAGGCGGCCCGCCGTGGTGGTCTTGCCCGAGCCCTGCAGGCCGGCCATCATCATGACGGTGGGGGGATTGAGGGAGAGGTTCAGCCCCTCGACCTCTTCGCCGCCCAGCATCTCCACCAGGCCGTCATAGGTGATCTTGATCACCTGGTCGGTGGGACGAACCGAGCGCAGCACCTCTTCGCCCGAGGCGCGCTCCTTGGCCTTGGCGATGAATTCGCGCACCACCGGCAGGGCCACATCGGCCTCCAGCAGGGCGATGCGGACCTCGCGCAGGGCCTCGTCGATGTGCTTTTCAGACAGCACGCCGTGGCCCGACAGACGGTCGAATACCCCGGAAAGCCGTTCAGAAAGTGCGTCGAACATTCAAACTCCCATGGGGTGACGACGTCACGCCCGCTTGTCTTCCGGCTCCAAGGCCCCCTGCGGACAGGAAACCATGAGCCCAAACGCGATCAACCCCCGTGGACGATCACGTCGACGGGGGGCCTCGCCGCCCTCGTCCCATATGGTGATGGGGGTCGTGGCGGGGGAGGGCGCTGACCGAGGTTGCGCCGGAAGGGCGCGCTTATGCGCCTGTGGATGGATCAGGTCAAGATCGCGGGGGCCGGTCGGGCCCGGGGCAGGGCCGCCGCGGCCCGGGCCAGCTCGGCGATGCGGTCCCAGTCGCCGGCCGCCACGGCGTCCTTGGGCGCCACCCAGGAGCCGCCGATACAGGCCACATTGGGCTCCTTCAGATAGTCCGGCGCCTTTGCGGCATCGATGCCGCCGGTGGGGCAGAAGACCGCCTGGGGGAAGGGGCTGGCCAGGGCCTTCAGCAGGCCGACCCCGCCGACCACGCTGGCCGGGAACAGCTTGAAGGCGGTGAAGCCGTGGTCGAGGCCGGCCATCAGCTCGGTGGCCGTGGCGATCCCCGGCAGCAGCGGGACCGGTCCCTCGATCCGCTCGCCGGCGATCAGGCCCGGACTGACGGCGAAGCGGGCGCCGGCGTCGGCGACCGCCTGCCGGGCCGAGGCCGAGACGACGGTGCCGGCGCCGACCACGGCGTCCTCGACCTCGTTCGCGATCGCGCGGATGGCGTCGAGCGCGGCGGGCGTGCGCAGGGTCACCTCCAGGGCGAACAGGCCGCCCCGGGTCAGGGCGCGGGCCAGGGGGACGGCGTCGGCGGCGTCCTCGATGATCAGCACCGGCACCACCGGGGCCAGGGCAAGGATGTGGTCCACCGTCATGGGCAGGGTCACAGGCGCACGCCTTCCAGCTGGGTCAGCTCCCGGCTGCAGCCCACCAGGGCCGCATAGGGATGGGTGATCAGATAGGTGGGGATCTCGCGCACATAGTCGGTCAGGCGTCCCTTGGCCTCGAACCGGTCGCGGAAACCCCCGGACATCAGACGCTCACCCATCCGGGGCGCGATGCCGCCGCTGACATAGACTCCGCCCCGGGCGCCGTGGGTCAGGGCGAGATCCCCGGCCACCCCGCCAAGGATGGCGCAGAACCGGTCCAGCACCGCGCCGGCCACCCGGTCGCCGGCGTCGGCGGCCTCTACCACGGCGCGTTCATGGTCCAGTTGCGGCGTGCGGCCGGCCATGTCCTCCAGCGCCAGATAGAGATCGAAGAGCCCCTGGCCCGACAGGACCCGCTCCACCGACACCCGGCCATAGAGGCCCATCAGCCGGCGCCACAGCTCGACCTCGACTTCGTCATGGGGGGCGAAGCCCGCATGGCCGCCCTCGGTGGCCACGGCGATGTCCACATGCTGCGAGCGCGCCACGGCCCCCACCCCAAAGCCCGTGCCCGCGCCCAGCACCACGATGGGACAGGTGGCGGCGCCGCGCACCTCAGGGCCGATGCGGCGGAGATCTGTGGGGTCCAGCACCGGCGTGGCCATGGCCTGGGCGGCGAAGTCATTGATCAGCTTGATGGCGTCGAAACCGAAGCTGGCGATCAGGTCGATCTCCGACACCCGCCAGTCGAGGTTGGTGAACTCGATCTCGCCGTCCACCACGGGTCCCGCCACCGCGATCACGGCCTTGGCCGGCCGCTTCTTGCCGGCCGTCTCCTCAAGGTACTCGGCGATGATCTCGTCCAGGGCCCCGTAGTCGGCGCAGGCATAAATCTTGGTGTTGCGCAGATGGCCCTCGCCATCGACCAGGGAGAACCGGGCGTTGGTGCCGCCCACATCCCCCACCAGGCCGGCATAGATCACGCCCATCAGGCCACCTCTTCAAACAACACCGAGGCGCCCGCCTCGGCAGGGCCCGCGGCCCGACGCATCCAGCCAAACAGTTCACGCCCAAAGCCGATCTGGCGCTCGTGCGACCGGGCAGGCTCCCGCGCCGCCAGCTCAGCCGCATCGACCTTGATCTCCAGCCGGCCGGTGCGCGCATCCACCAGGATCAGGTCCCCGTCCCGCACCCGGGACAGCGGCCCGCCGTCGGCGGCCTCTGGCGTCACATGGATGGCGGCCGGCACCTTGCCAGACGCCCCCGACATGCGCCCGTCGGTGACCAGGGCCACCTTCAGCCCCCGATCGAGCAGGACGCCCAGGGTCGGGGTCAGGCTGTGCAGCTCGGGCATGCCATTGGCCTTGGGACCCTGGAAGCGCACCACGGCGACGAAGTCCTGCGTCAGCTCCCCGCGGCGGAAGGCCTCCAGCAGGGCGTCCTGGTCGTCGAACACCTTGGCCGGCGCCTCGATAACGTGGTGCTCGGCCTTGACCGCCGAGGTCTTCATCACCGCCCGCCCGAGGCCCCCGGCCATCAGGCGCAGGCCGCCCTCGGCCTGGAAAGGATCGCTCACCGGCCGCAGGATGTCGAGATTGAGGGAGGTCTCCGGCCCCTCCCGCCACACCAGGCGGCCATCCTCCAGGAAGGGTTCGCGCTGATAGGCCCGCAGGCCCCCGCCGGCCACGGTGACCACGTCGTCGTGGGCGAGGCCGGCATCCAGCAGCTGGCGGATGACGAAGGCCATGCCGCCGGCCGCCTGGAAGGCGTTCACGTCCTCCGAGCCGTTGGGATAGACCCGGGCGATCAGTGGAACGACCCGCGAGATGTCGTCGAAGTCCGACCAAGTCAGGATGATCCCCGCCGCCCGGGCGATGGCCACCATGT
This sequence comes from Phenylobacterium sp., assembly GCF_036963605.1. GTDB lineage: Bacteria > Pseudomonadota > Alphaproteobacteria > Caulobacterales > Caulobacteraceae > Phenylobacterium. The sequence goes on along the minus strand of NZ_JBALUY010000005.1, from coordinate 31,710 downwards.
GCAGGGTGTGGTTGGTCGAGCCGCCGGTGGCCATCAGGCCGACCATGGCGTTCACCAGGCTCTTTTCGTCCACCACCCGCGCCATCGGCGTATAGGCCTCGGCGCCGGCGATGATCTCCACCGCCCGCTTCGCCGCCGCCGCCGTCAGGGCGTCACGCAAAGGCGTGTTGGGATGGACGAAGGCTGCGCCCGGCAGGTGCAGGCCGGTCATCTCCATCATCATCTGGTTGGTGTTGGCCGTGCCATAGAAGGTGCAGGTGCCCGGCCCGTGATAGGACTTCATCTCGGAGTCCAGCAGCTCCTCGCGGCCGATCTTGCCCTCGGCATAGAGGCCCCGCACCCGGGCCTTCTCGGCGTTGGAGAGACCCGAGGTCATCGGCCCGCCGGGGACGAAGATCATCGGCAGATGGCCGAAGGCCAGGGCGCCGATGGTCAGGCCCGGCACGATCTTGTCGCAGATCCCCAGCATCAGGCCGGCGTCGAAGGCGTCGTGGCTGAGCGCGATCCCCGTCGACATGGCGATCACGTCCCGGGAAAACAGCGACAGCTCCATGCCTGGACGGCCTTGCGTCACCCCATCGCACATGGCCGGCACCCCGCCGGCCACCTGGGCGGTGGCGCCCACCGACTCGGCTGCGGCGCGGATCACGTCGGGAAACCGCTCATAGGGCTGATGGGCCGAGAGCATGTCGTTATAGGCGGTCACGATCCCCAGGTTGGGCGCCATGGGGTTGCGCATGCGGGTCTTGTCGTCGTCCGGCATGGCGGCGAAGGCGTGGGCGAAGTTGGCGCAGGACAGCTTGGCCCGACCGGGACCCGACCGGCTGGCCGCGTCGATCTGCGCCAGATAGGCGCTACGGCTGTCCTGGCTGCGGGCGATGATCCGCGCAGTGACCTCGGCGACGACCGGATGCATGGGCATGACAGTTCCCTTCAGGGCGTCCAGAGAACCCGCACGGGAACCCTGGCCTGGGTCAAGAGCGCGCGGACCGGCAGATCGGCTCCAGCCATGGCCCGCTCAATGACCCAGCGTTTCTCAGGACCAGCGATCAGGATGATGATGGCTTGCGATTGTAACAACGCCGCCAGCGTCAGGGTGATCCGCGGGCAGGGCGGATCGCCGATCGCCTCATCGAAACCCAGGCAGAACCGGGCGCCGTCCGGCCCCATGGCGGCCTCAAGCCCCTCCGCGCCGGGGATCAGCGAAGCCACATGGCCGTCCGGCCCCATGCCCAGCAGGGTCATGTCGAAGGCCGCCAAAGCGGCCACCTCGGCCTCGGCCAGGTCGGCGGCGGCCGCCGCGCTCGGCGCTTCCCGCATCAGGGGGACGAAATGGGCCGCGACCGCCTGGCCGGTCAGCAGGCGCGATCGCACCAGACCCTCATTGGAGGCGGGGTCGGTGACGGGCACAAACCGCTCGTCCGACAGGGTGATGTCCACCTGCCCCCAATCGAGATCCGCCTTGGCCAGCCGGTCATAGACGGCGCCCGGCGAGCGCCCGCCGGTGACCACGAGCCGGCCGCGCCCCCGGGCGGCGATCCCGGCGGCCAGGGCCGAAACCGTGGCCGCCGCGGCGGCGTCCGCCAGGGCCTCAGGGATGTCGAAGCGCTCGATCATGCCCCCTCATAGCCCCTCCGGCGTGGGCATGCAGCCCCGAGGCTAGCCCTTGAACGCCTTCGTGAGAGGCCGAGCTTTAGCGGCGGGGCACGTGGGCCAGGCGCAGGATGTTGGCCGCGCCCGGCGAGCCCATGGGCAGGCCGGCCAGGATCAGGATGCGGCGGCCCGGCGCGGCCAGGGCCAGGTCGCGGGCGATCTCGGTAGCGATCTTGGCCAGGGACTCGGAGTCCGCCGGCTGGGGCACCACCCGGGCCTCCACCCCCCAGGTCAGGGCCAGGCGCCGGGCGACGCCGGCGTGGGGCGTGAGCGCCAGGGCCGGCTGCAGGGGCCGTTCGCGGGCCAGGCGCAGGGCCGTCTGGCCGGTGGTGGTGAAGCTCGCTAGGCAGGCGATGGAGGGGCCTTGCGCAGCGCGGCCGGCGGCGGCCACCAGGGCGTCGGCGTCGGCGTCCTCCATGGGATATTCCGCGGCCATCAGCTCGGGCCAGCGGGGATCGCGCTCCACCCGGGCGATGATGCGGTCCATGATCGAGACCGCCTCCAGGGGGAAGTCGCCCGAGGCCGTCTCGGCCGACAGCATCAGGGCGTCGGCCCCCTCATAGACCGCGCCGGCCACGTCGGAGGCCTCGGCCCGGGTAGGCGTCGGCGCCGTGGTCATGGATTCCAGCATCTGGGTGGCGACGATCACCGGGATGCCCCGGGTGCGGCAGGCGCGGATCAGCGCCTTCTGCACCACCGGCACGTCCTCGGGCGCGAGCTCCACCCCCAGGTCGCCGCGGGCCACCATCACCCCGTCGCAGAGGTCGAGGATCTCGTCCAGCGCCTCCAGGGCGGCGGGCTTCTCGATCTTGGCCAGCACCGCGGCGCGGCCCTGAACCAGCTGGCGCAGCTCGGCCATGTCGGCGGCCCGCTGCACGAAGGACAGCGCCACCCAGTCCACCCCCTGGTCCAGGGCGAACGCCAGGTCCTTGCGGTCCTTGGGCGTCAGGGCCGGGATCGGAATGGCGTGGCCGGGCAGGTTGAGGCCCTTGTGGTTGGACAGGGTCTCGCCGACCATCACCTGGGTCTCGGCGAAGTCGGCCCCGTGGCGGGTCACCTGCAGGCGCACTCGGCCATCATCGATCAGGATGTCGGCCCCGGCCTTCACCGCCGCCAGGATCTCCGGATGCGGGGCGCAGACCCGCGCGGCGTCGCCGGGCGTCGGGTCGAGGTCCAGGCGGAAGGTCTGGCCCGGGCGGATGCGCACCTGGCCGTCGGCGAACTTCCCCAGGCGAAGCTTGGGGCCTTGCAGGTCGGCCAGGACGGCGATAGGCCGACCCGTAGCCGCCTCGGCCTGGCGCACCGTGGCGATGGCGCGGGCATGGTCCTCGTGGGTCCCATGGCTGAAATTGACGCGGAAGACGTCGGCCCCGGCACGCGCCAGCGCCTCCACCTGGGCAGGACTGCGGCTTGCGGGGCCCAAGGTGGCGACGATACGCGCGCGGCGGGCTCGGATCATGGGGTCCCCGTTTGGAAGAGCGGCCCGCACAGGGCCAAGATGGCGGCGAGTCACTTGGCGCGTCACAGCTTAGCAAACGGCGCTGACCCGCCGTCGAGAAAAAGGACGCAGCCCCATGCGACACAACTGCGAGGCGCCTAACCTGTGATCCAGACCCTGGACCTGTTTCCCATCGGCAACTGCGCGGCCAGCGGCCTTGTGGACCGGCACGGCCGCATCGTCTGGGGCTGCGTGCCCCGGGTGGACGGCGATCCCTTCTTCTCGGCCCTGCTCAGCGACCGCGACCCCGCCGACCGGGACGTGAACGGCCTGTGGGCCATCGAGGCCGAGGACCACGCCAGCACCCGCCAAGCCTATCTTCGCAACACGCCCATCGTGCGCACCGAGGTCACCAACAAGCACGGGGACAGCTTCGAGGTCCTCGACTTCTGCCCGCGCTATCGCCAGTTCGGCCGGGTCTATCGGCCGACGGCCTATATCCGCCTGGTCCGGCCCATCACCGGCGCGCCGCGCATCCGCATCCGCCTGCGCCCGACGATCAACTGGGGCGAGGCGCCGGCCAAACAGACCACCGGCTCCAATCACATCCGCTATGTGGGCGGGCCGACCACCATGCGCCTGACCACCAACACCTCGGTCAGCCACATCACCGAGGAGCGCGTCTTCCGCCTGGAGGAGCCGATCGCCATGTTCCTCGGCCCCGACGAGGGGTTCGACGCCGACGTGATGGCCACCACCTCGCGCATGCTGAACGAGACCACCGACTATTGGCGCGGCTGGGTGCGGACCCTGTCGGTGCCGCTGGAATGGCAGGAGGCGGTGATCCGCTCGGCCATCACGCTCAAGCTCTGCGCCTACGAGGAGACCGGCGCCATCGTCGCGGCGCTGACCACTTCCATCCCCGAGCATGCGGAGTCCGGCCGCAACTGGGACTACCGCTATTGCTGGCTGCGGGACGCCTATTATGTGGTCCAGGCCCTGACGAGGCTCGGCGCCGCCGACATGCTGGAGAACTACCTCTCCTATCTGCGCAACCTGGTGGACACCGAGGGCGGCGGCCATGTGCAGCCGGTCTATGGGGTGGGGCTGGAGCCTGGCCTCATCGAGCGGTTCGCCGACGCCCTGCCCGGCTATCGCGGCATGGGGCCGGTGCGGATCGGCAACCAGGCCCACGAGCACCTGCAGCACGACGTCTATGGCCAGATCATCCTGTCCACCGTGCAGGCCTTCTTCGACGAGCGCCTGCTGCGGCCGGCCACGGTGGAGGATTTCCGCGACCTCGAGCCCGTCGGCGAGCGGGCCTATGAGATGTACGACACCCCGGACGCCAGCCTGTGGGAGTTCCGCGGGCGCGAGGCGATCCACACCTACTCGGCGGTGATGTGCTGGGCCGCCTGCGACCGGCTGGGCAACGCCGCCGTCCAGCTCGGCCTGCTGGAGCGCGCCAAGTACTGGAACGCCCGGGCCGACGAGATGCGCGGCGTGATCGAGGCGCGCGCCTACAACCCCGCACTCGGCCGCTTCGCCGCCACCTTCGACGGCGACGAGCTGGACGCCAGCCTGCTGCAGCTGGTGGACGTACGCTTTGTGCCGCCTGGCGATCCACGCATGGCCGCCACCATCGAGGCGGTGGAGAAGGGCCTGCGGCGGGGTCCCTACATGCTGCGCTACGCCCTGCCCGACGACTTCGGCGAGCCCAAGACCGCCTTCAACATCTGCACCTTCTGGCTGATCGAGGCCCTCTATCTCAGCGGCCGGGCCGATGAGGCCCGCGAGCTGTTCGAGGAGATGCTGACCCGGCGGACAGCGGCGGGCCTGCTGTCGGAGGACATCTCGTTCGATGGCAACGAGTTGTGGGGCAACTATCCGCAGACCTATTCCCTGGTCGGGCTGATCAACTGCGCGGCGCTCTTGTCCAAGCCGTGGGCGGCGGTGCGCTAGAAGCGCGTTCCGATAAGTGGGAACCGGTTATCGGATCGAAACGCGCGCCCACGAAAAAACTAGATCACGCAAGTGATCTAGACCTTCAGCTCCGGGGCGGTGAAGCCCCGCACATTCTCGTCGATGGCCTGGGCCAGCGACAGGTTGCGCGCATCGCCCCCGTGCGGCCCGATCAGCTGCGCGCCCACCGGCAGGCCGTCGGGCGAGAAGCCGGCCGGCAGGGTGGTGGCCGGCAGCAGGCAGGCGGTCGCCAAGCCGATCCAGCCCAGCAGGGTCACATAGGGGACGCTCTTCCCATCCGACAGCTTCAGCGCCCGCGACGGGAACGAGCCCTGGCTGTGCGCAAACGCCGTGACCGGGGCGACCGGCGCCAGGATGGCGTCATAGGTGGAGAAGACCCCCTCCATCTCCCGGCGCAGGCGGGCGCGGATGGCGTCGGCGGCCAGCCATTCCCGGTGGCGGGCCGTATAGGCCAGCGCCGTGGCCGCCCAGGAGAAGGGGCCGGCGCCGCGGGCCCGGGCGATCTTCGCCGCCGGACGCATCCACTCCATCCTGCGCAGGTCCTTCTCGCGCATGTCTGACCCGATGATGGCGCCCAGCAGGACCATATAGGCGTCCAGCAGGGTGGCCACGTCCACCGGCGGGGAGACGAACTCGACCGTCGCCCCGGCCGATGACAGCTCGCCGGCGAAGGTCTCGATCACCGCCCTGACCTGCGGGTCCAGCGGCAGGCCCGGCGCCTCGACCCAGACGCCGATGCGGGCCTTGGCCAGATCGGCCGGGGGCGCCTTGGGCGAGACCCCGCCGTCAGCGATCACCGACAGCAGCAGCCGCAGGTCGCGGGCGGAGCGGGCCATGGGGCCAATGACGTTCAGGTCCGGCTCCTGCCACGAGCCCGGGGTCGGCGGCACATGGCCGTGCTGGGGCACGAGGCCCCAGGTGGGCTTGTGCGAAAACACCCCGCAGAAATGGGCCGGAATGCGCAGGGAGCCGCCGATGTCCGAGCCGATCTCCAGGGCCGTGACGCCGCTGGCCAGGGCCGCGGCCGCTCCGCCGGACGAGCCGCCGGGCGTGCGGCTCACGTCCCAGGGATTGTTGGTGGTCCCATAGAGAGCATTGAAGCTCTGCCAGTCGCCGGCCATCACCGGCACATTGGTCTTGCCCCAGATCACGGCGCCGGCCTTGCGGGCGAGCGCGCTCACCGTGGCGTCCTCGGCCTGCCGACGGCGATGGATCTCCAGCCCGGCCGAGGCCGGCATGCCACTCACGTCCAGCGTATCCTTGATGGTCATGGGCAGGCCGGCCAGGGGACCGAGCGTGCCGTCCCGGGCGCGGATGTCGTCGACGGCCTTGGCCCGCTCCAGGGCGCGCTCCAGGTCTGCGGCGACCACGGCGTTCAGCCGCCGGTGGGTCTGTTCGTGACGGGCCAGCGCCAGCTTCAAGAGCTCCACCGCGCCGATGCGGCCGGCGCCCAGCAGGGCCAGCTGGCCGCTGGCGTCCAGGGCCAGGACGTCGAGATCGGGGTTCACGCGTCCACCTTCTTCAGGCCCAGCACGTCCTGCATGTCATAGGCGCCCGGCGGCTGGCGCACGGCCCACAGGCCCGCCTCCACCGCCCCGCGGGCGAACAGGCTGCGGTCGCGGGCCGAGTGGGACAGGGTCAGGATCTCGTCCTCGGCGGCGAACACCACCGAATGCTCGCCGACAATGCCGCCGCCGCGCATCACCGAATAGCCGATCTCGCCCTCTGGCCGCGCCCCCGTCATCCCGTCCCGCGCAGGCCGCGCCACATCCTCCAGCGCCACCCCGCGCCCGTCGGCGGCGGCCTGGGCCAGCATGATCGCCGTGCCCGAGGGCGCATCGACCTTGCGCCGATGGTGGGCCTCGAAGACCTCGATGTCGTAGTCGGACGCAGCCAAAGCCCGGGCCGCCTGCGCCACAAGGCCGAGCAGCATGTTGACGCCCAGCGAAAAGTTGCCGGCCCGCACGATGGGAATGGCCTGGGCCGCCTTGTCGATCGCCGCGATCTGGTCGGCCTCGAACCCGGTGGAGCCGATCACCAGGGCCACGCCCCCTTGGGCGGCGCACACCTGGGCCAGTTCGACCGAGGCCTTCGGCGTGGAGAAGTCGATCACCACCTGCGCCGCAGCCAGGGCGCTCGCCCGATCCACCAACCGCGAATCCTCAGCGCCCGGCCGGTCGAAACAGGCGAACAGGTCAGCGTCCCCGCGCCCCTCCACCACGGCGGCCACAGCCTGCCCCATACGCCCCAGGGCGCCCGCGACGGCGATACGAACAGGTGCGGTCAGGGCGATCTCTCCGGGGCTTGGGCGCGCGCAAGGGATGCGAATGTCGCGCCTGGGCGGGCGCGGTCAAGGGGATGTCGAAACTGGCCGAAGGGACCGGCCTCTCCCGCCAGGCGCTCTAGAAGGCCCTCTGCGGGGATTTGTAATGCTTGCGCGCTCAGACCGCTTGGTTCACTCGCCTTGCCTGCTGGGTCTCGCGGCCCGGCGGTTCCCCGAACTGGCGACGATACTCCCGTGTGAACTGCGGCACGCTCTCGTACCCGACCTCGTAGGCTGCGACGCTTGGCTTGAGGCCCTTGGCCAGCATCAGTCGCCGCGCCTCGATGAGCCGCAGCTGCTTCTGGAACTGCAGTGGCGACAGCGAGGTCGCGGTCCGAAAATGCTTGTGGAAGGTCGACGGGCTCATGCGGGCCGCTGCCGCCAGTTGCGCCACCGCGATCGGCGAGGTGAAGTCCTTGCGGAGGATCTCCACCGCCCGCGCGATCCGCCGCGCCTGGCTCTCGGGAGAGCCCAGCTGGCGAATGGCGAGGCCGTGGCGCCCTGCCAGGAGCCAATAGTGCATCTCGCGCACCAACTGAGCCTGAAGCACGGGAATGGAAGCCGGCCGTTCCAGAAGGGTGACCATGCGAAGCGCGGCATCGGCCACCTCGGCGTCGGTAGTCTGGAAGCGGAGCGCCGGGCCGACATCGACGGCGGCGGCCTTCATCTCGGCGCAGAGGGCGGCGATCACAGCCGCGTCCAGGTCGAGCGCCAACGCAAGGTAAGGCGCGCCGCCGCTTGCCTGGATGATTTGGCTGACGGTCGGCGCGTCCGCGGTGAGGAGCATTGAATCCCCGGCGTTGAAGGTCAGGGTTCGGCTCCCCATCGTGACCTGCTTGGCGCCTTGCACGACAAGGCAGATCAGCGGCCGCTCGACGGCGTGCCGAAGCTCGCCCGTCGACGTCGTGCGCACGAGGTTCAGACCCCTGACGGCCGTGCGGGCGATGCCCGCCGCGTCAGCATGCCGCTCGGTGTGGCGGCGAATGGCCTCCCGCAAGGCGTGGGTCATGCAGACATCCTTACCGGCTGATCGTGACGGTAGGGCGAGGTCGGAGATTTAGGCAAGGTTCTCGATGGATCGGGCAACCCGCCATCGCCCGAAAAGAGGATACGACGGCGGAAACGCTCGCCGCACAGAGGGATCACCCATGGACACGCACACCGCACCACAGCACCGCGGCGTCGTCATGACCGGCGACGACGGCGACGAGGGTCGGAAGGCCTTCTACATCCTGATCGAGGCTCGGCCGGGCCGCGAGGACGAGGTTCTGCAGATGCTTCGGGATATTCGAGCCTGCGTCGAGCACGAGCCCGCCACCGGGCCGTGGTATGCGGTGCGCCACTCACCCACGACCTTCGCCATTTTCGAGACGTTCCCCGACATCGCCGGGCGCGATGCGCATGTGGCTGGCGGGGGTGGCGACATCTTCCGCGACGTCGCGCGAATGAACCACCTGCTCATCCGCCCGGCGCATGTGCAGAAGGTGGACGTGCTTCTTTCGAAGCAGGTATTCACCTAGGCCACCCGGCGCCTCCCGTGCGCCCAAAGGGGGCTGCCGAGGACGGCTAACACAGAGCCGTTCCTCACTCGACCGCACCCACCCCCAAGCTATCTCGTTATTCTGGGTTGCGCCTTGGGCGCCTTGCAATGTGCGCAGCGCGGCCGCGCGTTTCAGTCGCCCAGCCCGGCGGCGAGCCCGTATGGAAGGGTCGAGCCAGCGCCAGACTCGGCCATTCCACCGAGGTTGGGCGATCTTGGCCGGAAGCGGCCATCGCCAAGGACGGCTTCGAGCCCAATCCGCCAACAGCCGCGCTCCGCCCCGCCCCCCCACCCGCAATTCCTACCGCTCCGCAGGAGTCTGGAGGTTGTGGCGGGGGGGCGGCCTATGTAGGTTGCGGCCCTCATCCCATCATCCGTGTCTGCAAGGACCGTCCGCGCTCATGAGCGACGCCGAGAAACGCACCTTCACCGACGAGGAGGCGCTCAGCTTCCACCGTCATCCCACGCCTGGAAAAATCGCCATCGTGCCGACCAAGCCGATGGCCACGCAGCGGGACCTCTCGCTGGCCTATTCCCCCGGCGTGGCCGTACCGGTGCTGGCCATCGCCGAGGACCCGGACAAGGCCTACGACTATACGTCCAAGGGCAATCTGGTCGCGGTGATCTCCAACGGCACGGCGATCCTCGGCCTCGGCAATCTCGGCGCCCTGGCGTCCAAGCCGGTGATGGAGGGCAAGAGCGTCCTCTTCAAGCGCTTCGCCGACGTGGACTCCATCGACGTCGAGGTCTCGGCCACCGATCCGGACGAGATCATCACCGTCGTCAAGAATATCGGCGTCACCTATGGCGGCATCAATCTGGAGGACATCAAGTCTCCGGAATGCTTCCGCATCGAGACCGAGCTGCAGGAACTGCTCGACATCCCGGTGTTCCACGACGACCAGCACGGCACGGCGATCATCTCGGCCGCGGGCCTGCTGAACGCCTGCAAGATCACCGGCCGCGAGCTGGCCGATGTGAAGCTGGTCCTGTGCGGCGCCGGCGCGGCGGGCATCGCCTCGCTGGAGCTGATGAAGGCCATGGGGGTGCGGGCCGAGAACTGCATCGCGGTGGACAATACCGGCGTCATCTATCGCGGCCGTTCCGAGAGCATGAACCAGTGGAAGTCCGCCCATGCGGTGGACACCGACAAGCGCACCCTGGCCGAGGCGCTGGAAGGCGCCGACGTGTTCCTGGGCCTGTCGGTCAAGGGCGCGGTGACCGCCGACATGGTGGCCGCCATGGCCCCCAATCCGATCATCTTCGCCATGGCCAATCCCGATCCGGAGATTACGCCGGAAGAGGTTCACGCCGTGCGCAGCGACGCCATCATGGCGACCGGCCGCAGCGACTATCCCAACCAGGTGAACAACGTCCTGGGCTTCCCCTACATCTTCCGCGGCGCGCTGGACGTGCGCGCCCGGCGGGTGAACATGGAGATGAAGATCGCCTGCGCCCAGGCGCTGGCCATGCTGGCCCGCGAAGACGTGCCCGACGAGGTGGCCGCGGCCTATCACGGCCTGCAGCTGAAGTTCGGCCCGGAATACATCATCCCGACGCCCTTCGACCCGCGGCTGATCTGGTACATCCCGCCCTTCGTGGCCCAGGCGGCCATGGACACCGGCGTGGCGCGCAAGCCCATCGAGAACATGGACGCCTATCGCGCGCAGCTGGCCCAGCGCCTCGACCCCACGGCGGCCTTCCTGCAGAAGCTGCAGGGCTCGGTCCTGTCGGGGCCGAAAAAGCGGGTGGTGTTCGCCGAGGGCGAGGAGCCCAGCGTGATCCGCGCGGCCTACGCCTTCCAGACCGCCGGCCTCGGCGAGGCCATCCTGGTCGGCCGCGAGGAGCTGGTGGCCGAGAACATGCGCACCGTGGGCCTCAGCCCCGAGGGCGCCGGCCTGAAGGTGATCAACGCCCGGGTCTCCGACCACAATCCGGAGTTCGCCGAGTATCTGTACGAGCGGCTGCAGCGTCAGGGCTACCTGATGCGCGACGTCCAGCGGCTGGTGAACCAGGACCGCAACACCTTCGCCGCCTGCATGGTGGCGCTGGGCCACGCCGACGCCATGGTCACCGGCGTGACCCGCTCCTACGATCAGGTGCTGGACGAGGTGCTGCGGGTCATCGATCCCGCCGCCGGCGGCCGGGTGATGGGCATGTCGGTGCTGCTGGGCAAGGGCCACACCCTGTTCATCGCCGACACCAATGTCACCGAGATGCCCGAGGCCGAGGACCTGGTGGAGATCGCCCTGGAGGCCGCCCAGGCCGTCAAGGCCCTGGGCTACACCCCCCGCCTGGCCTTCATGTCCTATTCCACCTTCGGCAATCCCATGGGCGACCGCTCCGAAAAGGTGCGCGATGCCGTGGCCATGCTCGACGAGATGGACCTGGACTTCGAGTACGAGGGCGAGATGCCCCCGGCCCTGGCGCTGGAGCCGGAACGCCGCGGCAACTTCCCCTTCATGCGCCTGACCGGCCCGGCCAATGTGCTGATCATGCCGGCCATCCACTCGGCGGCCATCTCCACCCAGCTGGTCCAGGCCTTTGGCGGCGCCACCGTGGTGGGACCGATCCTGCTGGGCCTCGAAAAGTCGGTGCAGATCTGCCCGCTCTCGGCCTCGGTGTCGCGCATCCTGCAGCTCGCCACCCTGGCCGCCTACGACCAGACCCAGGCCCAGGCCCCGGTCGAGGCCGTCCTGTGATCAACAAGGCAGACCACCGCCTGACCTAGGGATCGCGCGCCTCCGGGCGGCGGGCGATCCGTCGCCGCCGCTCCGGGGGAGACCGCGCCATGGGCGCCTCAGAATCCGCCTCGTCCGCCCCCGGCTTCACCCTGGGGGTGGACTTCGGCACCACCAACACCGTCGTGGCGCTCGCCCTGCCGGGCGAGCCGGCCCGGCTGGTGCGGTTCCCCGCGCCCGAGGGCGAGCTCTTCGCCTTCCGCTCGGCGCTGGCCTTCCACGCCCCGCCCGAACACCCCACCGAACGCACGGTGGAGGCCGGCCCCTGGGCCATCGAGGCCTATGTGGAGGACCCGCTGGAGACGCGGTTCATCCAGTCGTTCAAGACCTTCGCGGCCTCGGCCAACTTCACCGAGACCCAGATTCTCGGTCGGCGCTACGCCTTCGAAGACCTGCTCTCGGCCTTCCTGCTGAAGCTGCGCGACCATGCGGGCGCAGCGCTTAACGACCTGCCCGGCCGGGTCATCGTCGGCCGCCCCGTCACCTTCGCCGGCGCCGCGCCCAAGGCCGAGCTGGCGCTGGCCCGCTATGAGACGGCCTTTTCCCGCCTGGGATTCTCGGAAATCCTCTATGTCTATGAGCCGGTGGGCGCGGCCTTCTTCTTCGCCCGCACGCTCAAGGCCGACGCCACCGTCCTGGTGGGCGACTTCGGCGGCGGCACCAGCGACTTCTCGATCATCCGCTTTCGCCGGGACGACGCCGGCGCCTTCCGGGCCGAGCCCCTGGGGCGGTCCGGCGTCGGCGTGGCCGGCGACGCCTTCGACTACCGGATCATCGACAACCTGGTCTCGCCGGCGCTGGGCAAGGGGTCGAGCTACAAGACCTTCGGCAAGGTCCTGCCCATTCCCAACCGCTACTATTCGGCCTTCGCCCGCTGGGACCAGCTGGCCCTGCTGCGGGCCTCGCGGGACATGCGCGAGATCCGCAGCCTGGAGCGCGAGGCCGTGGAACCGGAGAAGATCGCCGCCCTGGTGGAGATCCTCGACGACAACCACGCCTATCCCCTCTATCGCGCCGTCTCCCGGCTGAAGGAGACCCTGTCGGCGAAGGACGAGGCCACCTTCGCCTTCGAGGCTGGCGCCGTCTCCATCACGCGGGACGTGGCGCGAAGCGAGTTCGAGAGCTGGATCGCGCCGGAACTGGCCCAGATCGAGGGCGCGGTGGACGCAGCCCTGGCCGACGCCGGTCTGGCGGCCGATCAGATCGACCGGGTCTTCCTCACCGGCGGCTCGTCCCTGACGCCCGCCGTGCGGGCCATCTTCGCCCGGCGCTTCGCCGCCGACCGGATCGAGACCGGCGGGGAGCTGGAATCCATCGCCTCGGGCCTGGCCCTGATGGGCCACGAACCCGACCTCGACCGCTGGGGCGAGCGCGCGGCGATCGGAGCCTGAAGGGCGGTCAGGCCGCCGCCACCCGCAGGGCGGCGAGCACCTCGTCGGCGGCCCGCAGCCCTGTCTCCCAGGCGCCGTGGGCTGTGGAGAAGGCCCGGGTCGAGGTGGCCTCGCCAGCGAAGAACAACCGCCCTTCGACCGGCTCGGCCAGCACCTGGCGGGCCGGGGCGCAGCCGGGCAGGGCGTGGGAATAGGCGCCCAGCGCCCAGGGGTCCTGGCTCCAGCTGGTGGCCGCCAGCAGACGCAGCTGCGGGCGGACGTCGGCGCCATAGACGCCCACCAGCTCTTCGATGGCGAAGTCGACCGCCGCCCGCGGCCCCTCGGCGGCCAGGGCGCGGGCGTGGTCGCCGCCGAAATAGGCCTCGATCACCGGCCGCCCCAGGGGCCGCAGGTAGTAGCTGCCGGTCTCGGCCTTCTCGGTATCGCCCCACAGATGGTGCTCCCGGGGGAAGGCCTCCGGCGCGGCGGGGCTGAGGAAGACCTTGTCGGCCAGGCCCAGCGGCAGGCCGGTGGCCGCGTCGGTCTTGGCCGGCAGGTGGGGGTGCAGACGGATCGCCTCGCGGGCCAGCAGGTCGCTGGAGATGGTCAGCACCACCGCCCGCGCCGTCACCGCCCCGCGGGCCGTCTCCAGCCGCAGGGCCTGGCCGCTGTGGTCGATGGACAGCACAGCGCAGTGGGGCACGATCAACGAGCGGTCGGCCAGGTCGCAGATCGCCGCCCCGTAGCCCTCAACCGCCCGCCAGTCGACGCCGGTGTCGATGAAGGCGCCATAGTCCTGCACCGAGACCTGCGACAGGGGCGCCCCGTTATAATAGCTGGAAAAGGCCTCCAGCAAGGGCCGCCAGCGGGCCGCCCGAGGGAGGTAGGCGTTGGCGCGGCCTTCCTGGCCGGCCCTCGCGGCCTTTTCCAGGGCCTTTTCGAACGCGCCCATGGCCGCCTCGAAGCGGGCGCGGTCCTCCGGCCCCAGGCTGAGATTGGCTTCGGGGCGGCGCCAGGCCGGGAGCGTGCGATCCAGGGGGATGTCGGCCCGCTCGAACAGCGGCGCCAGGGGGTTGCGATCGGCGCTGTGCAGCCAGCCGCAGCCGAGGTCCAGCGGCAGGTCGGGGCGGGCGGCCAGGGTATGGGCCCGGCCGCCGATCCGCCCCTGGCCCTCCAGCACCACCACCGACAGCGGCGCCCGCGACAGGCGCGCAGCCGCGGCTATCCCCGCCGCCCCAGCCCCCACGACGACCACATCGAAACGATCCTGCATGCCTTTATCCAGGCATGCCCCAAGGCCAAGGTTCAAGCCCTGTTTGGGGGGCTTCGTCGGCTAATCGACCTTGGTCAGGGTTTCGGAGTCCAGGTCGAGGTCCTCGGCGGCGATGATCCGCAGGTCCGGCGCCCGCTCGCGCAGGCCGGCCTCGAACAGCTTGGCGTCGCCCGCCACGACGACGGCGGCGTCAGCCGGCGACAGATACCCTGCTGCGAAGGCGTTCACCTGGTCGGCGCTCACCGCTTCCACCTTGGCGGTATAGGCGCCGATCTCCTCCAGGGGCACATCCTGCACCGCCAGGTCGCCGAGCACCCCGCCCAGCCCGCCGGCGGTTCCCAGCGCCCGGCCAAAGCCGCCGATCAGCACCGACTTGCGGGCCTGCAGCTCGTCGGCCGAGACCGGTTCAGCCGCCAGCTTGGTCATCTCCGCAGCGATCAGATCGACCACCTCGGGCGCGGACTCGTTCTTGGTCTGGGCCTGGGCTTGGAAGGCGCCGACGGCGCGGCGGGCCGCAAGCGACGAGCCCGCCCCATAGGAGAGACCGCGCTTGATGCGGATCTCCTGGTTCAGCCGGGCCGAATAGCCGCCGCCCAGGACCGAATTGGTCACGATCGCCGGATAATAGGCGTCATCGCTGCGAGCGATGGTCGGCTTGGCCAGCCGCACGGCGGCCTGGCCGGCGCCCGGCAAGTCGATGACCAGCATCTGGCCAGCGGCTGTCGGCGAGACCTCAGGCTGGGTCGGCAGGGGCGCCGCGGGCGCGTCCCAGTCCCCGAACGCCTCCCGGGCCAGGGCGAAGCCCGCCTCGGGCGTGACGTCGCCGGTCAGCACCAGGATGGCGTTGTCGGGCCGGAAATAGGTCCCGTGCAGGCGGCGCAGGGTTTCCGGCGTCAGCCTGGGCAGGGAGGCCGGCGTGCCGTCGGCGGCGTGGCCGAAGGGGGTGCCGGCGAAGATCAGCGGGCTGGCGGTCATGGCCGCCAGCTGGCCGGGATCGCCATAGGCCACCGACAGGCCATCCAGGGCCTGGGCGGTCTGGCGCTCCAGCTCCTCGGCCGCAAAGGCCGGGTTGCGCGCCACATCGGCCAGGATGGCGAAGGCCGGCGCCACCTTGTCGGACATCACGGTCAGGCCGACGCTGGAGGATTCCGCGCCCGCCGCCGAGGACAGGGTCGCCCCCAGGGCCTCCACCTGCTGGGCGATCTCCGGCGCCGTCCGCGTCTCCGTGCCCTCGGTGAGCATGCCCGCCGTCATGGACATGGCGCCGGCCAGGCCTTTCGGATCGGCCCAGGCGCCGGCCCGCACGATGACGGCGGCGGAAACCAGCGGCAGATCGCTGGAGCGGGCGACGATCACCCGCAGGCCATTGTCCAGGGTGGTTTCAGCCGGCTGCGGCAGAACCGGGTCCACCGGCTCGCCCACGGGCGGCGGCGCCTGACGCTGGGCCTCCGGGGCCAGGGTGACGATTTCGCCGTCGAACACCACCGCCTGGGCCGGCGGCGGGGCGGGCTCGGCGGGGGTCTCGCCGGCCGGACGCTCGGACTCGGGCCGGTAGCGAATGGTCATCCGCCGGTCTTCGGGCAGGTAGGTCTGGGCCACCCGCTGAACGTCGGCGGCGGTGACGGCGGCCAGGTCGGCCAGTTCGGTATTGGCCCGGGCCGGATCGCCCTGGGTCGCCCAGGCATAGCCCAGGGCGAACGCGCGGCCGTCCACCGTCTCGCGCTCGCGCAGGGCGCCGGCGATCACCTCGTTGCGGGCCTCCTCCAGCTCGGCTTCCGTCGGCGGCGTGTCCCGCAGGCGCGCCACCTCCGCCAGCAGGGCGGCCTCGCCGGCCTCCACCGTCTGGCCGCTGGCCAGGATGGCGCCCACGGCGAACAGGCCCGGCTGCTGGGGCAGATCGGCCTGGGAAAAGGCCTCCACGGCGATCTGCTGCTCATAGACCAGCGCGTTGTAGAGCCGCGAGGACTTGCCGCCGGACAGGATGGTGTCCAGCACCTGCAGGGCCGGAGCGTCGGCGCTGGCGGCCTCGGCGCCCAGCCAGGTCAGCACCACCGCCGGCAGCGGCACATTGGGGCCATAGCCGTCATAGACGCCGGAACCTGTCCGCGGCGGCTCTCCGGCGGTCACCCGCTTCAGGGGGGCGTCGGGGGCCTCAAGGGGGGCGAAATATTTGTCCACCCACGCGTCGAGTTCGCTCTCGTCGAAATTGCCGATGACGATCAGCATGGCGTTGTCGGGGCGGTAATAGTCCCGGTGGAAGGCCCGCACATCATCGATGGTGGCCGCGTCCAGCTCGGCGATCGAGCCGATGCCCGGCCGCTTGTAGGGGTGCTCCTGATAGCTGGCCTGGGGGATCATCAGGCCAAACAGCCGGCCATAGGGGGCGGCCAGGATGCGCTGGCGCAGCTCTTCCTTCACCACGTCCCGCTCGGAGTCGAAGATCTCGGCGTCCACCACCAGGGAGCCCATCCGCTCGGCCTCGGCCCAGAGCAGCCGCTCCAGGTGGTTGGCGGGGATCACCTCGTAATAGTTGGTGAAGTCGTCATAGGTGGAGGCGTTGTTGAAGCCGCCCACATCCTCGGTCATGCGGTCCATGGTCTCGGACGGCATGTTGCGGGTGGTCTTGAACATCATGTGTTCGAAGAGGTGCGCAAAACCCGAGCGCCCTTGCGGGTCGTCCTTGGAGCCGACCCCGTACCAGACCTGCACCGTCACGTTCGGCGTGGTGGCGTCCACCCCGCTCAGCACCCGCAGGCCATTGTCCAGCACCCGTTCGCGATATTCGATCGGCGGAATGTCGGCGGCCTGAACAGAGAGCGGCGCCGCCAGCACGGCGATGACCAGGGCGATGCGGGTGACGGCGCGAAACATGGCGAGCTCCGGGTGACGAAGCCAAATCCATAGCATTCTCAGCGGCGGGCGCCACGGTCGTCCCTGGCCTCCAGGTCCCGAATGTCCGGACCGCTGGCCTCACCGGCCATCCCGGTCCAGCAGCCGTCACATCAGGTCGATCTGTTCCTGACAGGCGGTCGGCAGGGCCATGATCTCCGGCGCGGTCATGGGGTCCACGCCCACGGGCGCCGCGGCTGGGGTGCTGCGGTTTGATCCTGGCCAAGGACGCAGGGGTCGATCCCTGTGCAAATCCCGTCTTAAGGTGACGCCGGCACGATATTGCGGCGCGCCGATGTGCGCGCCGAACGCCGGGAGGAATGAAACATGATTGAAGCGGTCAAGTACGGCCTGGCCAACTATGTGAACTTCAACGGCCGCACCGGTCGGGCCACCTTCTGGTGGTGGGTCCTGGCGGTGATCCTCGCAGCCATCGTGGCCGGTATTCTGGACGAAGGTCTGGGGGCGGGCGACATGGAGCCCTTCAGCCTTCTGCTGGGTCTTGCGGTCTTCCTGCCGCACCTGGCCATGGCCGTGCGGCGGCTGCACGATACGGGTCGCAGCGGCTGGTGGGTGCTGATCGGGCTCATCCCCCTGATCGGCCTGTTGGTGCTGATCTTCTTCTATGTCCAGCCGAGCAATCCCGCAGGCGAGAAGTTTGATCCGCCGGGTCCGGCGCCCCTGCCGCCTGCCGCCTGAGGCAAGCCGGGGTCCGGCGCCGCGCAGCGCGCCGGGCCCAAGGCCTAGCTGGACCTTGCCCGCCGGGCGCCTATCTCCGAAGGATGAGATTTAGCCCGTCCCGCCAGATCGTCGGCGCCCTGGCCCTTGGGCTGCTGGCCGCCTGTTCGCCCGCCCCGACGCCCGATCGCGCCCAGGCCCAGACGGCGTCCGCCGCGCAGAGCCAGGGGCTCGATCCTGTGGCCATGGCCGCCGTGGTGGAGCAGGCCCGCGCCCTGCCCAATCTGCACGCCGTGATCGTCGCCCGGGATGGCGAGGTGCTGGCCGAACACCGTCTGCGGGGCGCCGCCCTCGACCAGCCGGTGAACATCAAGTCGGCCTCCAAGACCGTGCTTTCGGCCCTGGTGGGGATCGCCATCGAGCGCGGCGTGCTGACCGGAACCGACCAGAAGATCGCGCCCCTGCTGGCGAGCGACCTGCCCGCGGGCGGCGATCCCCGGCTGCAGGAGATCGAGGTCGGCCATCTGCTCTCGATGCAGGCCGGCCTCGGGCGCACCTCCGGCCAGTATTACGGGGCCTGGGTGACCAGTCCCGACTGGGTCCGCCATGCGTTGGCGAGGCCCTTCGACGACGATCCGGGGGGCCGGATGATCTATTCCACCGGAACCTCGCACCTGATGTCGGCGGCGCTCACGCAAGCCGCCGGCGCCAGCACCCACAGCCTTGCCCGCGACTGGCTCGCCGAGCCCCTGGGCGTGACCATCCCGCCCTGGCCGCGGGACCCGCAGGGGATCTATTTCGGCGGCAACGACATGATGATGTCGCCGCGGGACCTGCTGCGGTTCGGCGAGCTCTATCGCCTGGGGGGCGAGATCGATGGGCGGCGGATCATCTCCGCCGAATGGATCGAAGAAAGCTGGACGCCGCGCACCCGCTCGCCCTGGAGCGGGCACGACTATGGCTATGGCTGGTTCACCAAGCAGGCGGCCGGCCACGACGTGCATTTCGCCTGGGGCTATGGCGGCCAGATGCTGTTCGTCGTCCCCAGCCTCGACCTCACCGTGGTGATGATCTCAGACCCCTCGCCCCGCCCGCGGGAGGAGAGCCATGTGAGCGATCTGCACGACCTGCTGGACGACGGGCTCATCCCCGCGGCCGTGGCCGGCGAAGGGTCGCGCCCTAACCCTTCAGCAGGGTGAGACAGCGGCCGACGGCCATGCCGTTGGCCTCGGCGGTCTTCAGCTTCAGCTGGCCGCCCATGACCAGGCCGCGCAGGTGCTTGCGCATCAGCTTTTCGATGTCGGAATCGGCCTGCACATGAGGCGCGACGGTCCTGTGCATCAGCTTGCCCTCCGGCGAGAGGCCGGCGGCGCACTTGTCGGCGGCGGGATTGGCCAGGGCCGGGGCGGCGCTGAGACTGGCGGCCGCCAGGGCGGCGGCCAGCACGGCGCGGAGGCTGTTGCGGGTCATGGGCTTGTCCTTGTGGGTGACGCGGGCGGATGGTCAATGTTCTGGCGTCCACGCTGCCAAAGCCCCGCGGCGCAATCAAGGCGTTAGCCGACCGGCGTGATCTTCACCGAGACATCCATGCCCAGGGCGTCAGTCGCTGACCCGGCGAAACTCCCGGCCACCGGCATGATCTGCCCGTTGGCCCGGCCGACAGCCAGCGGGATCAGGCCCGCGGCGCCGACGGCGTTATGGGTGGGATCGAAGGTGATCCAGCCGGCGCCGGGCAGATAGACCTCCGCCCAGGCGTGGGTGGTGTCGGCCTGCCGCTCGACCTGGTCTGGGTCGAACAGGTAGCCGCTGACCGCCCGGGCGCCGAGCCCCAACTGGCGCACGGCCTCGATGAACAGGGCCGCCAGGTCGCGGCAGGATCCGCTGGCCAGGCGCAGGGTCTCGCCGGCGCTCTGCACGCCCTCTTCATCCCGCACCCGATAGGCCGCCGCGCCGAGCACGCCGGCGTTCAGATCCTTGAGCAGGGACAGGGTGTCGGTGCCGGGTCCGGCGACGAACCCGTGCGCCCAGCGCGCCACGTCGGGATCGGGCCTGGGCAGGCGCAGATGGCCGAGATCTGTGGCCTCGTCGTCGTCATAGGCGAAGGGATAGGTCTGGGCGGTCGGCGTGATCGGAAACACCGGCCAGGGCTGGGCCCGCGAGGCCACCGTCAGGCGGCTCTCGATGACCAGGCTCTCCGTGGGCTGGCGAAAGCCCGCCACGGCGCAGAGATTGCCGAAAACATCCTGGCTCCAGGTGATGTCGGCGGCGGGCGAGCAAGCGAGCTGGAAGTCCAGCACGCTCAGCTCATGGCTGTCCCGGGGCCGCAGCATCAGCCGGTGCGGATGCAGGACCACGGGCCGCGAAAATCGGTAGGCGGTCTGATGGACGATCTCGAAGATCGAGGGCGTCCCCGCCCGAGGCGCGCTCAGCGCTTCTTGCCTGGCATGGCGCCGGTGGCGTCGAGGAAGGAGCGCGGGGCGGCTTCCGGCTTGGCGGCGGCTGCCTGCTTGGGCTTGCGGACTTCTTTGTTGGACTTTTTCTGGCCCTTGGCCATGGGGGTCTCCGGGGCGGCGGGGCGCCGCTGATATTGAGAAGGGTTGGGCTCAGAAGAAGTTCATCGTGAGCCTTCGATGACCGCCTGTAGTCGCGGCTCAGCGCGGCCGCAGGCCGAGCAGGGAGAAGGCCACAGGGGCCAGAATGGCGGTGACGACACAGGCCGCCGACACAATCAGGAGGGGAGACATTGGGGAAAACCAGAATCGCGCCGCATCGGAGGGGTTCGACCGCTTGAGACACGGCACACGCCCGATGACGCATGGCATCAGATGGGGTGTCGCGGCCGAAATAGCCAGGGGCGTCGCAAGCCCTTGGCTTGGCGCGCCATCCGTGATCCGAAGGGCGCCATGACCGCCCCGCCCTCAGATCCCCGCGCCGCCGAATCCCGGGCGCCCGCCGGCTGGGTCGTGGCCGTGCTGCTGGAACCCGGACGCGAGACCGAACAGGCCCGCCGCTACTTCGCCATCGGCCGCGCCGACCGCGCCCAGGCCGAGTGGGTGGCCGTCGACATGGCGATCAGCCTGGGCCTGCGGGTCGCCGCCAGCCCGGCCGGCGGCCAGGAGCCGGTGGAGGCCCTGGCGCCCCTGCCGCCGGTGCGCATGCGGGCGCTCGGCCTGGCGCCTGGCGAGCGCCGCGACCTGGGCGAGCGACGACCCCGCCGCTGGCTGACCTGACGGGAGAGGCATGGTGGGACGGCCCCGGGAGGCGGGCTTGGCGGACTGGCGTCCAGGCCGGGCCGTGCTAGATCAGGCCGCAACGTCAGGCGGGGAGATCAAGGACCAGTGACCGGCATCAAAGACATCCTGCAGCCCTCCGCGATCATCTCGCGCTCCTTCTATGGGGTGAAGAACCATTCGGCCCTGATCGGCTCCCTCGACCAGCTGGTCGACAACATGCTCATTCCCCGGGGCGTCTTCGCCGGCGACAACCTGATCACCCTGGGCAAGTCCCTGGGGTTCCTGGACGATAAGGTGCTGATGGGCGCCTTCCAGCGGCACGCCGCCACCCCCGGGGAGCGGGGCGCCATCTGGCGCCTGGCCACCCTGGCCTGGGCGGCGCGGACAGCCCTGCGGGCCGAGGGCGATTTCGTCGAGTGCGGCTGCTACAAGGGCGTGTCGGCCCGGATCATTTCCGAGGTGGTGGGATTTTCCGACCTGCCCCGCCACTACTACCTCTACGACCTCTTCGAGCATGACGAGTCGATGCCTCATCACTCCATGCTGGAGCACAGCGCGACCCTGGTCGAGGAGGTCCGCGAGCGGTTCTCCGACATGCCCAATGTGACCATCACCCAGGGGCGGGTGCCCGACAGCCTGGCGCAGGCGGCGCCGGACAAGATCGCCTTCATGCACCTGGACCTGAACAACGCCGAGGCCGAGCTCGGCGCCCTGGAGGTGCTGTTCGACCGGATCTCGCCGGGCGGCGTGCTGATCCTCGATGACTTCGGCTGGATCGCCTACCGCGCCCAGCAGGTGGCCGAGGTGGCCTGGATGGCCGAGCGCGGTTACCAGATCCTGGAGCTGCCCACCGGCCAGGGCATGGTGATCAAGTAGCGTCCCATTCGGCCCAGGAGACGTCCCGCCCGGGGAAGGCCGTCCGCTCGAAGGGCCAGTCGGTCGCCAGCCAGGTCTTGAAGGCGCCATAGAGCGGTTCATCCAGATGGGCCGCCGAGGCGCGCACCCAGCAATAGGCCTTGGCGTCATAGCCCGGCCGGCCCGCGGGATAGATGTAGGCGCAGCCCAGGCACTGGCTCTCGTCCAGAGACATCATGGTGAAGGCGAACGAGGTGCGGCGCTCGAACTCCCCCTGGTGCCAGCCCAGATCCACCAGGTCCTCCTCCAGCGTCATGTCGGCCCGGGGCCAGTCATTGCCGGGACCAAACACGCCGGCCAGACGGTCGAGGCTGGTCATCACCGCCGCATAGTCCTTGATCACGTCATGGATGGTCAGCGGCCGCAGCCGGAACTCGGCGTGCTCGAGCCGGCGGGGAATTTCAAAGTCCGGCGGCGTGAACGGCATGGTCTTTCCCCTTTTGACGCTTCCAGCTTGCGCCGCCGGAACTGCGCTCGGCAAGGGGGCCGGACCCTGGTAGGCGCCCGCGCCCGCCGATCAGGCGTCCACCGGAAAGCCGAGGCGCAGCCCCCGGAATCTGCAGGGCTCCGGTTGCGGCCGGCGGCGGATCAGGCTTAAGCCCCCGGGAGAGCCGGGGGGCGACCGGCCGCGAGTCGAGTGATGAGATCTTCCAGTACGCATACGGGCGTCCGCGCCGCCCTGGTCCTTTCGCTCAGCTTGGTCCTGGGCGGTCTCGCAGCCTGCGCCACAGCCGTGCAGACGAGGCCCGGCCGCACGGCCACCGAGCAGCTGCTGGTGGCCCACGCCGCCGAGCGGGCGGCGGCCGATTTCCATCTTGAGGCGCCCCAGGGCAGCCTGGTCTTCCTCGACACCATCAACTTCACCGGCGAATGGGCGCCCTATGCCGCCAGCGCCCTGCGCCAGCGGATCCTGAACAGCGGCTATCGGCTGTCGACCGCCCGGAGCGACGCCGACCTGATCGTCGAGGTGCGGATGGGCGCCCTGTCCATCGACCAGATGAGCCGCGTGCTGGGGGTCCCAGCCCTGACCCTGCCCACCGGCAACAACTATTCGACCTTCTCGGTGCCGGAACTCTCCCTCTACAGCCAGGCGGAGCGCTCAGGCGTCGCCGAGTTCTCGATCTTCGCCTACGAGGCCCGCACCGGCGCGGCCGTGCCGGTGATCCACCGGATTTCCGGCGAGACCCAGATGCGCAGCCACAAGTTCCTGATGGTCATGACCTGGGGCAAGCAGGAGGTGAAGCCCGGCGACCCGGCCCTGGACGCCGAGCCCTGGTGGAAGCCCTGGTAGGCGGGAAGCCTGGACCGCGGCCGACGCGCCGCTAGACTGGCGCACTGGGGCCCGCCGGGCCTTAAGAGGGGGAAGTTTCAAGCTCATGTTGCGCCACATCGCCGCCGCCGTCCTCGCCGCCGGACTTCTCAGCCCGTCGGCCCAGGCCCAGGAGACCGCCGCGCCTACCCGGACCTATGTCCATGCCGGCGCCCTGCTCGACCGGCCCGGCCAGGCGCCGCGGGGCGCATCGACCCTGCTGGTGCAGGATGGACGGATCGTGCAGGTGGCCGACGGCCTGCTGCCGGTTCCGGCCGGGGGGCGCCTGATCGACCTGTCGGACCAGTTCGTCCTGCCGGGCCTGATCGATTCCCACGTCCATATCTTCTCCGACGACGACAAGACCGCCGCCCGCCTGGAGGCCATGACGCGGGGCGCCGAGCGCCGGTTCGTGATCGGCCTCGACAACGCCCGGCGCACCCTGGACGCCGGCTTCACCACCGTGCGCGACCTGGGCTCCGATCCGGCCGCCATCACCGCCTTGCGCGACGGGATCGAGAAGGGACTGATCGAGGGTCCCACCATCGTCAACGCCGGCCGCATGATCTCCATCAGCGGCGGCCATGGCGACGGCGCCAACGGTCTGGCCGAGCCCTATGCGGAGCTTGAGCGGGCGCACGCGGTCAACACCTGCGACGGGCCCGAGGACTGCCGCCGCGCGGTGCGGATCCAGGTGTCCCAGGGCGCGCAGGTGATCAAGTTCGCCGCCACCGGCGGGGTGCTCTCCAATGTAGCCGGCGGACTCGGCCGGCAGATGTTCGACGACGAGATGAAGGCCATCGTCGACACCGCCCACGCCTTCGGCCGCAAGGCCACCGCCCACGCCCACGGCAAGGACGGCATCGAGGCCGCCCTGCGGGCGGGCGTCGATTCCATCGAGCACGCCACCTTCACCGACGCTGAGACGCTCGCCCTGTTCCGCCAGACCGGCGCCTATCTAGTGCCGACCATGATCGCCCCGGAAGCCGCGGTGAAGCAGGCCCGGGCCGGCGAGCGCCCGCCCGCCGTCCTGGCCAAGGCCGAGGAGGCCGCGCGCATCGCCTTCGAAAAGCACATCGAGCAGTACGCCGCCCCCGGCGTGAAGATCGCCTTTGGCACCGACACCGGCGTCTCGGCCCACGGGGACAATGCGACGGAGTTCAAGATGATGGTGGACGCCGGCATGACGCCGGCCCGGGCCATCCGCAGCGCCACGGTGGACGCCGCCGACCTGCTGGGCCTCTCGGCCAGCCTGGGCACGCTGGAGGTCGGCAAGTCGGCCGATATCGTGGCCGTCGCCACAAGCCCGCTGGAGGACGTCACCCAGCTGGAGCGGGTCACCTTCGTCATGCGCCGGGGCGTGATCCACAGGCAGGACGGCGCCCGCCAGCCCTGGCCGGCCGACTAGAGGCTGAACCGGCCGGTGTCGAAGAAGGCCTCCAGCGCCGCCTCGTAGGGGGCGGTGTCGAGGCCCGCCGCCGCCAGCCAGGCGGGGTTGGACAGGGTGCTGGCGTAGCGTTCGCCGGAATCGCACAGCAGGGTGACCACCGATCCGGTCTGGCCCCGCGCCGCCATGGCCTCGATCACCTGGGCGCAGGCGAAGAGGTTGGTGCCGGTCGAGCCGCCGCAGGACCGGCCGAGGCGCCGCGAAGCCACCCGGGCGCCGGCGATGCTGGCCGCGTCGGGCACGGCGATGGCCCGGTCGATCAGCTCGGGATTGAAGGACGGTTCGCAGCGGGCGCGGCCGATCCCCTCGATGATCGAGCCCCGTTCGCCGCTGACTTTCACGGCGCGATCAGCCACATGACGATGGAAGACCGAAGCCTCGGGATCGGCCAGACACAGCTGCGTCTGGGCGCGGTTGTAGCGGATGAAGCGGCCGAGGGTGGCGGTGGTGCCGCCGGTGCCGGCGCCCGCCACGATCCAGCTCGGTTCGGGGTGCGGCTCCTGACCCATCTGGCTGTAGATCGACTGGGCGATATTGTTGTTGCCCCGCCAGTCGGTGGCCCGCTCGGCATAGGTGAACTGGTCCATGTAGTGGCCGGAGAGCTCGGCGGCCAGCCGGGCGCTCTCGGCATAGACATCGGGACTGGCCTCCACGAAGTGAGTCTCGCCGCCGTGGAATTCGATCTGCGCCACCTTCTCGGTTGAGGTGGACCTCGGCATCACCGCGATGAATCTCAGACCCAGCAGCCGGGCGAAATAGGCCTCCGACACCGCGGTCGAGCCGCTGGAGGCCTCGATGATCGGCGTCCGCGGGCCAATCCAGCCGTTGCACAGGGCGTAGAGGAACAGCGACCGAGCCAGCCGGTGCTTGAGGCTGCCGGTCGGGTGGGTGGACTCGTCCTTGAAATAGAGATGGACCCCCCCGGCCAGGGGCGCGCGCAGCAGATGGGTGTCGGCCGAGCGGTTGAAGTCGGCCTCGATGGTCTGCACCGCCTGATCGATCCAGGCGCGGTCGCGGCAGAGGCTGGCCATGGGGCGATCGGGGCGAGGCGAGGTGGGGGACGAGGAGGTCATGGGCGATCCACTGCGGGCTGAACCCTCTGGACATGACCCATTCATCGGCCCTCGGCTAGAACTTGCGGCCTGAAGGCGCCCTCGAACCCCGGGAACGAAGCCAAAGCGTGGCCGTTAGGCCATGCCCCGGGCGAAGGGGTGCGCCGCCCTATTGACGCCGCCGGCGCCTGCTAAGGCCGCCGCTTAAGACCAAGGAGCCGATTTTCATGATCCGCACCCCCGCCCTTTCCCGGCGCACGCTGGCCTTTGGCCTCGCCGCCGCGCCCTTCGCCGGCCTGCTGTCGGCGAGCCCGGCTGCGGCCGCCCTGTCCTCGGCCGACCAGGCCCTGGTGGACCGCGCCGTGGCCTATCTGGAAGACCTCACCCAGGCCAAGGGGACCTTTGTGCAGACCGATCCCCGGGGCGTCACCACCCAGGGCGAGATCTATCTGAAGCGCCCCGGCAAGGCGCGCTTCGCCTATGCCGCGCCCTCAGGCCTGCTGGTGGTGTCGGATGGCAGCCTGGTCTCGGTCGCCAATTCCAAGCTCAAGACCTTCGAGTCCTATCCCCTGGGCGCCACGCCCCTGTCCCTGTTCCTGGCCAAGCAGATCCGGCTGGATCGCGGCGTGCAGGTGACCCGGGTGAACCGCCTGGCGGACGGCTTCTCGATCACCGCCCGCGATGGCAAGAAGGAGGCCGAGGGCCAGATCACGCTCAGCTTCTCCAATTCGCCGCTGAAGCTGGCGGGCTGGACGATCAGTGACGCCCAGGGCCAGGCCACCCGCGTGCGTCTGACCCGCCTGGACAGGGTGGCCAGCCTGGATGACAGCCTGTTCGTCCTCAAGGACCCCCGCAATCTCCGTCCCGGCCGGGGCCGAATGTGACAATCGCACAACAGGCAAGAATCATCGTGATTGACGCTTGACTTTTATTGGGCTCGTGGCAAATATGACACGCATCGCTGAGGCAGGGCCGCTGGCCCGATATCAGCGCCGTGCCGGAACCTATCCCCTCCCGGCGGCGGCATGAGAGACGAATGACTTGGCGCCCGGGGTTCTCCAGTCCCCGGGCGTTTTCTTATGGCGCCGCCTGGCCTAAAACCACCGCCATGCGCCTCCGTATCGCCTCCTGGAACATCAACTCCGTCCGCCTGCGCGCCGAGCAGGTCGCCCGCTTCGTCGACGAGCAGGGACCCGACGTGCTGTGCCTGCAGGAGATCAAGTGCCAGGAGGCCGAGTTTCCCCGCGAGGCCTTCGCCGCCATGGGCCTGCCGCATGTGAAGATCGCCGGCCAGAAGGGCTGGCACGGGGTGGCCATCGCCTCGCGCCTGCCGATCGAGGACGCGCCGATCCTCAATGTCTGCCGCGAGGGCCACGCCCGCTGCGTCTCGGCCAAGGTGGCTGGCGTCGAAATCCAGAACTTCTACGTGCCGGCCGGCGGCGACACGCCTGATCGCGCCCTGAACCCGAAGTTCGACCACAAGCTCGACTTCTTCGAGAGCCTGACCGCCGAGATGGGCCGCCGCGATCCCAAGGCGCCCCTGGCCATCGTCGGCGACCTGAACGTGGCGCCCGGCGAGTTCGACGTCTGGAGCCACAAGCAGATGTCGCGGATCGTCAGCCACACGCCCGTCGAGGTGGCGGCCATGGAGGCCCTGCAGAAATCCCTGGGCTTCATCGACCTGCCAAGGGCTGCCACGCCGGAGCCGGAAAAGCTGTTTTCCTGGTGGAGCTATCGTTCGGCGGATTTCCGCAAGTCCAACCGCGGCCTGCGCCTGGACCACATCTGGGTGTCGCCGGGCCTGAAGGAGGCCGCCTTCCGCACCGGCGCGGCCTCCTCCCGGGTCCACGATGACGTCCGCGAATGGGAACGCCCCAGCGACCACGCCCCGGTCACCGCCGACCTGGGGCTGTAAGCGCAGCCCCTTCCGGGGTCCTGCATCGCAGGACCCCTCGGCGACAGGTGACGCCCCTACTCGGCGAGCTTGACCAGCATCTTGCCGGAATTGGCGCCTTCCAGCAGGCCGATCAGCGCCTTGGGCGCAGACGCGATCCCGTCCATCACCGTCTCCTGGTACTTGATCTTGCCCTCGCGCAGCCAGGCGGCCATGTCGCGCTGGAAGTCGGGCTGCAGGTGCATGAAGTCGGTGCCGACGAAGCCCCGCAGCATCACCCGCGAATAGATGATGTTGGACAGGTTGCGAACCGGCGCCTGGCCCTCGTTATAGCCCGAGATCATGCCGCAGACGGCGATGCGGCCCAGCGTGTTCATCCGACGCAGGGCGGCTTCCAGGTGCTCGCCGCCGACATTCTCGAAATAGACGTCGATCCCCTTGGGGGTGGCCTCTTCCAGGGCTTGGCGGATGGGTTGCGTCTTGTAGTTGATCACCGCGTCCAGACCGATCTCGTCCCGCAGCCAGGCGGCCTTGTCGTCCGAGCCGGTGGATCCGACCACATAGCCGTTCTTGATCTTGGCGATCTGGGCGGCGATGGAGCCCACAGCGCCGGCTGCGGTGGAGACGAACACCTGCTCGCCCTCCTTCATGGCGCCGATGAACAGCAGACCGCCATAGGCCGTGAAGCCGGTCATACCCAGCGCATGCATGTGGACCGTCAGCGGCAGGCCTTCGGCCGGGGTCAGCTTCGACAGGCCCTTGGGGTCGGAGACGAAATATTCCCGGAAGCCCAGGCGGTTGGTGACCAGGTCGCCCACGGCGAAGTCGGGGCTCTTGGACTGGACCACGCGGCCCAGCGCGCCGCCCATCATGGCCTCGTTCAGGGCCTGGCCGGCGGTCAGCCGCGGGCGCATGGCCGGGTCCACCGACATGTAGAGGTTCTGGACCAGCACCTGGCCGTCGGCGGCGTCAGGGACGTTGGTCTCGACGATCTCGAACTCGCGCTCCTGCGGCATGCCGTTGGGGCGAGTGATCAGATGAACTTCGCGGCTGATGGGCATATGGCCCTCCCTTATGTGTCTTGAATGGGTGAAAACAATGGGGCGGACCATGGACCGCGCCGATCAGGGGCTTCAACCCTGACGCTGGGGAAGGATGAAGCGATGGCCGAGCGGGTCAAGGTGGACGAGGCGACGGTCGCAGCCCTGGTGGCCGACCAGTTTCCCCAGTGGGCAGGCTTGCCGGTGACCCGGGTTCAGCCCGGCGGCTGGGACAATCGCACCTTCCGGCTGGGCGCCGATCTGCTGGTCCGCATGCCGGCCGCGGCCCACTACCTCGCCCAGGTGGAGAAGGAGCAGATGTGGCTGCCCCGCCTGGCGCCTGGCCTGCCCTTGCCGGTCCCGGCGCCGGTGGCGGTGGGCGCGCCCGGCCATGGCTATCCCTTCCCCTGGTCGATCTGCGCCTGGATCGCGGGCGAGACGGTCGCCGCCATAGACGGCCTCGACCATGAGCTGCTCGCCCGGGACCTGGCCGACTTCCTGCTGGCCCTGCACGCCCTCGAAGCCTCAGACGGTCCGGCGGCTGGCCCGCACAACTTCCACCGGGGCGGCGACCTGGCCGTCTATGACAGCCAGACCCGGGCGGCGGTGGAAACTCTGGGCGGCCAGATCGACGACGCCGCGGCGCTCGCCCTCTGGGATGCGGCGCTCGCCACCCGCTGGACCGCGCGGCCGGTCTGGATCCACGGGGACGTGGCGCCGGGCAACCTGCTGGTCCGGGACGGCCGGCTGGCCGCGGTGATCGACTTCGGGACCTGCGGGGTCGGCGATCCGACCTGCGACCTGGCCTTCGCCTGGACCTTCCTGGATGAGGCCGCCCGCGACACCTTCCGCCGGCGCCTGGCCCTGGACGACGACACCTGGCTGCGCGGCCAGGCCTGGGCGCTCTGGAAGGCGCTGATCGTCGTCGCCGGCGCGCCGGGGGTCCACACCCACGAGCGCGACCTGCACCTGCGGGTCCTGCGCCGCCTGGGGGTGATGTAGGCGGCCGCGGCTAGCCGGGCCGCACGGCGCGACGGAGGGCGAGGCTGAGAAGGATGAGCGCGGCGGACCCCGCCAGACAGGCGAAGAAGAGCGGTTTCAGCGGCAGAACGGCGGCTGCGGCGATCAGCACGAGGCCGATGCACGCCGAGCCCCAGCCCGCGCGAAGAGCGGCCCGGGACCAGGCGTCGCGATTGAAAGGCCGGTCCAGGGCCGGTGGGGACAGCTTGGCAAGCAGGTTGGCGCGGATCGCGACGCTCAGGCCCATCAGGCCGACGGTCAGCCGAATCAGCAGTTCGCCCTCCGGGGGACGGGCCGCGACATAGAGCAGGCCCATCCAGGCCGTGCAGAGCGCCGTGAAGACAAAGATGAAGATGAGGCTCGCCTGCAGGTGACGCGGGTTCTCGTCGAAGACGCTTGGCCGGTGTTCTGCCAGGAGACGGTCCGACCGCCAGAGAATCACGGCCAGGACGGCCGGTACCGCCAGCAGGATGAAGGGCGCCAGCGGCCGGGGCCGAAGCTCCAGACCGAGGTTCTGGACCATGTGGATGCGCCAACCGATAGCGGCCAGCGCAAAGACCAGGCTCGCCAGAACGGCGGTGAGCAGAACGAACTTCACGTGCCGGTTCATGTCTCACCTTCTTGTGGGCGCGCCTCCGGCGAGCGGGCGATACCAAGGCCGAGGCCGTCGGCGAAGCCGAGGAGGGCGTCCTCCAGGACCGAGATCCGCAGGGCGTAGATGATCGACTTTCCCTGCTTCTCCGCGACAACCAGGTCCGCCTCGCGGAGCACGGCGAAGTGGGCCGACATCGTGGCCTTGGAGACCGGGAAATGGTCGGCCAGCTCCCCTGCGCTCATGGAACGCGCCTTGAGCAGCTGTAGCACCCGACGTCGGGTGGGATCGGACAAGGCCTTGAAGACACTGCTCATGACGACATTTAGCTAAATGTCTAAATGATAGTCAAGGCGAGGCTTTACTTGGTCGAGAAAACTGGGGCGTCGCAGACCAGCAGGCCTGGCGCGTCCAAGGGCAATTGAGCCACCAGCTCGCCCGCGGGGTCAAGCAGCCCCGTCGGCCCCCAGGCCACCCGGTCGCCCCGCGCGCCAGTGACATCGGCGGAGAGGCACCAAAGGCCGGTCTCGCGGCATCGCTCGCCGCGCACCTGATTATGCCGATCCTTCCAGTCCAGGGCGATGTCGCGGGGCAGCATGTTGTTGGCGGGACAGACCAGCAGGGACGCGCCCTGATCGGCCACCTTCCGGGCGGCTTCCGGGAAGTTGGTGTCGAAGCAGATATTGATTCCGAAACTCACGCCGCCGACCTCGAAGACGGGACAGTCTTCGCCGGGCGCAAACACCGTCTCGCTCTTCAGCAGATGGGTCTTGCGATAGCGACCGATCAGCCGGCGGCCATGGATCACCGCGGCGGTGTTGTAGACCCGCTCCCCTTCCGCCTCGATCAAGCCTAGGAGCAGGGTGGGACCGGACTCCGGCAACTGGCCGACCACATCGGCGAAGGCCGACGACCCAAGATCCAGGGCCGCACGCCGCGCAGCCTCCGGCTCCACCAGATAGCCCTGCAGAAACCCTTCCGGGAAACAGAGCAGGGCGGCGCCGGCCGCCTGCGCCTGCCCGATCACCCCCCGCGCATAGGCCAGGGCAGCTTCCACATCCTTCCAGAAAACTGGCGTCTGGGCCGCAGCGATCCTCACAATCAGGCCGTCACCACTCGGCCGTCGCGGACCTCGACGGGCCAGGGGGAAAGCCGTTCGCCAAAGCAGGGGCCGACGACGCATTCGCCGTCCAGGGGGCGAAACAGCGCCCCGTGGCCGGCGCAGAGGATGTGGCGGTGATCCCGCGTCAGGTAGCGGTCGTCCAGGGCTGAGAGCGGCCAGCCGGCATGGGGGCAGGAATCCACATAGCCGCGGATCTC
>NZ_JBALUY010000004.1:0-61974 GCF_036963605.1 Phenylobacterium sp. | reverse complement strand
CCACTCGATCCGCGAGAGCTTCGACCTGCCCGGCGTGCCGGTGCGGCTGACGGTCAAGTCCGGCGCCAATCCCTATGCCGACGGAGAGGCGCGCTCTTCGGGGCCGTCCCGCACGGCGCCGCGCAAGGTCAAGGCGGCCGGTAAGGGCGGCAATAAGAAGCCGACTGTGGGCAAGAAGCCCGCGGGCGCAAAGCCGGCCAAGCCGGCTCGGCCCAAGAGCTCAGGCTTCGGCGGCTCGAAGGCCAAGCCGACCCGCGCCCGTCCGGTCAGTGGGCGGAAGACGCCTGCGCGGCCTTCCACGCGGAGAAGCTGACCGGAGTGTCGGGCGGACCCAGCTCAGCCTGGGCCAGTTCGACGATCAGCGGTCCGATCTCCGAGGCGTCCGGCAGGCTAAGCGGGTCTTCCCCCGGCATGGCCTCGGCCCGCATCTTGGTGCGCATGGCGCCTGGATCGATCAGCGCGGCGCGAACCGGCCCGTGCTCCAGTTCATCGGCCCAGGTGCGCACCAGATGGTCCGTGGCCGCCTTGGTGGCGCCATAGACGCCCCAGAAGGCCTTGGGACGGGCGACGCGGCCTGTGGTGAAGACCAGGGCCCGGCCGGCAGGTGCGGCCTTCAGCAGGCGCTCGGTGCTGCGCAGCAGGCGATAGGTGGCCGTGAGATTGAGCGCCACGACCTGGTCCCAGGTCTTGGGCTCAATGTGCGAGACGGGGCTCAGGCCTCCCAGCATGGCTGCGGCGTGCACCAGAACGTCCAGATGGCCGTGACGCTCATGGATGGCCAGACCCAGCTGGTCGATCCCGCCGCCCTGGGCGAGATCCATGGGCACGAGGGTGGTCGGCTGGCCGGTGGCGGCGCGGATCTCGTCGTCCAGCTCCTCCAGCCCGCCTTGCGTGCGAGCGGTGGCGATCACGTGTGCGCCAGCCTTGGCGAGCGCCAGGGCAGAGGCGCGGCCAAGGCCGCGGCTGGCGCCGGTCACCAGGGCGATGCGGCCGGCCAGGGGGCCGGTCGAAGGAGCGGGGATGTCCGTCATGGGCGGCTGTCTAGCTGGTCTGGTCGGGGCTGTCCGCCCGTTTCGCATAGTGCCCGGCGATGGCCGCGCAGGCCATCAGCTGGAACTGGTGATAGAGCATGACCGGCAGCAGCACGAAGCCCACCGTGGCGGCGGGGAACAGCACCGCGGCCATGGGCGCGCCGGCCGCCAGGCTCTTGTTGGAGCCGCCAAACAGGATGGTGGCCTCGTCCTCGACCGGGAACTTGAGCCGCCGGCTGATCCAGACCGTCCAGCCCATCGAGGCCACCAGCAGCACGAGGCAGATGATCGCCAGGCGGGCCAGATCGCCGATGGAGACCTGGCTCCAGATGCCGACCGCCACGGCGCCGGAAAAGGCGTTGTAGACCACCAGCAGGATCGAGCCGCGATCGACCAGGCTGGCCTGCTTGGAATGGCGCTGGATGAAGCCGCCGATCCAGCGGCGCAGGAGTTGGCCGGCGATGAACGGGACCAGCAACTGCAACAGGATGGCCTCGAAGGCGCCCCACGACAGGCCGCCGCCCTGGGCGCTCAGCAGGACGCCCACCAGCAGGGGGGTGATCACCACGCCCAGGATGTTGGAGGCCGAGGCCCCGCAGACGGCGGCGGCGACATTGCCCCTCGCCACCGCGGTGAAGCCGACCGCCGACTGGATGGTCGAGGGCAGGCAGCCCAGATAGATCAGGCCCGGCGCCAGGGCGGCCGGCACGATCCAGGCGGGCAGGGTCGAGAACAGCAGGCCCGCCAGCGGGAAGAGCGCGAAGGTGGTCAGCAACACCACCAGGTGCAGCCGCCAGTGGCTGATCCCGGCCACCACCGCCTGAGGCGACAGCTTGGCGCCGTGCAGGAAGAAGACCAGTGCGACGCCGATCTTGGTCGCCACGCCCACCACCTCGGCGGCCTGGCCGCGGGCCGGGACCAGGGAGGCGAAGACCACCGTGGCCAGGATGGCCAGGATGTAGGGGTCGATCTTGAAACGGGCGAGGACGCCTCGAATGGCGCCGATCACGCGTCCACCAGGAAGGTCAGTTGACGCTCGTCTTCGGCGTTGCGCCCTTCGGCGATTTCCCGGTCCAGCAGGCGGGTGGGATAGTCGCCGGTGAAATAGTGGTCGGTGAACTGTGGCGCAGCGGGGTCGCGCGGATCGGACTCCATGGCCCAGTAGAGGCCATCCACCGATAGGAAGCCGAGGCTGTCGACCTCCAGCATCTTGGCCATTTCCTCGATGGTGTTGTTGGCCGCCAGCAGTTGCTGCCGCTCGGGCATGTCGATGCCGTAAAAGTCCGGCCACATGATCGGCGGCGAGCCGGAGCGGAGATGGACCTCCTTGGCGCCGGCCTCGCGCACCATCCGCACCACCCGCAGGGAGTTGGTGCCGCGGACGATGGAGTCGTCGATCAGCATGACCCGCTTGCCGGCCAGGACGGCGCGGTTGGGGGACAGCTTCATGCGGACGCCAAGCTCCCGGGCGCCCTGGGTCGGCTGGATGAAGGTGCGGCCTACATAGTGGTTGCGCATGATCCCCATCTCGTAGGGCACGCCGGTCTCCTGGGCGTAGCCCAGGGCCGCGGGCACGCCGGAATCGGGCACCGGCACCACCACGTCGCAGGGCGGAGCGCTTTCCTGGGCCAGGCGGCGACCCATGCGCTTGCGCACCTCATAGACCGAGCGGCCGTTCACGACGGAGTCGGGCCGGGCGAAATAGACGTATTCGAAGATGCAGGGCCGGGCGCGGGCGGCCGGGAAGGGGCGCAGGCTCTCCACCCCGCTGTCGTCGATGACCACCATCTCGCCATGCTCGATGTCGCGGATGAAGCGGGCGCCGATCATGTCCAGGGCGCAGGTCTCCGAAGCCAGCACATGAGTGTTGTCCAGCTTGCCCAGCACCAGGGGCCGGATGCCCAGGGGGTCGCGCACGCCGATCAGCTTCTTGTTGGTCAGGGCCACCAGGGCGTAACCGCCCTCGATCATCGACAGGGCGTCGATGAAGCGGTCGGTCATCCGGCCCTTTCGGGAACGGGCCACCAGATGCAGGATCACCTCGGAGTCGGAGGTTGACTGGAAGATGGCGCCCTCGGCCACCAGGTGCTGGCGCAGGGTGAGGAAGTTGGTGAGGTTGCCGTTGTGGGCCAAGGCAATGCCGCCGCTTTCCAGATCGGCGAACATCGGCTGGACGTTCCGGATGAAGCTGCCGCCGGCGGTGGAGTAGCGGGTGTGGCCGATGGCGGCCCCGCCGGGCAGGCGCTGGGCGAGATTGGCGTCGCCGAACGCCTCGCCGACCCGGCCCATATGGCGTTCGGTATGGAACCGCTGGCGATCGAAGCTGGCGATGCCGCAGGCCTCCTGCCCGCGGTGCTGCAGGGCGTGGAGCCCCAGCGCCGTGAGGCCTGCCGCCTGCTCTGCGCCGAACACCCCGAAGACCCCACACTCCAGTCGGAGACTGTCGTCATCCGGGTCGCGGACCGGGGATGACCAGGCGTCGGAAACGGGGTTCATCGGGATTTCTCCACCAGATCGTCGATGTCGTCGCGGGCGCGGACGTCATAGCCTTCTTCCGAAGGCGGATCACCTGCGCCGTCGCGAACCGCATCGGTGATGGCCGGCCGTAACCGGTCGGCAACATCGAGTCCCCTTGGCGCGAAGGCTTTCAGCACCTGCCCGGCGGCCTGGGTCAAGGGATAAAGCGCCGCACCGGCGATCCATTGCGGAATCCGCTCCGGCGGCGCCACGGCTATCAGGGCGAGATGGAAGGCGCCCAGGACCACGAGAGATCGAACCAAGCCAAAGCCCGCCCCGATCACACGGTCCAGGAATCCCAGGACATTCGTGGCCTGCACACGATTGGCGATGCGTCCGCCGATGAGGCGCAGCGCAATATAGATGACCACAAACACCAGCAGCACGGCCGCGACATTGGCCGCCCAGACAGGCTCGAGCATCCCGCGCATCAGCGGTCCAGAGAACCGGAGTCCCCAAAGCGCTGCAGCCGCGGCGACCAGCAGCGCCAGGACCGTGGCCATCTCCCGCACCGCGCCGCGGAAGAAACCGACGCCACCGGACACCGCCAACAGGGTCAGGGCCATGATGTCGAACAGGGTCAAACGCGACCTTTCCAGTCCCCGTCGCCGATGCGACGTATGGCGTCGGCCAGGCGGGCCACGCCGTTGATCTGCAATCCGCCGCCAGCGTCGGCTTCCGCCGGCGCCAGGGCCTGTCCGAAGCCGAGCTTTGCGGCTTCCTTGATGCGGCCGTCCATGCGGCTGACCTGGCGGATGTCGCCTGACAGGCTGATCTCGCCGAACACCACGCAGTCCTGCGGCAGGGCCACCTCCAAGGCCGAGGACGCCAGGGCGGCCGCGGCGGCCAGGTCCGCGGCGGGCTCGGTGACGCGAAGGCCGCCGGCGACGTTCAGATAGACATCACGGTCGCCAAATCCAAGGCCGCAGCGGGCCTCCAGCACGGCCAGCACCATGGCCAAGCGTCCGGAGTCCCAGCCCACCACGGCGCGTCGCGGCGTGCCGTAGGCGCTGGGCGCCACCAGGGCCTGGATCTCCACCAGGACGGGCCGGGAACCCTCGATGCCGGCGAACACCGCCGCACCGGCCGCCCGCTCACCCGAGGTGTTGAGGAAAAGGGCCGAGGGGTTCACCACCTCGATCAGGCCGGCGTCGGCCATTTCGAACACGCCGATCTCGTCAGTGGCGCCGAAGCGGTTCTTCACCCCGCGCAGGATGCGGAAGGGATAGCCCCGCTCGCCTTCGAAGGTCAGAACGGCGTCGACCATGTGCTCGATCACGCGCGGCCCGGCGATGGCGCCTTCCTTGGTGACGTGGCCCACCAGGATCACGGCGACGCCACGCTTCTTGGCCATCCGCACCAGTTCGCCGGCCGCGGCCCGGACCTGGGTGACGGAACCGGGCGCCGCCTCATGGGCGTCGCTCCACATGGTCTGGATGGAATCGATCACCACCAGGTCGAAGGCGTCGCGCTTGAGGCCATCGAGAATGACCCGCAGGGAGGTTTCGGCCGCGAGCTGCACGGGCGCATGGGCCAGGCCCATCCGGTGGGCGCGGGCGCGCACCTGCTCCACGGCTTCCTCGCCGGAGATATAGGCGCAGCGCGCGCCGCGCAGGGCCGCCTGGCCCAGCACCTGCATCAGCAGGGTCGACTTGCCCACACCGGGGTCGCCGCCCACCAGCAGGGCCGAGCCCGGCACCACGCCGCCGCCGCAGACCCGGTCGAACTCCGCCACCCCGGTGAGGATGCGCGGCGGGGCCGGCGTCTCGGCGGCCAGGGTTTCAAAGGCCAGGCCGCGCTGGCCGCGGCTGGACTTGGCCGGCGCCAGGGCGCCCGGGGGCCGGGACTGGCTTTCCTCGACCATGGTGTTCCAGGCGTTGCAGGCGGGGCACTGCCCGGCCCACTTGCCCTGGACCGACCCGCACGACTGGCAGACATAGACCGCGCCGTCTCTGGCCAAGCACAACTCCTGATTCGCAATTTGCCGCAGTCTAACCTGCGGGGC
The DNA here is from genome assembly GCF_036963605.1 of Phenylobacterium sp. Classification (GTDB taxonomy): domain Bacteria; phylum Pseudomonadota; class Alphaproteobacteria; order Caulobacterales; family Caulobacteraceae; genus Phenylobacterium. The sequence continues at coordinate 56,421 of NZ_JBALUY010000004.1, read as the reverse complement.
CGCTCAGCGCGCCGCCCAGGCCGGCTCTGCGACCTTCTCGCCCACATAGATTCGCTCGGCCCGGGGGCTGAGGCGGACGAGGCATTCGTGAGCGATGCTGCCGGCCGCCTGGGCGAGGTCGTCCAGCAGGGCGTTGGGCCCCAGCAGCTCAACCATGTCGCCGAGCTGGACATCGGCGTCGCCGAGATCGACCACGGTCAGGTCCATATCGACGATGTAGAGCCGGCGAAGGGCGCCGCCGACAAAGGCCTTGCCCTGGCGCCGGGCGGCGCGGATGACGCCGTCGGCGTAGCCCGCCCCCACCACGGCCACCCGGGTGGCGCGATCCACGCTGATGGTGTCGCCGTAGCCGATCAAGTCGCCGGGGTTGAGGTTGCGGATGTCGAGGATCGGCGCCTCCAGCCGCGCTACGGCCCGCAGGCGCGGATCGAAGCGTTCCCGCGGCCCGCCGCCATAGAGGCTGACGCCCGGTCGGACGAGGTCGAACCGGTAGTCCGGCCCCAGGAAGGCGCCGGCCGAGGCGGCCAGGCTGGCGCGGGCCTCGGGGAACAGGGCGCGGACCTGATGGAAGGCGGCGAGCTGCTGGCGGTTGCGGGGGTGATCGGGCTCGGCGCCGCAGCCTAGGTGGCTCATGACCAGGCCGATATCCAGGCCCCGCAGCCGGTCCGGCGACTGGGCGACCGCGGCGGCCTGGGCCACCGTAATCCCCTGGCGGTTCATGCCGGTGTCCACTTGCAGCGCGCAGGGCAGGGGCGCGCGAGCGCTAACGGCGAAGGCGCTGGCGGCCGAGACCTGACCCATGCCGCTCAGGACGGGCGTCAGGTTGGCGGCGGCCAGGCGGGGCCCTGTGCCAGGCGTGAAGCCGTCCAGGACGAGGATGGTGGCGTGGCGGGGACCCAGGGCGGCCCGCAGCGCCTCGCCCTCGGCCAGGCGGGCGACGAAGAAAGTGCGCGCCCCTTCAGCCCAGAGGCGGTGGGCGAGGGGGGCTGCGCCCAGGCCATAGCCGTCGGCCTTGACCACGGGCGCGGTCTCCGCCCCGGCGGACTCCGCGGCGATCGCGTGGAAATTGTGAGCCAGAGCGTCGAGATCGACAGTCAGCCGGGCGCGGGAGGACGGAGCCATTTCACCCCCATGAACCCCCAGAGCCCGGTGCGCAAGATCAGGGACTTCAGTGAGGATCGTAGCGTCCGTCGCGGGCCAGATTGCCGAACTTGGTGAGGTCCTCGTTGAACGACAGTTTCACAGTGCCGATCGGGCCGTGGCGCTGCTTGCCGATGACGATCTCGGCCAGGCCTTTGACCGTATCCATCTGCTCCTGCCACTTGAAGTGCTCCTCGGTGCCTTCCCGGGGCTCGGTGCGGCTGAGGTAGTAGCTCTCGCGATAGATGAACATGACCATGTCGGCGTCCTGCTCGATGGAGCCGGATTCGCGAAGGTCGGAGAGCTGCGGCCGCTTGTCCTCACGGTTCTCGACCTGGCGCGACAACTGCGACAGGGCGATCACCGGCACCGACAGCTCCTTGGCCAGGGCCTTGAGGCCCTGGGTGATGGCGCTGACCTCCTGCACGCGGTTGTCGCTGGAGCCTGCGCCGATGGTCACCAGCTGGAGATAGTCGACCATGATCAGGTCGAGGCCGGAGGTCCGCTTCAGGCGGCGGGCGCGGGCGGTCAGCTTGGCCAGGCTGAGGCCGCCGGTGGCGTCGATATAGAGCGGCGCCTCCTGGATCTCGAGGGCCGCGTCGCGGATGCGGCCGAACTCCATGGCGTCGATCTCGCCCTTGCGCAGACGGTCGCCCGACACGCCCGAGGCCTCGGCCAGCAGGCGCATGGCGAGCTGCTCGGCCGACATTTCCAGGGAGAAGAAGGCCACGACGCCGCCGCTGACCGTCTTGCGGGTGCCGTCTGGCCGGGGCTCCCAGGCATAGTTGCGGGCCACGTCGAAGGCGATGTTACAGGCCAGCGACGTCTTCCCCATGGAGGGACGGGCGGCCAGGATCACCAGGTCGGAGGGGTGCATGCCGCCGATCTTCTGGTCGAGGTCGATCAGTCCGGTGGACAGACCCGCCAGGCCGCCGTCCCGGGCGTGGGCCTCGGCGGCCATGGCCACGGCGCCGTGCAGGGCGTCGGCGAAGGAGACGAACCCCGAGCTCACCCCGCCGGTCTCGGCCAGGGCGTAGAGCTGCTGTTCGGCGGTCTCGATCTGATCCCGGGCCGAGGTTTCGCCATCGGCGGTCTGGGCGCCGGCGGCGATCTCCTGGCCGATGCGGATCAGGTCCCGGCGCAGGGCCAGGTCATAGACGGCGCGGGCATAGTCGGGCGCATGGGTCGAGGGCGGCGCCCGGTCCACCAGGTCGGCCATGTAGCGCAGGCCGCCCAGCTCCTCGAAGGCCGGATCGCGGGCGAACTGTTCGGCGATCAGGATGGGTTCTGCCAGTTGGCCCTTGCGGATCGAGGTCTCGATGGCGGCGAACAGGCGGCCATGGAAGGGCTCGAAGAAGTGCCGCGCCTGCAGATGGTCGCCCAGCCGCTCGAAGACGGCGTTGTCATAGAGCAACGCGCCCAGCAGGGCCTGCTCGGCCTCGATATTGGCCGGCGCGTGGGTGGGGGTAGGGGTGTCGTCCTGCGGCATGCGCAGGTCGAGAGCCGGAACGATCGCCATGCCTTGCTGATAGCTTAACGACGGCCCTGAGACTCCTGGCGAAGTGTCACGGTGCACAGGAAAACCTGAGCCTGTGGAAAGGTCGCGCAGGGGCCACGAAAAAGGGGCGGACTTGCGCCCGCCCCCTTCGTTCGAGTTCGTTCGGTCAGCCTACCAGCGAACGCTCATGCGGCCATAGACGAACCGGCCGTTGAAGCCGAACGGCGAGAAGGACGAGAACGGTCCCGCGCCGGTGGTGTTCAGGTTCGGCGGGACCTGACGGGGATAGACGTCGAACAGGTTGTCCGCGCCCAGGGCCAGGGTGACGCCCATCGGGAAGGTCCGGCGGGCCTCGAAGTCGACGATGCCGCGATTGCCGGTCTCGCTGTCGGCGCTGCCGTCAGCCAGGGTGCCGGGCGACAGGACCGAGCCGTAGAAGGTGGTGCGCAGGGTCGCGCCCCAGGCGTCGCGGTTCCAGTCGCCCTGCAGGGTGAGCTTCTGCTTGGGCGTGCCTTCCTCGAACCGCAGCACGGCCTGGCGGCCGAACAGGCTGGTCGGGGTCGGCAGGATCGAGGTGCTGGTGGTCGGGGTCTTGGTGACCTCGAACTCGTTGATATTGCCAGCCGCGGTCAGGTCGAAGGTCCCGGCCTGCGGATCGACGATCCGGTAACGGGCGACCACATCGACGCCGTTGGTCTCGGTGTCCACGCCATTGATGAAGAAGCGCGCAGCCGTGGCGCCAAAGGGCGCCAGCAGGTCGGCGATGACCCGGGCGTTGGTGCCGGGCGCCGCCGTGGCCGAGCCCTGGAAGGTCTCGCTGAGGACGATCCGGTCCTCGACCTCGATGCGATAGGCGTCGACGGTCAGTTCAAAGGCGCCTTGGCGATAGACGAGGCCCAGGGAGTAGTTGCGCGAGGTTTCCGGATCGAGGTCCTGGCCGCCCAGCGCGACGCCGATCGGGCTCACCGACGGATAGGTGCCGGTCTCGAAGGGCACGCCGTTGATATAGAGGATCGAGGTGGCGGTGTAGTACTGCTGCTGCAGGCTGGGCGCGCGGAAGCCCGTCGAGACCGCCCCGCGGAGGGCGAAGGCCGGGGTGAAGTCGTAGCGGGCCGAAATCTTGCCCGAGGTGTTCGAGCCGAAGTCCGAATAGTCCTCATAGCGGACGGCGCCCGACGCCGAGAACTTCTCGGTCAGCTGGCCTTCCAGGTCGACATAGACGCCGACGGCGTCGCGATCGACATCCACCTCGTTGCTCGGGGTGAAGCCGGTGAAGCCGCGCGAGCCGAACGAGACATTGGTGATCGGGCCACGGCTGTAGGAGGCCGGCTCGCCCTGGTTGATCTCGAAGGTCTCGGTGCGAGCCTGCAGGCCGAAGGCCACGTTCAGCGGTCCGGCCAGGCCGACGTCGACGCCGCGGCTGAAGTCGGCCGAGAACACCGTCTGGCTGTACTCCAGGCCGCCGGCCTCGAACGAGGTCGGGGAGGCCGCGCCGAAGGACGGGTTGATGGTGTCACGAACGCCGAAATTGATGTCGTTCTTGCCGTAGGCGACGTTGAAGTCGGCGTTGAAGCCGGCGATCTCGCCGCGCAGGCCCAGGGCTGCGCTCAGGTCGCTGGTGTCGGTGGCGAGCTTGGGCAGGTAGCCGTTGGGATAGACCGAAGGCACGTTCTGGTTGGCGTCGGTCGGGGTGCGGAAGGTGGCCGCGCTGGAGGCGTCGCGCTCCTGCACGCCGAACCAGCCATAGGCTTCCCAGACATCGCCCAGGGGCTTGCCGGCGTTGGCGTAGAAGGAGATGTCCTCCACATCGGCGTCGCCGAAGCGCGAGGTGATGCGGTTGGGGGTCACGCGACGGTCGATGTCGCTGCGGTTGGTGTTTTCCCGGTCGCGATATTCCGCCGACAAGGTGAGGAAGCCGTCCGCGCCCAGGGGCAGGCCCTGCCAGCCGGACACCGTGGTGGTGGCGCCGTCGGAGATATCCTCGTCGCGGCCATAGAAGCCGTCGAACTGGGTCTCGTACTGGCCGTAGGTCACCGACAGGCCGCCGCCGCTGGCGGCTTCGCGCAGGCGCAGATTGACCACGCCGGCGATGGCGTCGGAGCCGTACTGGGCGGCGGCGCCGTCCCGCAGGACTTCGATGCGCTCAAGGGCGGTGGAGGGGATGGCGTTCAGGTCGACGGCGGCCGAACCGCGGCCCACCGAGCCGTTGGTGTTGAGCAGGGCGCTGACATGGCGCCGCGTGCCATTGACCAGCACCAGGGTCTGGTCAGGGCCCTGGCCGCGCAGGGTGGCCGGCCGGACGGCGTCGGTGCCGTCGGTGTTGGACGGCCGCGGGAAGCTGATGGACGGGACGGTGCTGGCCAGGGCCGAGGCCAGCTCGGTCACGCCGCGCTGCTGCAGGCTCTGGCTGGTGACCACGTCGACCGGCGCCAGGGTGTCCAGGCGGCTGCGGCCGGTGGTGCGGGTGCCGGTGACGACGATCTCCTGGACCTCGGCGGCCGAGGCGCTTGTTGTCGCGGTCTGGGCGAAGGCGGCGGTGGAGGTCAGGCTGGCGGCCGAAGCCGCTGCGAGAAGAAGCGTACGATACTGCATGTTGTCCCCGTTGTTTTGGGTGCGGCGATCCCGCCCCAGGTCCTTGTTGGCCCTTGGGGCTTTAGCTAGTGCGCTTCCTTCGCCAAAAGAATGACATATTTACAACACGCGGCCGTCGTCTTGCGGCCAAAGAAAAACGGCCCGGGGCGCGAGCCCCGGGCCGTTGATCATGCAGACTATTTGGCAGATCAGGATTCGACGTAATCGCCTTCAATCTGACCGGCGCCACCTTCCAGCAGATCGGCGGCGGCTTCTTCGGCGGCCGCGCGCTCTTCCTCGAACTGGGAGGTGATGATGTTTTCGCCGCGGGCCTGACGATCGGCTTCGTCCTGGCTGCGGGCGATGTTCATGGTCACCGTCACGATGACTTCGGCGTGCAGGCGGACCTTCACCTCATGCATGCCGAGCGTCTTGATCGGCTTGTCGAGCACGACCATGGCGCGCTCGATCTTGCCACCCTCGGCGTTGACGGCGTCAGCCACGTCACGGCCGGAGACCGAACCGTAGAGCTGACCGCTTTCACCGGCCTGACGGATGAGCACATAGATCTTGCCGTCAAGACCTTCGCCCGACTTGGCCGCGTCGGCGCGAGCCTCGGCGTTGCGAGCTTCGATCTGGGCGCGCTGGGCCTCGAACACCTTCATATTGGCGGTCGTGGCGCGCAGAGCCTTCTGGCGGGGCAGGAGGAAGTTACGGGCGTAACCGTCCTTGACGGTGACGACTTCGCCGAGGCCGCCACGGCCTTCGACGCGTTCAAGCAGAATGACCTTCATGATCCTGGTCCCTTACTTCACGACGTAGGGAAGAAGGGCGAGGAAGCGGGCGCGCTTGATGGCGCGGGCCAGTTCACGCTGCTTCTTGGCCGACACGGCGGTGATCCGCGACGGCACGATCTTGCCACGTTCGGACACGTAGCGCTGAAGCAGCTTCACATCCTTGTAGTCGATCTTCGGCGCGCCGGCGCCCGAGAACGGGCAAACCTTGCGGCGACGGAAGAAGGGGCGGCGGGGCGCGGCGGCGGCGGCGGCCGGCGCGGCGTCGGTGTTGGTCGTATCAGTCATGATTCCAGATCCTCCCCTTAGGCGTCGTCGCGGCGCGGTTCGTCACGGCGGCCTTCGCCGTCACGACGGGGACCGTCTTCACGGCGGGGCTCACGATCGCGGTCGCGACGGGCCAGAACCGGAGACAGCTCCAGGTCCAGTTCTTCGACGCGGACGGTCATGTAGCGCAGGACGTCTTCGTTGAGGGAGAGCTGGCGCTCCATCTCCTTGACGGCCTCGGGCTTCGCATCGATGGCCAGCAGGGAATAGTGACCCTTGCGGTTCTTCTTGATGCGGTAGGTGAGGTTGCGGAGGCCCCAGTACTCGATCTTGGCCACGGCTCCGCCGGATTCCTCGATCATCGCCTTGAGCTGGTCGTTCAGGGCTTCGGCCTGTTGCGGTGAGATATCCTGCCGCGAAATGACCACGTGTTCGTAAAGCGCCATTGTTCCTCTTCCGTTGGGGAGGGCGGCGCGTCTGGGGCGGAAGTTCCGCAGACGCGATGGATCTCAGGCGCGGCGGTCGAGCTTATCCCGACCTGTTCGCGTTCCGGCTAGAGACCGCCATCCGTGAAGAGGCGGGCTAGTACGCGAAATCCCCCCCAAGAGCAAGGGCTTGGCTAAGACGCCGCCTCAGCGGGCCGCGCTCTTCCAGGCCTTCACGGCGCTCAGGGTCTCGGTGACGTGGTCGTTCGGCGACGAGGCGCTGAAGGCGTGCAGCACTTTGCCGTCCGGGGCGATCACATAGGAGGTCCGGCTGGACCAGCCCGGACGCACCGCGAGGGTGGCGTCATACTGGCTGGCGATCCTGGCGCCCGGGTCGCTGGCCACCGGGAACTTGCCGGAGCACTTCTCAATGTCGGCGGAGAAGGCCTGCAGGCGGTCGAGATTGCCGGCGGTCACGCCGATGACGGTGGCGCCATTCTTCTTGAACTCGTCCACGGCTTCGGCGAACAGCCGGGCTTCCAGGTTGCAGCCGGCGGTTTCGGCGGCGGGAAAGAAGTAGACGACGACGGGGCCCTTGGCCCGGGCCTCGGCAAGCGAGAAGGCCATGGGTTTGCCCGCCAGGAAGGCCGAGGCCTTGAAGTCCGGCGCGCGGACGCCCGGGGCCAGCGCGGCCTGGGCAGGCGCCGCAAAGGCGGCGGCCAAGGCGACCGCGGGCAGGGTGGAGGCGAGAAGGCCTTGCAGGCGTGACATGGTGCAGCTCCGATCGAACCTGGCGTCTGTTGTACGGCCCAGGGCGACGCTTGTCTGCGCGCCCTCGCTTCGGCGGCAAATGAAAATTAATCAAGCCGATCTAAGTTGCGAAGGTCCGGACAGCCAAGAGTCCGGCAGGGAGGAAGCGTATGTCTTCCGTAATGACGTCCTCGTACCGTCGGACCGTCTCCGACCATTTCGAACCGCAGGACGATAGCGACCCGGCCGCCCAACGGCGGCTGCGTGGTCTGCTCGAACAGATCGACTACACCGCCTTCGCCTCCAACCGCGAGGTCGTCGCCCAGATGCTGGGGACGGTGGACGTGGCCAAGTTCCAGCGCCTGGCGATCGCGGCAGCCCACGCCCGGGCCGCCTGGGTGGCCGAAGCGGTCGCTCTGAGCCAGCGCTCCCACCTTCTCGGGCCAGCCGAGGTGGAAAGGCTCGCCCATCTGAGGTCGGCCTTCGAGGAACTGACCGAAGCCTATGAAGCCATGCGGCGCATGGTGGAGCGCGGCTATCTCAACTGTGGACCCGCGCCCACCACCTGAGCGTCTAGTGCATGGGCCGGCCGATCCAGTCGGCCAGGACCGGCAGCACCTGCTGAGCGGGCGCAAAGCCGCGGGTCACGGCGCCGTACTGCCCCGACTCGTCGGGTCCGCCGACCAGGGTCGGGAAGCCGGTGACGCCGGCCTTCTGTGAGATCGCATAGTCGGCCCAGGTCTCGTTGCGGGCGTCTTCGCTGCGCCAGTTGACCTGGAAGGCGTCGATATCCGCGCCGGGGACGATCTCGGCCAGGATGTCGCTCAGCACCTGTTCCTGGGTGACGTCGCGCCCCTCGCCATAGAAGGCGTGCTGGATGGCGCCCAGATAGTCCAGGGCCAGGTCCGGCCGCTCACGACGGATCACCACCACGGCCCGGGCGGCCGGGTCGGTGTCGTAGGTGAATCCCGGTTGGGCCATGGCCTGATCGCTGAAGCTCTGGCCGGAGGCCTCGGTCACATGGACCCAGTGGCCGCGAAGTTCGACCTTGGCCGCCTCGGTCATCGGCTCGGCGACGCCGGGGCGCAGGCCGCCCATGACCAGACGGATCGGCAGGGTCTCGCCGAAGGCCGCCCGAACCGCCGCGATCACCGGCCAGAACCCGTAGCACCACGAGCACATGGGATCGGCGAAGTAGATCAGATGGCGGTCGTCCATGGGCGGCTCCCGGGTCGGTTGAGGCCGCTGAGTCTGACTCATCGGAGCGCGCCCGTCACCCCGGGGCGGGGCCCCACGCTTGCCGCCCTTTGACTAATCCCCTAACCCTCGCGGCTCGGAATCGACCAGAGCGCGCGCCGCCAGCCGGACGCCGCCATGCTAAGGGAGCGCAAGCCCATGAGCCTCGCCTTCATCTTCCCGGGCCAGGGCAGTCAGGCCATCGGCATGGGGGTCGATCTGGCCACCGCCTTCGCCCCGGCCCGCGAAGTCTTCCAGGAGGTCGATGACGCCCTGGGGCAGAAGCTGTTCGCCCTGATGCGCGATGGCCCCGAGGGCGACCTGACCCTGACCGAGAACGCCCAGCCGGCCCTGATGGCGGTCAGCCTCGCGGTCACCCGCGCGCTGGAGCACGAGTTTGGCCTCGGTGTCGATAAGGCCGCCTTCGTGGCCGGCCACAGCCTCGGCGAATACTCCGCCCTGGCCGCTGCCGGCGCCATCAGCCTGGCCGACACCGCGCGCCTGCTGAAGCTGCGCGGCCAGGCCATGCAGCGCGCCGTACCGGTGGGCGAGGGGGCCATGGCCTCCCTGATCGGACCCAAGACCGATGTCGCCCTGGCAGAGGCCGCCGCAGCCGCCGGCGCCGAGGTCGGCGTCTGTGTCGTGGCCAATGACAACAACCAGGGCAATGTGGTGATCTCCGGCGCCAAGGCCGCCGTTGATCGGGCCGTAGAGAAGGCCAAGGAGCTGGGCGCCCGCGCCATTCCGCTGAACGTGTCGGCGCCCTTCCACTGTCCGCTGATGCAGCCGGCCGCCGATGAGATGGCCGAGGCCCTCGCGGCCGCCACCATCGTCTCGCCCCGCGCCCCGCTGGTGGCCAATGTCACCGCTCGCCCGGTTCATGACCCCGAAGAGATCCGCCGCCTGCTGGTGGAGCAGGTGACCGGCCGGGTGCGCTGGCGCGAGAGCATCGCCTGGCTGGTGGAGACCGGTGGCGTGACCCGTTTCGCCGAGGCCGGCGCCGGCAAGGTGCTTTCGGGCATGGTCAAGCGCATCGCCCCGGACGCCGAGGCGACGCCGCTGAATGCGCCCGCCGACCTCGAAGCCTTCGCCAAGTCCCTCTGAGCCGAAACCGCCATGGAGGCCCTCTAGATGTTCGATCTTTCCGGAAAGACCGCCCTGGTGACCGGGGCGACGGGGGGCATTGGCGCAGCGCTCGCCCGCGCCCTGCACGCCCAGGGCGCTCACGTGACCCTGTCAGGCACCCGCGAGGCCGTGCTCGAAGAGCTGGCCGGCGAGCTTAGGGACCGGGTCAGCATCGCCTCGGCCAATCTGTCGGACGCTGAGTCCGTCGACGGGCTGGTGGCCAAGGCCGAGGCGGCCGCGGGCGCGCCGCTCGACATCCTGGTGGCCAATGCCGGTATCACCCGCGACGGACTGCTCATGCGGATGAAGGATGAGGACTGGGACGCGGTGATCCGGGTGAACCTCGAATCCTATTTCCGGCTCAGTCGCGCAGCTGTGAAGGGCATGATGAAGCGCCGCCATGGGCGAATCATCGGCATCACCTCGGTGGTCGGGGTGATGGGCAATCCCGGCCAGACCAACTATGCGGCCTCGAAGGCCGGGATGATCGGCTTCTCCAAGGCCCTGGCCCAGGAAGTCGCCAGCCGGGGAATCACCGTCAACTGCATCGCCCCCGGCTTCATCGAAAGCCCGATGACCGAGGCGCTGAACGAGGCTCAGAAGGGCCAGATTCTCTCGACAATTCCGGCGGGCCGCCTGGGCACGGGGGACGAAATCGCCGCCTCCTGCGTCTATCTGGCCAGCGCCGAGGCCGCCTATGTCACCGGTCAGACTCTGCATGTGAATGGTGGCATGGCGATGATCTGAGGGCCGGTTTTAGGCGTCCGCTGCCCGCTGGCTTCGCCGGTGGGAACATGCTACGGCGCACGCCGATTGAGCTGGCCTGGACTGCCCGGGACCATGTCCGAGGTCTCAAACCCAACACCGCCAACGGTTGACAAGCAGTCTCCCGTCGCGGATGCATCAGTTGAAATTAGAGGGACTAAAAGCGAATGTCCGACATTCTGGAACGCGTGCGCAAGATCGTCATCGAGCACCTCGACGCCGATCCCGAGAAGGTCACTGAGAAGGCCAGCTTCATCGACGACCTGGGCGCGGACAGCCTCGACAACGTCGAGCTGGTCATGGCCTTTGAAGAAGAATTCGATATCGAAATCCCGGACGACGCCGCTGAGCATATTCAGACGGTCGGCGACGCCGTGAAGTTCATTCAGGAACGTCTGGGCGCCTGACGCCTGGGCGTCTCGCCCTGAAGTACCGACAATGACCGCCGCGTCCCTTAGGCCCCTGCGCCGGAGAGGCGCGGCGGTTTTCGTTTAGGCGGCTGGGGAGTAGAAAAACGCCATGTCGAACGCCAACACCCGCCGCGTCGTCGTGACCGGCCTCGGCCTTGTGACCCCGCTCGGCTCGGGCGTCGAGGTCACCTGGAAGGCGATCCTGGCCGGCAAGTCCGGCGCCGGGAACATCACCACCTTCGACGCCAGCGACTATGCCTGCAACGTCGCCTGCGAAGTGCCGCGGGTCGACGGTCGTGGCGGCGGCGGTCCGGATGTGGAAGGCGCCTTCGATCCCGACGCGGTCATGTCGTCCAAGGACCAGCGGCGGATCGACGACTTCATCCTCTACGCCATCGCCGCGGCCGATGAAGCCGTGCGCGATTCCGGATGGGCGCCCGAGGACGACGAGGGCCGCGAACGGACCGGCGTCATCATCGGTTCGGGCATCGGCGGTCTGGCGACCATCGAAAAAACCAGCATCGAGCTGCACGAAAAGGGCCCCCGCCGGGTCAGCCCGTTCTTCATCCCCTCCGCCCTGATCAACCTGGCCTCGGGCCAGGTCTCGATCCGTCATGGCTTCAAGGGTCCGAACCATTCGGTGGTGACGGCCTGCGCCACGGGCGCCCATGCGGTCGGCGACGCCGCGCGCCTGATCAAGTATGGCGACGCCGACGTGATGATCGCCGGCGGCGCCGAGGCGGCCATCTGTCCGGTGGGCATCGCCGGTTTCATCGCCTGCCGCGCCATGTCGACGGACTTCAACGACAACCCGACCAAGGCCAGCCGACCCTATGACAAGGACCGGGACGGCTTCGTGATGGGCGAGGGCGCCGGCGTCCTGGTGCTGGAAGAGTACGAACACGCCAAGGCTCGCGGCGCGAAGATCTATGCCGAAGTCGCGGGCTACGGCCTGGCCGGCGACGCCTATCACATCACCGCCCCGGCCGATGACGGCGATGGCGGCTTCCGCGCCATGCAGGCGGCCATCAAGGACGCCGGCATTTCGCCGGCCGATATCGACTACATCAACGCCCACGGCACCTCGACGCCCCTGGGCGATGAGATCGAGCTGGGCGCCGTGGAGCGCATGCTGGGCAATGCGGCGTCCAAGGTGACCATGTCGTCCACCAAGTCGGCGACGGGGCATCTGCTGGGGGCGGCGGGCGCCATCGAGGCGGCCTTCACCTGCCTGGCCATTCGCGATCAGATCGCGCCGCCGACCATCAATCTGGACAATCCCTCGGTGCAGACGCCCATCGACCTGGCCGCCAACAAGGCTCAGCCGCGGGAGATCAAGGTGGCCCTGTCCAACAGCTTCGGCTTCGGCGGCACCAACGCCTCCGTGGTGTTCAAGCAAGTCTGAGCCGATGGCCCGAAAGACCCGCGCCCGACCGGCCCGAAAGCGCGCCGGGTCTTCACCCCTGCGTCGCCTGGTCGTGACGCTGAGCAGCGCCGCCTTGACCTTTGTCCTGGTTCTGGCGCTGGCTGGCCTTTGGGCGCTGTGGATGTACCGGGGACCCGGCCCGGAAGCCGCGTCCGAGACCACGACGGTGATGCTGCGCCGGGGGGCCGGCCTGCCTGAAATCGCCAGCACGCTCGAAACCTCCGGGGTCATCTCCTCGGCGCCGATCTTCCTCGCCGCGGCCCAGGCGACGGGTGCGGCGCGGGAGCTCAAGGCCGGGGAGTATGAATTCCCCAACCGCGCATCCATGGCCCGGGTCTTGGATGATATCCGCGCCGGCAAGGTGGTCCGCCATTTCGTCACCGTGCCGGAGGGCATGACCTCGGAGATGGTCGTCGAGATTCTGGCCGAGAATCCCCTGCTGACCGGTGTGGCGCCGGCGCCGCCGGAGGGCGCGCTCCTGCCCGAGACCTACCAGATCGAGCGGGGCGAGGACCGGGCCGCGGTCCTTCAGCGGATGATGGACGCCCACGACGAGGTCCTGGCGCTGCTCTGGTCCAAGCGTCAGCCGGGCCTGCCAGTGCAAAGCCCGCAGGAGGCGGTGATCCTGGCCTCTGTCGTGGAGAAGGAGACGGCGGTGGCCAGCGAGCGCCCGCAGGTGGCCTCGGTGTTCGTCAACCGCCTGCGCCGGGGCATGCGCCTGGAGAGCGATCCGACCATCATCTATGGCCTGACCAAGGGCCGGCCGCTGGGGCGCGGCATCCGCATGTCTGAGCTGACCGGCGCGACCCCCTACAACACCTATATGATCGATGGCCTGCCGCCGACGCCGATCTGCAATCCCGGCCGGGCGGCCCTGGCGGCCGTGCTGGATCCGCCGCAGACCGACTATCTGTTCTTCGTGGCCGACGGCAGCGGTGGGCACGCCTTCGCAGCAAGCTATGAAGAACACCGCCGCAATGTGAGCCGCTGGCGAGAGCTGGAACGCAACCGCGCGCCCGCGCCGCCAGCCGCCGGGGCGCCACAGGCGCCCGCCGGCTCGCCTGAACTCTCGGCGGAACCTTGAGGGGCCGACCGATCGACGGGACCGTTTCAAGGGAAGACGACTGATCATGCCGATTTCGGGGATGACGGGCTTCGGCCGGGTGGAGGGCGCTCAGGACGACTGGAGCTGGGCGGCCGAGGCGCGCTCGGTCAATGGACGCAATCTCGACGTGCGCTTCCGCGGTCCTCCCGGCTTCGACGGACTGGAGCGGGCGGCGCGGGAGGGCGCTCAGGCGCGGTTTCAGCGCGGGCAGGTGACCGTCGGCCTGCAGGGTAAGCGGGCCGAGGGCCAGGTCCAGGTGCGGATCAATCTCGACCAGGTGGAGCGCTACCTGGAGGCCACGGCGCCCCTGGTGGCGGCCGGTCGCGCCGCACCCCCCAGCCTCGATGGCCTGCTGGCCCTGCGCGGGGTGATCGAGGCCGCCGAGCCCGACGCCGACCCCGAGGCCCAGGCGAGCCTGGAGCAGGCCATGGCCGCTTCGGTGGGGCAGGCCCTGGACGCCCTGAAGGCCGCGCGGGACGCCGAGGGCGCGGCCCTGAGCGGTGTGCTGACTGGCCTGACCGAGAAGATCGCCCAGCTCACCGCCCAGGCTGGCGCCCTCGCCGACGAGCAACCGGCGGTGCTGAAGGCGCGGTTCGAGCGGCGGATGCGCGAGTTGATCGGCGATCCGGCCGGCCTCGATGAGCGGATCGTCCAGGAGGCCGCGGCCATGGCGGTCAAGGTGGATGTTCGCGAGGAGCTGGACCGCCTGGCTGGCCATGTGGACTCAGCCCGCGAACTGCTGGCCAGCGATGGCCCGGTGGGCCGCCGGCTTGATTTCCTGACCCAGGAATTCATGCGCGAGGCCAACACCCTCTGCTCCAAGTCGGCCCTCGCCAATCTGACCGCCGTGGGCCTGGAACTGAAGGCTGTGATCGAGCAGCTTCGCGAGCAGGTGCAGAATGTGGAATAGAGAGCGCGATCCCTCCCGCCGCGCACAGATCGAATCCTGATGCCCCACAGCTCCATCCCCCGCCGCGGCCTCATGCTGCTGATCTCCAGCCCTTCTGGAGCCGGCAAGACCTCGCTATCGCGCCGCCTGGTGGCCGATCACGCGGACCTGAACCTGTCGATCTCCGCCACCACCCGCGATCCGCGGCCGGGCGAAGAGGATGGACGCGAATACCATTTCGTGGACCGGCCGGCCTTCGACGACATGATCGAACAGGAGGCCTTCCTCGAATGGGCCAATGTCCATGAGCATCGCTATGGCAGCCCCAAGGCGCCGGTGATGGAGGCCCTGGGGATGGGCCAGGACGTGCTGTTCGACATTGACTGGCAGGGGGCGGCCCAGATCGCCGAGAAGGCTCCGGACGATGTGGTGCGGGTCTTCATCCTGCCCCCCAGCATGGCCGAGCTGTCGCGCCGGCTCCATGCCCGCGCCCAGGACCGCGAGGATGTCATCCAGCGCCGTCTCGGGCGGGCCTACGGGGAGATCGAGCGGGCGGTGGACTACGACTACGTCATCGTCAATGACGACTACGACCGGGCCTTCGCCGATCTCGCCCATATCTATCACGCCGAGCGCCAGAAGCGGGTCCGCAACCCGGGCCTGAAGACCTTTGTGCAGGCCCTGCTGGACGAGCAGATCTAGGCTTCGGGCGCCGCCCTCATGCCCTCGGCCACGGCCCGCATGTCCCGGCCCGTGGGGGCCTGGAAGAGGCGCAGGTCAAACTCCGGCAATATGGAGAGGAAGTGATCGAACAGGTCGCTCTGGATCGCCTCGTAGGCGTTCCACTCGACCGTATTGGCGAAACAATAGACCTCGATCGGCAGGCCTTCCGGGGTGGGGGCGAGCTGGCGGACCATCAGGGTCTTCTCCTTGGCCACGCCTGGATGGACCTTCAGATAGGCCTCCATATAGGCCCGGAAGGTGCCGACATTGGTCAGGCGCCGGGTGTTGACCGGATCGCGACCCGACCGGACCAGAGACTCGTTCCAAGTCTCCAACTCCCTGGCCTTGCCATCCAGATAGATGTCGAGCAGCGCGAAGCGGCGCAGGGCTTCGCGCTCTTCAGGGCTCAGGAACCGGATGGTGGTCTGATCGAGCAGGAGGGCGCGCATGATGCGGCGGCCGCCGGACTCCTGCATGCCGCGCCAGTTGACGAAGGACTCATTGATCAGCCGCCAGGTGGGAATGGCCGTGATCGTCTTGTCGAAGTTCTGAACCTTGACCGTATGCAGGGCCAGATCGACCACGTCGCCATTGGCGTTCAGCTGCGGCATCTCGATCCAGTCGCCGACCCGGATCATGTCATTGCTGGTCAGTTGCACCGAGGCCACCAGCGACAGGATGGTGTCCTTGAACACCAGCAGCAGCACGGCCGCCATGGCGCCCAGGCCGGAGATGAGCAGCAGGGGCGAGCGATCGAGCAGGGTGGCCACCACCAGGATGGCGGCGGCGGCGTAGAGGATGATCTTGCCAACCTGGATATAGCCCTTGATCGGCCGTTGTCTGGCTTCTGGCCGTCGGGAGTAGAGCTCATTGGCCAGGTTAAGCGCCCCGGTGAGGGCCAGGATCACCGTCAGGATCATGAAGGCCGCGGCGACATTCCTGACCACGGTTTCGGCCTCGGTCGGCAGGTTCGGGACCACCAGGACGCCCTGATAGATCACGATGGCCGGCGCCACATTGGCCAGACGGGCGATGACTTCGCGGAAGACGGTTTCGGCCCGGTCCTTCAGCGACAGGCTGAGCGCGCGACGAACGATGCGCAGCAGGACATGCTGGGTCAGCCAGTTGACGATGACGGCCAGCAGCGCCAGCGCGCCGAGGCTCGCCAGGGTCTGGAGGTGCGGGTAGTCGTTGAGGCTGCTCAGGGTCAGATCAAGTTCGAACATGGCCCGGTCCTAGAGGAGCCGACCCAGCCGGGGCAAGGCTTGTGAGCTAGGGACGCTCAAGGAGCTTGTTCGCCAGGCTCAGAAACTCCTCCAGCGCCAGGGTCTCAGCCCGCCGTGAGGGATCGATACCTGCGGCTTCGCAGAGCTCAGCGCCGCCCAGGACCTTGAGGCTGGAGCGCAGCATCTTGCGACGCTGACCGAAGGCGGCCTGGGTGACCTGTTCGAGCGCCGACAGCACAGGCTCCGGCGGCCGGATCTCATGGGGATCGAGGCGGACCACGGCGGAGTCGACCTTGGGCGGCGGGGTGAAGGCGCGGCCCGGCGCCTCCATGACGATCTTGGCCTTGGCCGTGGCCTGGGCGATGACGGCCAGGCGCCCATAGGCCTCGTCCCCGGGGCGGGCGACGATCCGTTCGGCGACCTCCTTCTGGAACATCAGGGTCATGGAGGCGGGCCGATAGGTCCCCGTCAGCCACTTGATGAGCAAGGCGGTGCCTACATTGTAAGGAAGGTTGGCGACGATCGGCACGGGCTGGTTCGCCGCCAGTTCAGCTTCATCCGCCTTGAGGGCGTCGCCCATGACGATTCGAAGCTTGCCCTCAGATACATCGGACAGCTCGTTGAGAAGTGGAAGAAATCTGGCGTCTTTCTCAATCACCGTAACCGTCGCGCCAGTCTCCAACAGGGCTCGGGTCAGGCCGCCGGGGCCCGGGCCGACCTCAATCACGGATAGGCCTTCAAGCGGTCCCGCCAGGCGGGCGATCTTGCGGGTGATGTTGAGGTCGAGGAGGAAGTGCTGGCCCAGGCCCTTGTCGGCCATCAGGCCGTGGGCCTCGAGGCTCTGACGCAGGGGCGGCAGGTCTGTCAGCGCGCTCATAGCCGACGGTCAGCGATCTCTTTGGCCATGCGGATGGCGGCGATCATGCTGTCGGGGCGGGCCAGGCCGCGGCCGGCGATGTCGAAGGCCGTCCCGTGGTCGGGCGAGGTGCGAACGATGGGCAGGCCCAGGGTGATGTTCACCCCGCCCCAGAAGTCCAGCATCTTCACCGGGATCAGGGCCTGGTCGTGATAGAGGCAGAGCACGGCGTCATACTTGGCACGCGCCGCCTCGTGGAACAGGCTATCGGCGGGGCTAGGACCCGAAGCCTCGACGCCCAGGTCGCGCAGGGCGCGCACCGCCGGGCCGACGATCTGCACCTCTTCGCGGCCGATCGTGCCGTTCTCGCCAGCGTGGGGGTTAAGTCCTGCGACCGCCAGGCGCGGGCGATCGATGCCGAAATCGCGGCGCAGGGCCTGGGCGGTGACCAGGCCGGCATTGACGATCTTCTCCACGCTCAGCGCCGCCGGCACCTCAGCCAGGGGCTTGTGGACCGTCACCAGCGAAACCCGCAGGCCCGGCGCGGCCAGCATCATGATCGGCCCGCGGGCGCCATCATAGCGGTGCGCCAGGGTCAGTTCGCCGAGGAATTCAGTGTGACCAGGGAAGGGGAAGCCTGCGCCATAGAGGCTCTCCTTGGCGATCGGGGCGGTCACGACGCCGCCGACTGCGCCCGACAGGGCCAGGCCAACGGCGGTCTCGATCCAGGCGATCACGGCCTTCGCCGCCCGTGGCGAAGGATTGCCGGCGACCACCGGCTCCAGCAGGGGAATGTCGATGACCGGGACGGCCTGCCCGAAGACGCGGTTGGCGTCCTCCGCGGCGCTGACCTGTCGCACAAGCCCCGCTGTGCCCCCTGAGCCTGCCGCAACCTGCCGAAGATCGCCGACCACGACAAAGCTTGGCCCCGAATGCCGAAGGGCGCTCCAGGCCTTGAAGACGATCTCTGGGCCGATACCGGCCGGGTCGCCGAGGCTTACGGCGAGAGGGCGATTTTTCAACGGGTCTCGATGGTCGCGGAATTGCGAAGGTCACGCATATAACGCCGGGCGATCAGGCCCAGTTGCTGGAAGAACAACCGGCGCTCGACAAGCTCGGCCGTAGGTTGGTCGCCGCCGGTGGCCCGTTTGCCGCAGACGGCGACAATATGCATGCCTGCCTCGGTGCGGATCGGCTCGGAGAGCTGGCCCACCTCAAGCGATTCAGCCGCCGCCCGGAAGGCTGGGGCCAGATCGCCGATCTCGGCCTCGCCCAGATCGCCCGCGACGACGCCTTCCTGGCCGCTGGCCACGGCTTCAAGGTCACCGCAGCCGGTGATCTGCGCCCGCAACGCCATGAGACGCGCCCGCGTCGCCTCGACCACTGAAGGGGCAGAACCCGCCGGCAGGCCGATGGCGGCCTGCTTGAGGTTGACCATCGTGGCGCCAGCGCCGGACCGCTTGTCCCGCAGATAGACGATGTAGACCCCGTCGGAGACCGGGATCGGCTGCGACAGCTGGCCCGGCCGCATCTGTTCCAAGGCCCGCTCGACCTCGGCCGGCATTTCGCCGGGACCGATCCAGCCGGCGTCGCCGCCAGCCGCGGCGGTCGGTGCGGCGGAGAACTGGCGGGCCACGGCCTGGAAGGGCGCGCCCTGCTGCATCTGGGTGACCAGCTGCTCACCGCCTCGCAAGGCGGTGTCCATGCCGCCGACCCGGGCGGCGTCGATGAAGACTTCGCTGACCTGGAACTGCGGACGCGAGGCCTGGGCGGCCTGCTGGGCCAGCACCGCCTGCACCTGGTCATCGCCGATCCGCAGGCGTGAGCCATAGCGACCCTGGATCCAGCGCTGCCAGCTTGACTGGGCGCGGAGCTGCTCGCGGAGGGAACCGAGCACGCCCTGGCTCTGAAGCATGGAGGTGAACTGTTCGGGCGTCATCTCGTTGCCCGCGGCCATCTCGGCCAGCTCCTCGTCCACATCCTCGTCCGAGGCGATGATCGAGAAGTTCTGTTCCTGCTCCACGCGCCGCAGTTCCTGGAACTGCAGGGCCTCGTCCACCAGGGAGATCAGGGCCTCCTGCTGGATCTGCGGCAGGGTCTGTTCGCTGGGCTGAACGCCCGTGGTGGCGATCAGCAGGCGCATCCGCTGCGCCAAGTCATAGGTCGAGATGATCTCGTCATTGACCACGGCGGCGGCGTATTCGGTCATGCCCTGCGGCTGGGCCGGGGCGGCGGGCGCAGCCGCAGGCGCCTCGGCCTCGGAGGATTGAGCCATCGCCACGCTGGAGGGAGCGGCGGCCGCCAGAAGGGCCGCAAGGGCGACGCCGCAGGCCGCTTGGCCGCGGACTGAACGCGCAGAAAACATCGCTTGGGTCATTCCTTCGTGGCGGCTTGAAGCGCCGCTGGTCCTAATTGGCATAGATAGGTTCGCCCAATGTGGCGAGGGTTAGGCGCACGGCGACCGACTCGCTGGGCCCCAGGCGACCTATGACGGTGTCCTCGCGACGGTAGATGACTTCGATCCGCGTACATTCGTCCCGATAGACCACGCCGATGTCGCGCACCACCCAGGCGTCCTGCACCATGTCGCGATTGCCATAGGCGGTGAGGCCCCAGTTCTTGGTCAGGAACACTTCGCCGCCCAGGTCGAGATTCTCGCGCTTCACGCCGTTGATGTCGAGATCATCCCAGAGATAGCGGAAGAAACCCGACCCCCGGGCCATGGCCAGGTTGGCGCCGGATTCGGCCCGGCGGACGTCCAGGCTCTCACCGTCGAGGCGGGCGCGGCTGAAGACCGAGAGGCCTCGGATCGGCTGGGCCTCGGCGGCGACGATCCAGTCGGACTCGGTGTCGCGAAGGCCGGTGCGGGTCGAGAAGGCCTGCTCCTCGGAATCACGGAAGCTTCGGCCGATCAGGAGGCTGGCGCGACGGCCGTCATCCCACAGCACGCTGGCGCGGCCCGCCACACTGGCGCGTAGGCCGCCCTCCATGAGGTCAAAGCCCGGAAACTTGTCGGCCAGGAAGAGATTGGTCTCGTCGAACTCGAAGGCCAGGCTGTCCTCGTCCAGATAGACCGGGTCGCCATTGGCGTCGACGTCCACCTGAATCTGATTGGGACGCGGAGAGGCGGCGATCTGGACTAGAGGTTCAAGAACTACCGTCTTATCATTGAATCTACGGTAGAAAGGCCAGCTGAGATCAACGCCGACTGTGGCCATGCCCCGGGTCTCGGTCTTGCCGCCGTGGTTTTCGGATGGAACATCGCCCAGGCTATAGGCGTCGGCCCGGAGGTTGACGAAGGGCTGGATGCGCGTCCCACCGGCCAGGATGTAGTTGGCGCGCCAGTCCGCCTGGCCGATCACGCGGCGGCTGTCCAGC
Organism: Phenylobacterium sp.; assembly: GCF_036963605.1. Lineage (GTDB taxonomy): Bacteria > Pseudomonadota > Alphaproteobacteria > Caulobacterales > Caulobacteraceae > Phenylobacterium. Next base: position 35,837 of record NZ_JBALUY010000004.1, on the reverse strand, counting down.
CCGGGCAGGTTCGAAAGGGCCGGGCTCGAAGGCGAGCGGTCGCGTTCCAGGGCGACGGCGTCCAGTTGGAGATTCAGCCGGCCGCCGGCCAGGCGGGCGTCCGGCGACCAACGGCCCTCGATCAACGGGGCGACGGTCGGGAAGGTGGCGTCATCATCACCCGGGCGCAGGCCCTGAATGTCCAGGACGGCTGTGGAGAGGTAGGAATTGTCGTTCTGGCGGATCGCGTAGATCTGCGAGATCAGTCGGCGGTCATCGGCGATATAGGGGCCGCGGGACTGGAAGACGTCGCCGACCTCGTACTTGTCGAACAGCAGGTCCTCAGAGGCCCGTTCGGCGGTGAAGCCCCACTCCCAGTTCTGGTCGATGGCGAAGGCGCCCCGGGCCAGGATGTAGCTGCGCGACGTCCGATCGCCGAACCGGCCATTGCTGTCGAAGTCCTGGGCGTAGGTATAGCCCCCGCGCACATCGATCTCGCCGGAATAGAATCGCTTGCGGTAGCGGGCGTTGAGGAAGGGCGCGACCTTGGTGTTGATCTGCGGGCTGACAGTCAGGTCGGAGTAGGGCGACAGGACGAACAGATAGGGCTGCTCATACGAAAACCCCCGCCGATCCGAGGCCGAGATGTCCGGAGTGAGCAGGCCGGACTTGCGCTCTGCGGTAGGGTCGGGATGCCAGAAGAGCGGCAGATAGAGCACGGGCGCGCCGAACAGGCGGAACACTGCGCCGCGATAATAGACCAGTTGGCGCTCGCGATCCTGGACCACCTTGTCGGCCTGGATCGACCAGGTCGGGGTCTTGTCGGTGTTGTCGGCGCAGATGTCGCAAGGGGTGTAGATCGCCCGGTTCAGCTCGTTGACGTTCTCATTGCGCCGGACCGCGCTGGCCGCCGCCAGCTTGACGTTCATCGGCAGTCGCGCGGAGAAGCCGCGGGCGACCCCGGCCTTCATCTGGTCGTCGAACACGATCTCGCGGGCGAACTCCACGCTGCCGTCGGGATTGAAGATCTCGACATTGGAGGCTTCCAGCACGCCCTGGGCCTCGTCATAGACCAGGGCGTCAGCGCGCAGATTGCGACGGTCGTAGCGGGCCTCGACCTCGCCTGTCGCGGTCGTCCGCTTCCGGGTGTCGTCGCGCACCATCGAGTCGGCTTCCATGTAGATGGAGCCGGGCAGGAGGCCGTCGGGGCCCGGGACCGGCGCCTCATTCGCCGCTGCGTCGGCCATGGGCTCATCCGCCGTCTGGGCGGCGGCTGCGCCGGCGCACAGGCTGGCCGCCGCCGCCCCGGCCAGGAGGCTGCGCTTGACCGAGGCGAGCGATACGCGCCGAGGTGACGTCTTCAAGCGTGAATCCCTTCTTGCCCCGCCCAGTGTGCAGGGAATAGCGGCGTGGCGGCGTGTTTCAACCGTCTTCGGTGTAGCAGAGCAGCGTAACGCCCGACAGGAGGGCGATCACGGGCGGCGCCCAGGCGGCCGCAGCCAGGGGAATGACGTCGGCATTGGCCAGGGCGCCGGCGAACTCATTCAGGAAGAAGAAGACGAAGCCCAGGCCCACGCCCGCCCCGGCCAGACCCGCCAATCCGCCCAGGCGGACCAGGCGCAGGGAGAAGGCCGCGGCCAGTATGGTCATGGCGGCGAACAGCACCGGCGTGGCCAGAAGCTGGTGAAACCGAAGCTGGTACCGGCTGGCGCTGAAGCCGGCCTGCTCGGTCGTGCGGATGGCCGCCGGCAGCCGCCAGAAGGCGATGGCCTCAGGGGAGGCGAACCGCTCCATGGCCGACTCGCTGTCGAGGCTGGAGCGGAGGGAGAGACTTTCGGAGCGTACCGAGCTCTCGCCTGCGGCGGCTTCGCGGACATCGGTCAGGCGCCAGAAGCCGGGCAGAAGCCTCGCCTCGGCGGCTTCCAGCCGGCGGGTGAACTGCGGTGTGCCATCCTCGTCCTTCTGGTAGACGAAGAGCGACACGCCCCGGAGCACGACCGATCCCTCGATGATCTCGCGATCGCGGGCATGGATCACGATTTGGCTGCGTTCGTCGCCCTGGCGCAGCCAGACATCCTGCGGCGTATCGACGAGATAGTTGTCCATGACCCGGGCACGTTCGCTGGCGAACCTGGCGTTCGATGCGGCGGCCAGGGGATTGAGCAGGGTCACGGTGATCACGCCGACCACGGCCGCCGCCGCCGCCGTCGGCAGGATGAAGCGCCACGCCGAGACGCCGGCGGCCCGCATCGCCACCAGTTCGCTGCGCCGATTGAGGCTGACATAGGCCGACATGCAGCCGAACAGGAATACGAACGGCAAGAGCACCAGGATCAGGGACGGCATGCCCAGGGCGGTCAGACCGAAAAGCTGGCTGACGCTGACCTCGGCCCGCACGCCCACGGAGCGGGAAAGTTCCACAAACTGCACCAGCAGGATGACCGCCGAGATGACGGCCAGGGCGACCCCGACGCTGAACAGGCTGCGGCCCAGGACATAGGCCTCGATCCGACCAAATCGCATCAGGCAGCGCCTCCCCGGGCGATCCGGCTGGGGCGGTTGCGCATGTCGATGAAGCGCGACACCTTCTGGCGGAACACGTTGCGCAGGGCCAGACTCATGGCGGCCAGGGGCATGGCGTACTGGAGCAGGTTCAGCCAGGCGTGAGACTCGCTGGCCGCCTGGACGATGAAGCCCAGGATCCGGGTGATCGCCGCGGCGGCGCCGGCCCAGGCGATCCGCCGGCCATAGCCCATACGGTCGTAGCCGCCGCCCAGGATGGCGGCCAGGGCCATGGCCATGAAGGCGATGTTGTATAGCGGGCTGGACAGCCGGGCGTGCCCTTCGGCCAGCATTTCCAGGCGGTTGCGCTGCTCCCAGTCCTGGGTGAGGTCAGGGAAGAACAGCTCGTGGAGATAGCGGTCGGAGGGCTTGTAGTGGACGAGCTCCTCGGACGCGACGAGGGGACTCAGGTCGAAGATGTACTCGTCAAAGGTCAGATAGTTCAAAACCCCGGTTTCGCTGAATTCCTGGGTCGACCCCCGGGACATGACCAACACGGGCGAACCGGCGCGGGTCGCCAGCCGGCCCTCGTCGGCCGTGTAGGTGGTGGCCATGCCATCGGTTTCGGCCACATGGATGAAGAGGTTGCCCATTCCCCCGCGGCTGTCGACGTTCTGGGCGTAGACGGTCAGGCCAGGCGCCGGCTCGGTGAACTCGCCCTCGCGCACCAGGGTGGCGGCCAGGTCGGTGCGCACGTCGAACAGCGTGTCGCGCAGTTCTCGGAACGCGGCCGGTTGAACAAAGAGGTTCAGCACCAGGGCCGCCAGGGCGATCACTGCGGCCAACCGCATGGGCGGGGCGATGACCCGCCAGCGGCTCATGCCGCCTGCATAGCAGACGACCAGTTCCTGCTCGCTCTGCAGCCTGTTGAGCGCCACCAGGGCGGCCACGAACAGGGCGATGGGCATGACCATGTTGATCAGTTGCGGCATGGCCAGCAGCGTGATCTTCAGAAACACGCCCGCGCTCTGACGCTGGTTGATGATCACATCAAGCGCCGAGAGGCTCTGACTCAGCAGGGCCACCGAACTCAGGGCGAGCGCCGCCAGCAGGGTGGGTCCCAGCAGTTGGCGCAGCAGATATCGATCGATCAGGCGCATGAAAAAAAGGCGTCGCCGGCGTGATTTGGCGCGCCCTTGGCGCGAAGCTGTTCTAAACCATGCGTTGCTGCGCCACACAACCGCCGCAGGAGACGCCAGTCTGGGCGCCCTGGCGGCGGAGCGCCTTCAGCTTTGCTTTTGTAGAGAATTCGCATGGACATCCAATTCGTCACGCCCGGTTCCGAGATCGCCGACAAGACGGCGCTCGCCCTCATCGTCTTTGAAGGTTCTGTCCTTTCCGGGGCGGCCGCCGAGGCTGACCAGCAGGCCGCAGGTGTGGTGGGCCGCGCCCTGGCGCAAGGGCGCTTCACCGGCGCCAAGGGACAGGTCCTGGATCTGACGGCGCCGGCCGGCCATGCGGCGGATCGGATCGTCCTGGTGGGCGCCGGCAAGCGCGAGGCCTTCGATGATGTCGGCGCCGAGCACGCCGCGGCCAGCGCCTATGGCGCGGTCAAGCTCTCGGGACTCACCGTGCTGCGCGTCGCCTTCGCCGATCCGACCGCCGGCAAGCCGGAGCGGGCGGCGCTGGGCCTGCGCCTGGCCGCCTATCGCTTCGATCGCTATCGCACCAAGGAGCCGGTCGACAAGAAGCCCTCCATCCTCAAGGCCGAGATCGTCAGCGCCGACGCCGTGGCCGCTCAAGGCGCCTATGTGGAACTGGCGGCCCTGGCCGACGCCATTTCGTTCGCCCGCGACCTGGTGTCCGAACCGCCCAACGTGCTCTATCCCGCCGAATTCGCCCGCCGGGTGAAGGGGCTCGAGAGCCTCGGCCTCGAGGTCGAGATTCTCGGCGAGGCCGAGATGGAAGAGCTCGGCATGGGGTCGCTGCTCGGCGTCGGCCGCGGCAGCCGCAAGGACAGCCAGCTGGCCATCATGCGCTGGAACGGCGGGACCGATCCCGCGGCCCAGCCGATCGCCTTTGTCGGCAAGGGCGTCTGCTTCGACACCGGCGGCATCTCGCTGAAGCCGGCTGACGGCATGGAAGACATGAAGTGGGACATGGGCGGCGCCGCCGCCGTGGCCGGCCTCATGCATGTGCTGGCCGGCCGCAAGGCCAAGGTCAACGCCGTGGGCATTCTCGGCCTGGTGGAGAACATGCCCGATGGCGACGCCCAGCGTCCCGGGGACGTGGTCACCAGCATGTCTGGCCAGACCATCGAGATCATCAACACCGACGCCGAGGGCCGCCTCGTGCTGGCTGACGCCCTCTGGTACTGCCAGGACCGTTTCAAGCCGAAGTTCATGGTCGATCTAGCCACCCTGACGGGGGCGATCATCATCAGCCTGGGCAACGACTACGCCGGCGTCTTCTCCAACAATGACGAACTGGCCGACAATCTTCTGGCCGCCTCCAAGACCGAGGCCGAACCTCTGTGGCGGATGCCGCTGCCGGCGGCCTACGACAAGCAGATCGACAGCATGATCGCGGATGTGAAAAACACCGGTGGCCGTCCCGGCGGCTCGATCACGGCGGCGCTCTTCCTGCAGCGGTTCGTCAACGGCCTGCCCTGGGCGCACATGGACATCGCTTCCACGGCCTGGAAGAAGCCTTCCAGCGTGCCGACCAGCCCCGAAGGCGCCACCGGCTACGGCGTTCGCCTGCTGAACCGCATGGTCGCCGACAAGTACGAGGGCTGATCGGTTCGCGCGGTGCGATTTAGGAGGCCGCGGTGAAGTTCGTCCTGCTGCATAGCCCCCTGCTGGGTCCTCTGACCTGGCAGGGCGTGGCTCAATCGCTCGCCGACCGAGGCCTTGCTGCGGAAGCGCCGGCCTGGACGCCTCTGACCGAGGTGGATGGTGACTTCTACGCGAGCCTGGCCAAGGCCATGGCCCGCACCGTCGAGGCGCGCGGCGACGATCCCGTCGTGCTTGTGGCCCACAGCGGGGCAGGGGCGCTGGCGCCGGCGATGACCCAGGCGCTCAGCATCCCAGTGGTCGGGACCATCCTTGTGGACGCCATCCTGCCGCATCCCGGACTCAGCTGGCTGGACACTGCGCCGCCGGCGCTTCGGGAGGATCTGACCCTGGGCTCGCAGGGCGGAGAGCTTCCATCCTGGGACGCCTGGTGGCCGCCGGGCGCGTTGGAGCGGCTCGTTCCGGAGCCCGAAGTGCGGGCTGCGCTACTGGCCGAGCTTGGTCCCCTGCCGCTGGCCTATTTCGAAGAGCGCGCCCCGCCCGGCGAACTGTCGGGCCCGGGCGGATATCTGCAGCTCAGCGGCGCCTATGAGGATCAGGCCGAGGCGGCGCGGCGCATGGGCTGGCGCGCCCGGCGCCTGCAGCTCAACCATCTCTCGCCGCTCACGGCGCCGCGGGAGGTGGCCGGCATGGTCCAGGCCCTGGGACGTGAGATCGCGCAGGACGCCCATGGCTGACCCCTGCGAGGTCTGGTTCTACCATCTGGAGCGTTCCGGCCTCGACCAGGTGCTGCCCGATCTCCTGGAGAAAACCCTGGCCCGCAACTGGAAGGCGCTGGTCAGGTCGCGGCTTCCGGAACGCCTGGAGCATCTGGACAGCTGGCTCTGGAGCTACCGGGACGACAGCTTCCTGCCGCATGGGGAAGCCGACGAGCCGCACGCCGCCGCCCAGCCGGTGCTTTTGACCACAGGAATGGACAACCCGAACCACGCCGATGTGGTTTTCCTGCTCGACGGCGCCGACGCGGGCGTGCTTGACGGGTTTGTCCGATGCATCGTGCTGTTCGATGGCCGTGATGAGGCCGCCCTCGCCACAGCACGGGCGCAATGGGGCGCTATCAAGAAGCAGGGGCTGCCAGTGAGCTACTGGCGGCAGTTGGCCCGAGGCTGGGAGAAACAGGCATGACACGCAATCTCGTCCTGGCGATGGCCGCAGGGCTTCTCCTCTCGGCCTGCGCAAGCGAGCCCGCGCCCGCGCCACCACCTGAGCAACCCGCAGCGCCGCGTCCGACCCAGCCGACCGAACCTGCCGATCAATGTGGCGCGGCGCAGGCCCAGCGCCTGGTCGGCCGCCATCGCAGCGAGATTCCGGTGCCGGTGAATCCGGGACTGCAGCGGGTGGCCTGCACGACCTGCCCGGTGACCATGGACTTCCATCCGCGACGCCTGAACTTCTTCTATGACGCCGAGACCGGGCTGATCAAAGAGGTGCGCTGCGGGTGAGGCCTATCTCCGGTTCATCCAGCGCCGGATGATGGCGACGCCGGCTGGCGCCAGCAGCGCCAGGAGCAGCAGGAGATAGATCAGCCGCGCCCAATCCGGCATGGCTAGGACTCGCTGTCGGGGCTGAGGACGGCGTCCAGGGCGCCCAGCAGCCGCTCGAGCTCGATAGGCTTGGGCGTCAGGGCGTCCATGCCAGCGTCGAGATATTCCTTTTCATGGTGGGACATGGCGTTGGCTGTCAGGGCGATGATCGGCGTCCTCGGTCGCCCCTCGGCCTCTTCCCGGGCGCGGATGGCGCGGGTGGCGGTCGGCCCGTCCATCCTCGGCATCTGTACGTCCATCAGGATGACGTCCCATGCGCTGTCGGCCCAGGCTTCGACCGCTCGCTCACCGTCGTCGACGATGTGCAGATCGATCATCATGGGCGAGAGAAGGGTCTTCAGAACCAGCTGGTTCATGGGGTTGTCCTCGGCGGCCAACACCCGGATGAGTCGGCCCGCATGGGCCGTCAGGCCGGGCGGGCCCGCCTGCGATGGGGCGGGCTCCGGCGCATCGGCGGGGGGAAGGGGGAGGCGCACCGTGAAACTCGACCCTTGGTCCACCACGCTCTGGACCGTGATCGTCCCGCCCATCAGGCCGCAGAGCTCCCGGCAGATCGCCAGGCCCAGGCCCGATCCCCCGAACTTGCGGGTGGTCGAGGCGTCGGCCTGGACAAACTTGTCGAAGAGCGTTTCCAGCCGGTCCGGTGCGATCCCAGGCCCGGTGTCGATGACGTTGAGGACGAGGTGAGAACCTTTGCGGGCGACATTGACCTGCACCGACCCCCGCGCCGTGAACTTCACGGCGTTTGAGACCACGTTATAAAGCACCTGCCGCACACGGGTCGGATCGCCGCGCCAATAGCCACGGGCGGAGTCTTCGATCTCGAGGCAGAAATAGAGATCCTTTTCAGCCGCCAGGGTGGTGAAAGTCGCCTGCGTGCCTTCAGCGATCCTGACAATGTCCACCAGCCCGTCTTCCAGTTCCAGGCGCCCAGCCTCGATCCGTGACAGGTCGAGAAGATCGTTCAACAGCACCAGCAGGGTTTCCCCCGCCTGCCGGATCACCGCCAGGCGTTCGCGCTGAGCTTCAGGCAGTTCGTCCCGCGCCATGGCCTGGGCCATGCCCAGCACGCCGTTCAGAGGCGTCCGGATTTCGTGGCTCATGGTGGCGAGGAAGGCGCTCTTGGCCACATTGGCCGCATCGGCCTGGTCGCGAGCGCGCTTGAGGTTGGCGTTCAGTGTTCGCAACCGGCGCTCGGAGCGCTTGAGGTCGGCCACCGACTGGGTGAACAGCACCGCCCGCACTGGGCCCTCGCCACGGAAGCGCGACGCACTGAGGCGGAACCACTCGCCGTCCTTGGCTTCATAGGCCCTGATGAAGGTCTCGCGCTCGCCGGCCAGCACGCCGCGCACGCCGCGCTCCAGGGCGCGCCCATGGCCGCTGGGGAGGCCCCTGAAGATATCAAACATGCTCCGGTCCATCGGATAGTCATCCCGACCCCGAATAGCCGCGCCTGTCTCGCGGAATGTGCGATTGGCTTCCACCAGGCGCCCATCGGCGTCGATCACGGCGACCATGGCGGCGATGCCGTCGATGACGCCGCGGGCGAACCCCTCGGATGATCGCAGATCCGCCAGGGCGCTGCGGGTGGCGGTTATATCCTGACTGGCGCCGCGGATGGCGACGCAGACGCCGTCGACGATCTCGGCAGCTCCCATGACCCGCAACCAGATGCGCGCGCCAGCCGCCGTCATGGCCTCGGCTTCGAAGTCCATACGCGTGCCGTTCTGGGCGGTTTCGACCAGGGCGGCCAGCACGGCTTCGCGGTGTTCAGGCAGATAGACATCCATGGCTGACCGGAAGGAGTCAGCCTCGAGAGGATGCCCCATCATGGCGCGGAGCTCTTCGGTGTAGCGCACCTCACCCTTGCGGAAATCGATCTCCCAGCCGCCTAGCCCGGCCAGTCGTGCGGCCTCGCGCAGGGCGCTCGAGGCGGCTTCTGAGCGGCGCTGCTCTTCCCGGCTGGTCGTGACGTCAACCAGGGTGAGAACAAAGCCGTCATCCGAGCCGTCCTCGGCCGAGACGACGCGAAGGTCAGCGTCCGCCCAGAAGGTCTCGCCGGATTTTCGTCGGCCCGCAACCTCTGCGCGGCGACCCGGCTCGCCCGGCTTAAGGCTGAACCAGGCCCCGGCTTGTTCATCGTCGAACAGCAGTTGGCCGACGCGCTGTCCCAGGGCGTCGGCGGCGGTGTAGCCGGTGATGTCCGTAAAGCCGTCATTGATCCAGGACATCAGGCCGTCCGGTTCAATGAGCGCCACCCCATGGGCGGCGGCGCTGAGCGCCCGCGAAAGTCGATCCGCGAAGGCGGCCGCCGCGGGGTCGGGGCTGGCTGAGCTCTCTGAACCGTCCATACGCATCTTGGGGCCGAACCTAGGCCTCGGGGGTGAACAAAGCTGAAAAGGCCAGGGCGATTCGCTTAGCCCGACACCTTGCAGCCACCCTAGCCGACGCCGGCCTTCAAGGCCTCATATGCCTCGACGGCGGCCATCCATTCGGCTTCGGCCGCCTCCAACTTGGCCTGCGCGGCGTCACGTTCCCGGCCCAGGGCTGCGGCCTTGTCTGGATTCTGGGCGAAGACGTCAGGGTCGCTCAGCCGCCTGTCGATCTGGGCGACGGCTTCGGTGGCCCTGGCCAGGGCCGCCTCGGCCGCCTCGGCGCGGCGTCGCGCATTGCCGGTCGGCGGCTTGCGTCCTGTCGGCGGCGGCGGGGCCGGAGCTGGTGCGGGCGCCTCATCCCGCACCTGGGTCGGCGCCCGGACGCGGGCCTTGGCCCGCTCGATCACATAGCGGGAATAGTCTTCAAGATCGCCCTCGAAGGGGACGATCGTTCCGTCGGCGGCCAGCCAGAGACGGTCGGCGACCATCTCCATGAGGGAGCGGTCGTGGGTGATCAGGATCACGGCCCCGGCGAAGTCGTTCAGCGCCTCCAGCAGGGCGCGGCGGGAGTCGATATCCAGATGGTTTGTGGGCTCATCGAGGATCAGCAGATGGGGGGCCTCTGCGGCCACCATGTTGAGCAGCAGTCGCGCGCGTTCGCCGCCGGACAGGTCGGCGACCGTGGTCTCCACCTTGTCGCGGTTGAAGCCGTACTGGGCGAGCCTTGAGCGCCGCGAGGCCTCCGACGCCTCGGGCATGGCGCGGCGAATGATGTCGAGCGGGGTGTCCGTCGGATCCATGGCCTCGATCTGATGCTGGTGGAACCAGCCCACCCGCATGCGGCGGTCCCGATGCAGGTGGCCGTGCTCGATGGGCAGGGCCTCGGCCACCATCTTGGCGAAGGTGGACTTGCCCGCGCCGTTGACGCCGAGCAGGCCGATGCGGTCGTCGATATCCAGCCGCAGGTTCAGGTCGCGCAGAATGGGCGGCCCGCCGTAGCCGACGCTGACCCCTTCCATCCGCACCAGGGGCGGGGCCAGGGGGCGTTCCGGCGAGGGCAGGGTGAAGGGGGCGACGCTCTCGCTGTCGATCGAATCGATCACCGGCAGCTTGGCCAGGGCCTTCAGGCGCGACTGCGCCTGGGTCGCCTTGCTGGCTGTGGCCCGGAACCGGTCGACGAAGGACTGCATGTGCGCCCGCTTGGCCTCGATCTTCGAGCGCATGGCCTCCTGCAGCCGCGCCTTCTCGGCCCGTTGGGTTTCGAAGGCGTCGTAGCCGCCGGCATAGAGGGTCAGCTTGCCGTCGGCGAGATGCAGGGTGTGGTCGATGGAGTTGTTCAGCAGCTCACGGTCATGGCTGATGATCAGGGCGTTGTAGGGATAGACGCGCAGGCGCGCCTCCAGCCAGAGCGCGCCTTCCAGGTCGAGATAGTTGGTAGGCTCGTCCAGCAGCAGCATGTCGGGCTCGGAGAAGAGGGCCGCGGCCAGGGCCACCCGCATCCGCCAGCCGCCGGAGAACTCGGCCATCGGCCGTTCCAGGTCCTCGGTGGAAAAGCCTAGGCCCGCGAGGATTTCGGCGGCCCGCGACGGCGCACGGTCAGCGTCGATCTCGATCAGGCGGGCATAGATTTCGCCCATCTGCTCGGGCTCGGCCGTCTCGAGGTCAGCCAACAGACCATGACGGATCTCGTCGGCGGCCAGCACCGTGTCAATCAGTGACACCGGGGTGGCCGGATGCTCCTGGTCCACAGAACCCAGGCGCGCGCCCTTGGGCAGGCTGATCTCGCCCGAGCCCAGAACCAGTTCGCCCTTGATCAGCTTGAACAGGGTCGACTTGCCCACGCCGTTGCGGCCCACCAGGCCCACCTTGGCGTTGCGCGGCAGGCTGACCGTGGCGCCGTCGAAGAACCGGCGGCCCCAGGCGTCGAAGACGAGTTCGTGAATTTGCAGCATGGGCGTCAGGGCACAGCAATAAGAGGCAGGCAAGATTGCGCGCGGCCGCTCGCACGCAGGCGGGCTCGCCGTCACAGGGGGGAGGGGCCGGGAGTTTCGAGATCTGCGCCGCCGCCGTCCCGACCGTGGCCGCGCTCATAGCAGACCTGGCCTCGCCCGTCAGGGGGTATCGCCCCGCTGCGGCTTGGCGCGGGCCGGAGGGGAAGCTATACACGCGCGCCTCTGGGCGAAGCCCCGCCCCTAGACCCCATTCCTGAAGAAAAATCCCATGACCGAACGCACCTTCTCGATCCTGAAGCCGGACGCCACCGAGCGGAACCTGACCGGCAAGATCAATGCGGTCATCGAAGACGCCGGCCTGCGCATCGTCGCCCAGCGCCGCATTCGCATGACCGAAGCCCAGGCCAAGACCTTCTACGAGGTCCACAAGGAACGTCCCTTCTACGGCGAGCTGGTCGGCCAGATGACCTCGGCCCCCGTGGTCGTCCAGGTCCTGGAAGGCGAAAACGCCGTGGCCAAGTATCGCGAGATCATGGGCGCGACGAACCCGGAACAGGCCGCCGAAGGCACCATCCGCAAGCTGTTCGCCAAGAATGTCGGCGAGAACTCGGTCCACGGCTCCGACAGCCAGGACAACGCCAAGCTGGAAATCGCCCAGTTCTTCACCGAAGACCAGATCGTCGGCTGATCGGCTTAACGCCGGAAGCTTAGAGGGCCGCAGCGGTCAACGCTGCGGCCCTTTTTTCGTGGGCCAAGGGCGAGCGCGGCTCAGGCCGCCGCCAGCTCCCCGCAGATGAAGGCGTCCTCACCAGCGGCCAGCAGGGCTTCGAGGACCGCCGGGGCGTCCTCGGCGCCGACGATCAGCACCATGCCGAGGCCGCAGTTGAAGGTGCGACGCATCTCCGACTCGGCCACGCCGCCGATCTCCTGCAGCCAGCCAAAGACCGGCGGCAGGGCCCAGGCGCTCCAGTCGAAGCGCGGGACGAGGCCCTCGGCGATGGCCCGGGGCGGGTTCTCGGTCAGGCCGCCGCCGGTGATGTGCGCCAGACCCTTGATCTGGCCCGCCTTGATCAGCGGCGTCAGGCTGCGGGCATAGATGCGCGTCGGCGTCATCAGCGCCTGGGCCAGCGTCTGGCCCTCGGCGAACGGCGCGGCCGCGTCCCAGGCCAGGCCTGAGCGCTCGACAATCTTGCGGATCAGGGAATAGCCGTTGGAGTGCGGACCCGACGAGGCCAGACCGATCAGCAGGTCGCCCGCGGCCTGGTCGTCCATTCGCGGCAGCACGCGATTGCGATCCACCGCGCCGACGGAGAAGCCCGCCAGGTCATAGTCGTCGCCGCCGTACATGCCCGGCATTTCGGCGGTCTCGCCGCCGACCAGCGCCGCCCCGGCCAGCTTGCAGCCCTCGGCGATGCCGGCGACTACCCGGGTGGCGACGGCCACGTCGAGCTTGCTGGTGGCCAGATAGTCCAGGAACATCAGCGGCTCGGCGCCCTGGGCCAGCAGGTCGTTGACGCACATGGCCACCAGGTCGATCCCGACCGTGTCGTGCAGGCCCGTCTCAATGGCGATCTTCAGCTTGGTGCCGACGCCGTCCGTGGTCGTCACCAGCAGGGGGTCGTGATAGCCGGCCGCCTTGAGGTCGAACAAGGCGCCAAATCCCCCCAGGGAAGCCTCGGCGCCGGGGCGGCGCGTGGCCTTGGCCAGGGGCTTGATGGCGTCCACAAGGGCGGCGCCGGCGTCGATGTCGACACCCGCCTGGGCGTAGGTCAGGCCGTTTGGCCGATCGGTCATTTCGTATGCCCTGGCCCCTTCGGGGGCGGAAAGAAATTGATGCGCCCATGCATCGGGCGCTTGCAGACTCGGTCGCGCGCGAGGCTATAGCTACCGGATGACGCCGATTACAACCACCGCCGAACTCGCGGCGTTCTGCGACAGACTGAAGGGCCAGCCCTTCGTCGCCGTGGACACCGAGTTCATGCGCGAGACCACCTACTGGCCCAAGCTCTGCCTGATCCAGGCCGCGACCCCCAGTGACGAAGCGGTCATCGACCCCATGGCCGAGGGCATGGACCTTGAGCCGTTCCTGGAAATCATGCGTGACGAGACCATTCTCAAGGTCTTCCACGCCGCCCGCCAGGACGTGGAGATCTTCAATAACCTGAAGGCCATGCCCAGGCCCCTGTTCGACACCCAGGTGGCCGGGATGGCTGCAGGTTTCGGCGAGCAGATCGCCTATGACGCCCTGGTCCGACAGATGCTGAAGATCGAGCTCGACAAGTCGAGCCGCTTCACCGACTGGGCCAGGCGACCTCTGGCGGAGTCGCAGCTGACCTATGCGCTGGCCGACGTGACCCACCTGGCCAAGCTCTATCCCATGCTGCGCGCGCGGCTGGAAAAGGAGGGCCGCCTCGTCTGGGTGACCGACGAGATGCAGGCCCTGACCGACCCGGCCAATTACGATGTCGAGCCGGAGAACGCCTGGAAGCGGCTGAAACCCCGCCGGCACACCTCCAAATACCTGTCGGTCTACAAGGCCGTGGCCGCCTGGCGCGAACGCACGGCCCAGAGTCGCGACCAGCCCCGCGGGCGCATCCTTAAGGACGACGCCATCGACGAGGTGGCGACCCAGGCCCCCACCGATGCGGCCGGCCTTGATCGCCTGCGTTCGGTGCCCAAGGGCTTTTCGGGCTCCAAGTTTGGCCCGGACCTGCTGGAAGCCATCCGCGAGGGGCTGAAGAACCCTGAGGCCAATGCGCCGCAGGTCGAGCGCGCCCGCAGCACGAACTCACCGGCCGCCGGCGCCGTGGTCGAGCTGCTCAAGGTGCTGCTGAAGGCCCGCGCCGAGGACGCTGGCGTGGCCTCCAAGCTGATCGCCACCGTCTCCGATCTCGAGCAGATCGCCAATGACGATGAGGCCGAGACGCCTGCCCTGCAGGGCTGGCGCCGGGAAGCCTTCGGCGAGGACGCTTTGCGGGTGAAGCGCGGCGAACTGGCGCTGGTGCTCGACGGCGCCCGCGTGCGGGTGGTCGAGGTTCGCCGGGCGCCCCGCGCCTCAACCTAGGCGGCGTCGAGCTAGAGCGCGTCCAGCTCGAGCTTGAGCTTCAGGGCGGCGGCCAGGGTCGCCGCCCTTTTTCTTGTCTGTTCCCCCAACAGCAGGTCCGACCAGCCGGCAGCCGCCGTTAGCCGCAGCACCGGCCCGTCGATCTCCAGTCGCGCTTCGGAGAGCAACTGCCCGTTGCGGCCCGAGAGATCGGCGCCCAGGCGCAGGGCGGCCCCCAAAGCTCGGGCGCGGCCCCGACGCTCGGCGCTCAGAACCCGCATGATGGTGGCGGACTCCGGGATATTGCTGGAGGCGGAGTGACGGGCGAAGGTCGTTAGCGCCAGGAAGCACCGCTCGGCGTGGCTCATGCCGGCGATGGGCGCCCTCAAGACCTGGGCGAAGGCCAGTTCGGCGCGATGGTCGGGGTGGAGACGCCCGCCGAGATCGGCCAGCCGGCAAGCCGCGGCGATCAGAAGCGGATCTCGGTCTTCGAAGACGGGCGGCAGGACGCGCAGGGCCGGCGTGACCCAGGCGTGCAGGGCGCTGGTCAGATCGCCTGCCGACAGGCCGCGCATGGCGCTCATGGCCACACAGCCCTCCAGCAGCGGATCGCGCCGGCGGACCGCCTCGTCCATGCCGTGCCACAGTAGGCCTTCGCGCAGGCCGAAAGCCGAGATCACTATGCGCTCAAGACCCAGGCGCTCGATCAGAGATTCCAGCACCAGGGCGGCATAGGGCAGGGTCTCGTAGCGCTTCTTCGAGAGGCCTTCGATCCGCTCCAGCGAGGTTCGCGATTGCCGGACCACGAAGCGGCTCAGATCAAGGGCCTCGGAGCGCGACATCTCGTACTGGTGGGCCACCCGCAGGGGATAGTCCGTCATGATCATGTGCAGCAGGCCCAGGTTGCGCCAGGCGCCGCCGACGGCATGGAATTCCGCACAGTTGAGGCCGTCGGCCAGGGGATCGAGGCTGGAGTCGATGAGCCGGCGGGCGTCATCCACCGCCAATGGCCGCGGCGCCCCCAGGGCGAATGGTCCAAGGGGCAGGGTCACCCCCGGCTCGGGTCCGTCATGGCCCAGCCGCACCAGCTCGAGGCTGGACCCCCCGAGATCGCCTGCCAGGCCGCGGGCGCCGGGATGGCCCGCCTGCACGCCGGCGGCGGCGAAATAGGCCTCTTCTTCGCCAGACAGCACCCTCAGCGGCAGGCCGAGCTCGCGGCGCACGCGCTCGGCGAAATCGGGGCCGTCCTCGGCCTCGCGGACCGCGGCCGTGGCCACCGCCACCACCTCATGCGGCTCCCAGCCCTGGAGGATGGCGCGGAACCGCCGCAGGGCGCTCAGGGCGATCTCCACGCCGTCGGCGGCCAGTCGCCCGGTGTCGGCCATCTCGCGGCCGAGGCCCGCCAGGGCCTTTTCATTGTAGACGGTCCAGATGGCGCGGCCTTCCAGCCGGTAGATCACCAGTCGGACGGAGTTGGAGCCAACGTCGATGACCGCCGCCTGGCGGCTTTCAGGCCTAGCTTCGTGCGGCGACATGGTCGATCGCGCGCGGCATATCCTTCACACGTTGTCCCCGGCCCGAGAGGCTTGGATTGGTCATGAAGTACTCGTGCGCGGAAAAGGCGCTGGGATGGTCCCAGTTGGGATCGCGGGTGTAGCGCCCCGAGGCGTCCAGCGTCCAGCTCTGGGCTTCATCCTTGAGGTTGGCCACCATGATCTGCTGCAGCACCTGCTGGTGAACCGTCGGGTTCTCCACCGGCACCAGGCTTTCGACCCGGCGATCGAGATTGCGCGGCATCCAGTCGGCCGACGAGATGAAGACCCGCGCCTTGCTCGACGGCATGGTCTGGCCGTTGGCGAAGGCCACGATCCGGGAGTGCTCCAGGAAGCGCCCGACGATGCTTTTGACCCGGATATTCTCCGACAGGCCCGGCACGCCCGGGCGCAGGCAACAGATGCCGCGGATGACCAGGTCGATGGAGACACCGTCCTGGCTGGCGGCATAGAGGGCGTCGATAACCTCGGGATCGACCAGGGCGTTCATCTTGCCCCAGATGGCGGCAGGCTTGCCCGCCTTGGCGTTGGCCGCCTCCTGGCCGATCAGGCTGACCAGATCGTCCTTCATGGTCACCGGCGAGAAGGACAGCTTCTCCAGCTGGGTCGGCCGGGCGTAGCCGGTGATGAAGTTGAACACCCGCGAGGAATCCCGCGCCAGGGCCGGATCGGTCGTAAACAGGGAGAGGTCGGTGTAGATGCGCGCGGTGACGGGATGATAGTTGCCCGTGCCGTAGTGACAGTAGGTGCGGACCTGATCGCCCTCGCGGCGGACCACGACCGAGAGCTTGGCGTGGGTCTTGTACTCCACGAAGCCGAAGACCACGTGGACGCCGGCCCGTTCCAGATCCCGGGCCCACTTCAGATTGGCCTCCTCGTCGAACCGCGCCTTGATCTCGATGACCGCGGTGACGTTCTTGCCGTTCTCGGCCGCCTCGATCAGGGCCGCGACGATCGGGCTGTCCGATGAGGTCCGATAGAGGGTCTGCTTGATCGCCAGGACGTGCGGGTCCCGCGCGGCCTGGCGGACGAACTGCACCACCACGTCGAAGCTCTCGAAGGGATGGTGGACCAGGATGTCCTTTTCGCGGATCGCCGAGAAGCAGTCGCCCCCGTGATCGAGGATGCGTTCGGGGAAACGGGCGGTGAACGGCTTGAACTTCAGGTCCGGACGATCGGGCGGAATCAGCTGCGACAGCTCATCCAGACCCAGCAGGCCATCGATCAGCAGGACGTCGTCGGGCTGAGCGCTGAGATTTTCGCAGATGAAGCCGCGGAGGCTCTCGGGCATGGCCTGCTCGATCTCGACCCGGACCACCGAGCCCAGTCGCCGCTGCTTCAGGCGGGCCTCGAACTCACGGACCAGATCCTCGGCCTCTTCCTCGATCTCCACGTCGGAGTCGCGGATCAGGCGGAACACCCCGCTGGCCTCGACATCGCAGCCGGGGAACAGGTGATCGACGAACAGGGCGACCATGCCCTCAAGGGAGATGAAGCGCCGCTGCGGCTTGGCCGGCTTGCGGCCCCCCCGCGGGGCTTCAAGTTGCCAGAACCGCGCCACCTGGGCGGGGATCGGCACCAGGGCGTTGAACTTTTTCCCATCGGAATCCCGACGAAGCGTCAGGGCCAGGGAGAAGGCGAGGTTCGGAATGAACGGGAAGGGGTGGGCCGGGTCGATGGCCAGCGGGGTCAGGATCGGAAAGACCAGGCTGAGGAAGGCCGCCTCCAGGCTCGCTCGCTCGGCCGGCGTGACCTCGTCGGCCTCGACCAGCCGCAAGCCCTCGGCGGCCAGCTCGCGGCGGAGATCGCGCCAGCGGTTTTGCTGATCGGTCATCAGCATGGCGGCCTCGGCGTTGACCTTCTCCAGCTGCTCGCCGGCGGTCAGGCCGTCCTGGCTGATGGAACGAACCCGCTCGCGCACCTGGGCCTTCAGGCCCGCCACCCGCACCATGTAGAATTCGTCGAGATTGTTGGCCGAGATTGACAGGAACCGCAGCCGCTCCAGCAGCGGGTGGCGCGGGTTCTTGCTCTCCGAAAGCACGCGCTCATTGAAGGCCAGCCAGGAGATTTCCCGGTTGAAGAACCGGTCGCGCGAGGCGGCCATTTCGGCGTCCCAGCCCAGGTCTGTCCCCGTCTGGGGTTCGCCTTTGGGCGGTTGGGACGCGACATAGGACATGGAGGCCTCTCAAAGGTCAGGGAACCGCGCAAGCCTCGCTGATCCCGGCCTGAGGGTCACTCGAAAAGGTCAAGATTTTCGGTGTCGGTTTCAAGAACCTGCCGCGCCAGGACCCGGGACACAGGCCGGTGGCTTTCCCCCGATGCGGCGTCCAGACGGCGGACGACATCCCAGGCCGCCGGCGCCGAGCGCTCGATCCGGCGCAGGATGTAGGGGATGACGTCGTCGTGCGGGGTAATGTTGCAGCGGGCGAATTGCCGCCGCAGGATCGCCTCAAGCACCTCATCGTCCGGCGCTTCGATCTCGGCCACCTGAATGGCGTTGAGGCGGGACCGGAGGTCGGGCAGCTGCGCGGGCCAGCTGGCCGGGGCGGTCCGGGCGGTCAACAGCAGACCTGCGCCGGGGCGGCTGGCCATATTGATCCTGTGAAACAGGAACTCTGCGTCAAAGCCCCGGTCAACATCCTCGATGAGCACCGGCGCCCCCTCCGATAGATCCCCGCCCTGCGGGTCAAGCCGGGCGGCGCCGACATCCTCGGCCCAGAGGCTGGCCAGATGGGTCTTGCCCACCCCCTCAGGCCCCACCAGCACCAGGGCGCCCCCATGCCAGTGCGGCCAGGCGGCCAAGGCGGCGCGCGCCGCGGCGTTGGAAGGACCGGTGGCCAGGGCGTCCCGGTGATAGGACGGCGGGCGTCGAAGCTTCAGCCGAAGCTGCCGGGCCATGGTCCATGTCCTAAGGAGTTCATTTCACGAACGAATCTATCAGGACCGCCCCGGCCGGTCGATGCGTATGGGCGCAACCCTTGGGGATGAACGCCACGCTCCTGTGCAGAGGCGGCGGAACGGGGAAGGGGCTGGGGACGCTTAGAGGTGCTGCGCCATCGGGGCGCCTATGAGGGAGTTCATCATGTCGGAGCATGTCTACAGGGTCGTCGAGCTTGTCGGTTCGTCCAAGGACAGCATCGATGATGCGATCCGCAACGCGATATCCGAAGCCAGCAAGTCCCTGCGCGAGATGCGCTGGTACGAGGTCACGGCCACCCGTGGCGAGATCGTGGACGGCCAGGTCGGCCACTTCCAGGTCTATCTGAAGGTGGGCTTCACCATGGAAGACTCCCGCGACTAGGGAAGCCGGTCAGCCGCGGGGGCCCAGCGCCTCGCGGCTGGCCATCCGCACCCAACCCTCGGGACGCAGCAGTTCGATCGGCGAGAAGCGGGCCTTGTAGTCCATCTTGTCGCTGCCCCGCACCCAGTAGCCCAGATAGACGCAAGGCAGGCCTATGAGTCCTGCCTGAACGACATGGTCGAGGATCATGAACGAACCTAGGCTCCGGCGGGTCTCGGCCGGGTCGTAGAAGCTGTAGACCATCGACAGGCCGTCCGACATCAGGTCGATCAGGGCGCAGGCGATCAGGTCGCCCGGGCCGCCGTCGTCGGACTGGATGCGATACTCCACCAGATGGGTGCGGACGGCGGTGTCCTCGACCATGGCCACATAGTCAGGCCAGCTCATCTCGGCCATGCCGCCCTCGGCGTGGCGGGTCACCAGATAGCGCCGGAGCAGATCGAACTGCTCCATGGTCGCCTCGGCCTCGACGACCGAGCGGATGATATCGTCGTTGCGCGCCAGGATGCGCCGCTCCGAACGCGAGAACACATAGTCTTCGACGGGCAGGCGGGCGGAGACGCAGGCCACGCAGGCTTCGCAGGCGGGGCGATAGGCGATGTTCTGGGAACGCCGGAAGCCGATCTGGGTAAGGGAGTCGTTGACGCTGGGGCCGTCGGCCATGGGCAGGTGCGCGAACACCTTTCGCTCATAGCGACCCGGCAGGTAGGGGCATGGCGATGGCGCGGTCAGGAAGAACCTGAGCTGTCGCGTCGGGAAATGCTGCGTCACGGACCTGCGTTCGCCCTCGAACCCCTGCGGATAAACCAATTAGGAGCCATGTCTGGCTCTCAGGCAAGCCGACACATTTCGGTGAGCTGTTTGGGCGCGAGCCGGAGTCGGGGTCAGGGCCGAACATCCGGGGGAAGCACAGGCGCCTCTCGCAGCAGGACGATGGCGATCCGCCGATTGCCGGGCAGGGTCGGGTCATCGGGATAGAGCGGTTCTGAGTTGGCCTTGCCGGAGACCTGGTAAATCCGGTCCGATGCGACACCGGCGCCCTGGAGCACCCGGCGCGAGGAGTCGGCGCGGGTCGCCGACAGGGCCCAGTCGCCCTCGGCGCGGGCGCCGTCGGCGTTGACGCTGGTATGACCGTAGACGCTGACGCGGTTCGGCAACTGGTTGATCACCTTCGAGACCGCCCGCAGCAGCAGCCGGGCCCGGTCGTTGGGCTGGCCGGAGCCTTCGGCGAACATGGAGCGGCCTTCCTGGTCCACCAGCTGAATGCGCAGCCCTTCGGGCGTCTGGTCGATGATGATGTTCTTCGACAACTCGGCCAGTTCGGGCATGTCCTGCAGCGCCTGGCGGAGGGACTGGGCGGCCGACTGGAAGGCGGCTTCCTCGCGCTTTTGCAGGGCCTCGCGCAGGGCCTCGGTGCTGGCTTCCTGCAGCTGGCTCTTGGCTGAGGGGTCCTGGGTCTCGCCGTCCTCTTCCGGGTTCGGCGATTCGGGGGACATCTGTTCGATGATCGACATCGAGCCCGACGACTTGGCGCCGTCGGCGCCCAGGGCCGTGCCCCCAAGGATGCCGCCCGACCCTGAGGTGGTCGAGGAGATGCTGGCCGGCGCGAAATAGTCGGCGATGCCGCGCTTCTGCTCCGGGCTGGTGGTGTTGATCAGCCACATCAGCAGGAAGAAGGCCATCATCGCGGTGACGAAGTCGGCATAGGCCACCTTCCAGGCGCCGCCATGGTGCCCATGACCGCCGCCCTTCTTGACCTTCTTGATAACGATCGGCCGCTCGCCCGACGCCATCGCCCCACCCCGGTTAACGCTAATTGAGCCGCAAGGTGGCGCGCGGCTCGTTAAGATGGCGTTGCCATTCAATGAGTCTGAGAAAGGCCGAACCTTATGAAACTGGCGTTTGCGGGCCTGGGCGTGATGGGATTTCCCATGGCTGGCCATCTGGCCAAGGCCGGCCACGAGGTCGCGGCCTTTAACCGTAGTCCGGAAAAGGCGGCCCGCTGGGTCGAGGTCCATGGGGGACGGGCCGGCGCCACGGCGGCCGAAGCCGCGGAGGGCGCCGAGATGCTGCTGCTCTGCGTCGGCAAGGATGACGACGTCAGCGCCGTCGTGACGCAGGCTCTTCCGGCCCTGGCGCCCCACGCGGTGATCGTCGACCACACCACCACCTCGGCCAGGCTGGCCCGCGAGATGGCGCAGCTCTGCGCCGAAGCCGGCGCCAGCTTTGTCGACGCGCCGGTCTCCGGCGGACAGGCGGGGGCCGAAGCTGGCCAGCTGACCATCATGTGCGGCGGCGATCCCGAGGCTTTCGCCCGCGCAGAGCCCGTGATCGGCGCCTATGCCAAGGCGGTCAAGCTGATGGGGCCGGCGGGCGCTGGCCAACTGACCAAGATGGTCAACCAGATCTGCATTGCCGGCCTCGTCCAGGGACTGGCCGAGGGCGTGCATTTCGCCAAGCGCGCGGGCCTAGATCCAAGCGACGTGCTGGAGGCCATCTCCAAGGGCGCGGCCCAGTCCTGGCAGATGGACAATCGCTGGCCGACCATGGCCGAGGGGCGCTTTGACTTCGGCTTCGCCGCGGACTGGATGCGCAAGGACCTGGGCCTGGTGCTGGATGAGGCCGCCGACAACGGCGCTCGCCTCGACGTGACCCGCCTGGTGGACAGCTACTATGCCGAGGTCCAGGCCATGGGCGGGGGCCGTTGGGATACATCGAGCCTTGTGGCGCGGCTGGAGCGGCCGGAATGATCCTGGAGACGGCGCGGCTGCGGTTGCGGGCGGCGGAGGCCGGCGATGCGGCCTTCGTCCTCGAACTGCTCAATGCGCCGGGCTTCGTCCAGGGGATCGGCGATCGCGGCGTGCGCACCCTCGATGAGGCGCGAGCCTATGTCGAGACGCGGATCGTCAGCAGCTATCGCGACCATGGGTTCGGCATGTGGGTCGTGACGCCGAAGGACGACGCCGAGCCCCTTGGTCTGGCGGGTCTCGTCAAGCGAGAGGTGCTGCCCCATGTCGATGTCGGCTACGCCTTCCTCGAGCGGGCCTGGGGCCAAGGCTACGCCCAGGAGGCGGCCGCCGCCGTACTGGCCTACGGTCATGGCAGCCTGGGACTTGAGACGATCGCGGCGATTGTCAATCCGGAGAACCTGGCCTCGCGCCGCGTGCTGGAGAAGATCGGCCTGCGGTTCATCGACGTCCGCCAGTTGGACGGATGGGACCAGCCCAGCGCCTACTACTGCAGCTAGAGCGCGACCTTCAACGCGTACCCGGCCCGAGACGCGGCAGAACCTCGACCTCCAGCAGGGGGGCCAGCGGCGCGGAATACGGGGGGGCGGGATTCAGCCAGAGCATCTCGGCGATTTCCGCAGCGACGACCGGGGCGTCGGCTGTTTCCGCGGCGTAGATGGCCCCCACCACCTGCAGGCCGGGTTCATTGGCCGCGGGGGCCTCGAACTGGCCGAGGAACTCGGACACCGTCACGACAATACCCAACTCCTCACGAAGCTCTCGGGCCAGGGCTGTGAGGTCATCCTCGCCAGCTTCGCGCTTACCTCCAGGCAGCATGAACCGCGACGCGCCGGCTTTGCGCGCGGTGAGCACGCGGCCGGCGTTGTCGCGGATAACCGCAGCTACGACCTCGATCGCCGGTCCGCTCACGCGCCCAGCAGCCGTGCCGCATGGGGGGCGAAATAGGTGATGGTTCCGGCCGCGCCGGCGCGCTTGAAGGCGCCGAGGCTTTCCAGGATGGCCCGGTCCTCGTCGATCCAGCCATTGGCGCCGGCGGCCTTGATCATGGCGTACTCGCCCGACACCTGGAAGGCGAAGGTCGGAAGGCGATAGGCCTCCACAAGCCGGCGAAGGATGTCGAGATAGGGCAGGCCCGGCTTGACCATGACCATGTCGGCCCCCTCGGCGATATCCAGGGCGACCTCGCGCAGGGCCTCCTCGGTATTGGCCGGGTCCATCTGGTAGGTCTTCTTGTCCCCAGGATTATCCACAGCGCCTGTGCCCAGTTTCCCCGAGCCGATGGCGTCGCGATAGGGGCCGTAGAAGGCCGAGGCGTACTTGGCGGCATAGGACATGATCATCACGTCCTGCAGGCCCTCGGCCTCGAGCGCCGTGCGCAGGGCGCCGACCCGGCCGTCCATCATGTCCGACGGGGCCAGGATGTCGCAGCCGGCCCTGGCCTGGACCATGGCCTGCTCCACGAGGCGCTCAATGGTGGCGTCGTTGAGGATGCGGCCGTTCTCGATCAGGCCGTCGTGGCCGTGGTCGGTGAACGGATCGAGCGCCACGTCGCACATGATGCCGACTTCGGGGGCGGCGTCCTTCATGGCCTTGACGGCCCGGCAGATCAGGCCGTCCGGGTCGGCGGCCAGCGAGCCTGCGGCGTCTTTTCGGGCCATGTCGATGTGCGGAAAGATGGCGATGGCCGGGATGCCGAGCTGGCGGGCCTCGACCGCAGCCTTGGCGGCCTCGGCCACCGATAGCCGGGCGACGCCGGGCATGGAGGCCACGGGAACCTGACCCTCGCCCTCATGCACCACCATCGACCAGATCAGGTCGGACGGGGTGAGGACGGTCTCGCGGACAAGGCTGCGGATCCAGTCGGCCTGGCGCAGACGGCGCAGGCGCAGGGCGGGGTAGGCGGCGAGGGGAGGCAGGGTCATGGGACCCGGCTCTTACCCATCGTCTTGTCCGACGCAAGCCTGACGGCGCCGATGATGGAGGCCCCAATCAGCCAGAGGCCCGACAGAAACCCCAGGGCGATGGCGCCGACGATGAGGAACAGCAGGGTCGCATCGATGGCGACCTGGCCAATCACCACCTCCATCTGATCGACGCCGCCCCAGCCGGCCGTGTAGGCGAGGCCGTAAAGCGAGGCGAGGATGTGGATGACGGCGGCAAGGCCACAGATTCCGGCCAGCAAGGCGAGGAAGAAGGCCACCCAGAAGCTGCGGATCTGGAACCCGAGATGACTGTGCGCCGGCTCTGGGGCCGAATCGCGCTGGGTATAGGCGATGATCACCGCCGCCAGAGCCGGCACGCCGGCGAAGAACACCGCCGCGAACATCAGGGCGTAGTTCAGGAGGGCCAGGTTGCGGGACGACTCGACGGAGCTGGCGCCGCCGCTGTTGAAGGTCATTCTGATCTCCCCCTGTCGTTGACAGGGTGCGCCGCCCGCGCGACTTCCTCAAGCCCAGGGAGACCCAAGGCCATGGATTTCGAGCTCTCAGAGGACCAGCGCGCCCTTCAGGCCGCGGCCCAGGCCTTCGCCGCGGCCGAACTGGCCCCCTTTTCGGCCCAGTGGGACCGCGAAAGCCATTTTCCCGTGGAGACTCTGCGCAAGGCGGCGGGCCTCGGGTTCGCGGGCGTCTACCTGTCGGAGGATGTTGGCGGCTCTGGGCTCTCGCGCCTGGACGCCTCGCTGATCTTCGAGGCCCTGGCCTATGGGGATGTGGCCACCACGGCCTACCTCACCATCCACAACATGGCCGCCTGGATGATCGACCGGTTCGGCGATCCCGAGCTTCGCGCCCGCTATCTGCCACGGCTGACGACCATGGAGCTGGTGGCGTCCTACTGCCTGACCGAGCCTGGGGCCGGATCGGACGCAGCAGCCCTGGCTACGATCGCCAAGCGCGACGGCGAGGCCTATGTGTTGAATGGCTCCAAGGCCTTCATCTCCGGCGGCGGGACCTCCGACATCTATGTGGTCATGGCCCGCACCGGAGGGGCAGGGGCCGGCGGCGTCTCGGCCTTCGTGGTGGAGGCGGGGACGCCAGGGCTCTCCTTCGGCGCACGAGAGCGGAAAATGGGCTGGAACGCCCAACCCACCGCCCAGGTAAATTTTGACGGCGTGCGCGTGCCGGCCAGCAACCGGATCGGCGGCGAGGGCGAGGGCTTCCGCTTCGCCATGATGGGTCTGGATGGCGGGCGGCTGAACATCGCCTCCTGCTCCCTGGGCGGGGCGGGGCTCGCCCTGGACACCGCCCAGGCCTACCTCGCCGAGCGCCGCCAGTTCGGCCGACCGCTACGCGACTTCCAGGCCCTGCAGTTCAAGCTGGCGGACATGGCCACCGAGCTGGAGGCCGCCCGGCTGATGGTCCGGCGCGCCGCTGCGGCCCTGGACGCCGGGCGTCCGGACGCCACCAAGCTCTGCGCCATGGCCAAGCGCTTCGCCACCGACGCCGGCTTCCATGTGGCCAATGAGGCCCTGCAACTGCATGGCGGCTATGGCTACCTGGCCGACTACCCGCTGGAGCGAATTGTCCGCGACCTGCGCGTCCACCAGATCCTGGAGGGGACGAATGAAATCATGCGGGTGATCATCGCCCGGGAGATGTTTCGATGACCGACGAGCCCGAAGTCCTGACGCGCATCGAGGGCTCGGTCGGGCGGATCACGCTGAACCGTCCCAAGGCCCTGCACGCCCTGACCACGGACATGTGTCGGATGATGATCGACGCCCTGGTGGACTGGTTGGGCGACCCGGCCGTGGATTTCGTCCTGATCGATCATGCCGGCGAGCGGGGATTCTGCGCCGGCGGCGACATCCGCATGCTGGCCGAAAGCGGCGCTCGCGACGGCTTCGCCGCCCGGGAGTTCTTCTTCACCGAGTACCGGCTGAACCACCTGATCTTCGAATAACCCAAGCCGGTGATGGCGATCATGGACGGGGTGACCATGGGCGGCGGCGTGGGCCTCGCCCTGCCGTCGCGCTATCGGGTGGCCACCGAGCGGACCACCTTCGCCATGCCCGAGACCGGGATCGGCCTGTTCCCCGATGTGGGTGGCGGCTGGCACCTGCCGCGGCTACCGGGGAAGTCCGGCCTGTGGCTGGCCCTGACCGGCGCGCGCCTCAAGGCGGCGGACTGCGAACTGCTGGGCCTGGCCACCGACTATGTGGAGTCCGCCGATATCGAGCGGCTGAAGGCGCTGGTGATCGCCGATCCTGCTGCGGTCGAGACACACCTCACCTTGCTGGAGGCTGACGCGGGACGCCCGCCCCTGGGTCTGCATCGTGACGAGATGGACCGCCTGTTCGACGGCGAGAGCGTCGAGGCGATCTTCGCCGCCCTGGAAACCGACGGTGGCGCCTGGGCCGCCACCCAGTTGGAGGTCCTGAAGACCAAGTCGCCCCAGACCCTGAAGGTCGCCTTCCGTCAGTTGGCGCTAGGCGCCCAGGCTGAGACCTTCGCCGAGAACATGGAGATGGAGTACCGGATCGGCGCCCGGGTGGTCGGCCTTTACGACTTCATCGAGGGCGTGCGCGCAGTGATCGTCGACAAGGATAATGCGCCGCGCTGGAATCCGACCAGCCTGGAAGGCGTGAGTGAGGCCATGCTCGACGAGATATTCGCCCCCCTGCCTTCCGCCCAGACCTGGCGGCCGCTACCCTTGGAGTAAGGCGGCGTCCGTCCGCCACCAAGGGAGATCCGCCATGAAAACCGCCGGTCCCGCGAGGGGCGCATGACCTGCTACGGCTTTATCGGCCTGGGAAATATGGGCGGCGGCATGGCCGCCGTCCTGGCCGCGGCGGGTCACAGGGTTCAGGCCTTTGATTTGTCCGCCGAGGCCCTGCAGCGCGCCGTCAGCGCCGGCGCGCAGGCTACTGAAACGGCGGCGGCTGCGGTCGCAGGCGCCGAGGTGGTCATCACCATGCTCCCGGCCGGCTCCCACGTGCGGGACGTCTATGAGCAGGCGGTCCTGCCGGCCGCCGCTAGAAACGCGCTGGTGATCGACTGCTCCACCGTCGATGTCGACACCGCCCGCGCCGTGGCCGAACAGGCGCAGGGGCTGGGCTTTCGCGCAGCCGATGCGCCGGTCTCCGGTGGCGTGGCCGCCGCCGCCGCGGGCGCGCTGACTTTCATGGTCGGGTGTCGCGAAGCCGACTTCGCTGCGGTGGAGACGGCTCTGGCGCCGATGGCCAAGACCGTCGTACGGGCCGGCGAGGCCGGCGCCGGGCAGGCGGCGAAGATCTGCAACAACATGCTGCTCGGCGTCTCGATGATCGGGGCCTGCGAAGCCCTCTCCCTCGCCGAGGGTCTGGGCCTGGATCCCGAGCGGTTCTTCGAGATCGCCTCGGCCTCGTCGGGCCAATGCTGGTCGCTGACCGCCTACTGTCCCTGGCCAGGGCCGGTGGAGGCCGCTCCGTCCAACCGCGGATACGAGGGCGGCTTCGCCGTCGCCATGATGCTGAAGGACCTGAAACTGGCTCAGGGCGCTGCGGCCTCGGTCGGGGCCTCAACCCCCCTGGGGGCGCAGGCCGAGGCGCTTTATGCGCTGTTTGACCGTCTCGGCTATGGCGAAAAGGACTTTTCGGGCCTAATTCAGATGCTTCGCGGGCGACTGGACCTGCTGGCCTGAGGGTCGGCGAAGACTGGGCGTACGTTGACGCAGATCAAGCCGGCGTGACACAGCGCCTTATAGACATGCTCCGAACCCGGTGCGAAAAGCCGGGCGGAATCTTTAGGGGACCGGTTGCGGCGTGAGATCGTCGAGCGTGCAGCCGGATTTCGTGTCGATGGATTACAGGACCGCCTTCCACAACGCCCTCGAGCGGGTTCACGCCGAAGGCCGCTATCGGGTCTTCGCCGACCTGAAGCGCCACCGCGGGAATTTTCCCCGCGCCACCTGGACGCGCCCAGACGGCGAGGCCCAGGACATCGTGGTCTGGTGTTCCAACGATTATCTCGGCCAGGGGCAGAACCCGGTCGTGATCGAGGCCATGAAGCAGGCCATCGACGAGGCCGGCGCCGGCTCCGGCGGCACCCGCAACATCTCGGGCACCACCCACTATCATGTGGAGTTGGAGCACGAGCTCGCCGATCTGCACGGCAAGGAAGCCGCCCTGCTGTTCACCTCGGGCTATGTGTCCAACGAGGCCTCGCTCTCGACCCTCTATAAGATCCTGCCCGGTCTCATCATGTTCTCTGATGAGCTGAACCACAATTCGATGATCTCCGGCATCCGCGCCGGCGCCCGCGAGCAGCGCCGCGTATTCCGCCACAACGACCTGGCGCACCTGGAAGAGCTGCTGGCCGCTGCGCCGGCCGACGCGCCCAAGCTGATCGCCTTCGAGAGCGTCTATTCCATGGATGGCGATATCGCCGACATGCCGGCCATGGTCGCCCTGGCCAAGAAGTACGGCGCCATGACCTATCTCGATGAGGTCCATGCGGTGGGCATGTATGGCCCCCGCGGCGCCGGCGTGGCCGAGCGCGACGGGGTGATGGATCAGATCGACATCATCGAAGGCACGCTGGGCAAGGCGTTCGGGGTCATGGGCGGCTATATCGCCGCCGATGCGGTGATCATCGATGCGATCCGTTCCTATGCCGACGGCTTCATCTTCACCACATCGATCCCGCCGGCCCTGGCCGCCGGCGCGGTGGCGTCGATCCGCTATCTGAAGGAACACAATGAGGTCCGCGTCGCCCATCAGGGTCGCGCCCAGGCCCTCAAGGAACGCCTGACCCAGGCCGGTCTGCCGGTCATGCCGTCGGAAAGCCACATCGTGCCGGTGCTGGTGGGCGATCCTGTCCACTGCAAGATGATCTCGGACATCCTGCTCAGCGACTACGGCGTCTATGTGCAGCCGATCAACTATCCCACCGTCCCGCGCGGCACTGAGCGGCTGCGTTTCACGCCGTCTCCGGCGCACAGCGATGAGATGATCGACCATCTGGCCAAGGCGCTGGAAGCCCTCTGGGTCCACTGCAACGTGCAGCGGGTCGGCGGCGTCGCCGCCTAAGACGGCCCGGCGCTAGCTGCGCCGGCGCACGCCGCGGCCCAGGCCAATCTGCTTGGCGAAGTCAGAGCGCCGCGCGGCATAGGTCGGCGCCACCATCGGATAGTCCGGCGACAGGCCCCAGCGGCGACGGTAGTCTTCCGGGCTCATGTCGTAGCGCGAGCGCAGATAGCGCTTGAGCATCTTCAGCCGCTTTCCGTCTTCCAGACAGACGATGTAGTCATCCTGGACGGACTTGCTGATCGGCACGGCGGGCTTGGGCCGTTCTTCTGGCGCAGGGGGCTCAGGCTCTCCCAGGCTCGCCAGGGTGTCGTGGACGGCGCGGATCAGGTCCGGCACGGCGTCTGTGCTGACAGGATTGCGGCTCACATAGGCGGATACGATATCGACGCCCAGGCGAAGCATATCGCTCGAACGCTCCGTGAGGCCGCTGTCAACACTCATACTTTTCCCCTCTGGATACTGGCCCGGCGCGACGCTCGGAGGCTCTCCAACGTGCGATGAACGCGACCGATTAGACTTCGTTCCAACAGATTGCGCCGATGGTTGGAACCCGGGCAGGAATGGGAGTAAAAGGCGCCTCCGCCCCAGCAGATTCCGATGCGAGCCCCGCCCTTGACCGCACAAGCCCAGACCGCCTCCGCCGCCGACGCCTTCTTCACCCAGGGCCTGGCCGAAAGTGATCGCGAGATCGCTCAGGTTCTCGGCCGCGAGCTGAAACGTCAGCAGGACCAGATCGAGCTGATCGCCTCGGAGAACATCGTCTCCCGCGCGGTGTTGGAGGCCCAGGGCTCGGTCCTGACCAACAAGTATGCCGAGGGCTATCCGGGCAAGCGCTACTACGGCGGCTGCGAAGAGGTCGACGTGGCCGAAACCCTGGCGATCGAGCGGGCCAAGCGCCTCTTCGGCGCCGAGTTCGCCAATGTGCAGCCTCACTCCGGCAGCCAGGCCAATCAGGCGGTCTTCATGGCCACCATGAGCCCGGGCGACACCTTCATGGGCATGGATCTGGCGGCGGGCGGCCACCTGACCCACGGCAAGAACGTCAACCAGTCGGGCAAGTGGTTCAATCCCGTGTCCTATGCGGTTCGCCAGCAGGACCAGCTGATCGATTACGATCAGGCCGCCGAGGTGGCCCTGGCCGCCAAGCCCAAGGTGATCATCGCCGGCGGTTCGGCCTATAGCCGCGAGATCGACTTCGCCCGGTTCCGGGAGATCGCCGACAGCGTCGGCGCCATCCTGATGGTGGACATCGCCCACTATGCCGGCCTGGTGGCCGGCGGCGCCTATCCCAACCCCATGCCGCACGCCCATGTGGTGACCACCACCACCCACAAGACCCTGCGCGGTCCCCGGGGCGGCATGATCCTGACCAATGACAAGAAGCTGGCCAAGAAGATCGACTCGGCCGTCTTCCCCGGTCTGCAGGGCGGCCCGCTGATGCATGTGATCGCCGCCAAGGCCGTCGCCTTCGGCGAGGCCCTGCGGCCGGAATTCAAGCTCTATGCCCGCCAGGTGGTGGAGAACGCCCGGGCCATGGCCGACGCCTTGGCGGCCGGCGGTCTGAAGATCGTATCCGGCGGCACCGACAGCCACCTGATGCTGGTCGACCTAACCCCCAAGAACGTCACCGGGGCCGACGCCGAGGCGGCGCTGGAGCGGGCGAACATCACCTGCAACAAGAACGGCATTCCCTTCGACCCGCTGCCCTTCACCCAGACCTCGGGTCTGCGCCTGGGCTCGCCGGCCGGCACCTCGCGGGGTTTTGGCCCGGCCGAGTTCCGCCGCATCGGCCAGATGATCGCCGAGGTGGTCGATGGCCTGGCGGCCGGGGGTGACAATTCGGCGGTCGAGGCCAAGATCCGTGACGAGGTGCTGGCCTTGACCCGCCGGTTCCCGATCTACAACTAGGCCTCAAGAGGATACGGCCGGGGAGGGGCTGACCTGATGCGATGCCCATTCTGCGGCCACACCGAGAGCCAGGTGAAGGACAGCCGCCCGTCGGAAGACGGGGCGGCGATCCGTCGCCGGCGGCTCTGTCCTGCCTGTGGCGGCCGCTTCACCACCTTCGAGCGCGTGCAACTGCGCGAACTGACCGTGATCAAGCGGTCAGGACGGCGCACGCCCTTCGACCGTGAAAAGCTGCTGCGCTCCATCGACATCGCCACCCGCAAGCGCTCCATCGACCCCGAGCAGGTCGACCGGATGGTCAATGGGATCACTCGCCAGCTTGAGAGCATGGGCGAGACCGAGATCGGCTCCGAAGTGGTCGGCGAACTGGTGATGAAGGCTCTGAAAGCCCTCGATGACGTGGCCTATGTTCGCTACGCCTCGGTCTATCGGGATTTCCGCGAAACCCGCGACTTCGCTGACTTCCTGGGCCGCGAGGGCCTCTCCGAAATCCCGGAGGAGGAGCGCTGAGGGGCGCCCGCCCATGGCCTCGCCTCTGATTACCCTGAAGCTCGCCACCTCGCTGGATGGCCGCATCGCCACCGCCGGCGGCGAGAGCCGCTGGATTACCGGACCTGAGGCCCGCGCGCAGGTCCACCGGCTGCGCGGCGAACACGACGCCGTGCTCGTCGGCGCGGAGACGGCCCTGGCCGATGACCCCGAGCTCACCGTGCGCCTGCCCGGCTATACAGGCCCCCAGCCGGCGCGGGTGGTGCTCGACAGCCGGCAGCGATTGCCGACCACCTCGCGGCTCGCCCGATCCGCAGGCGAGATCCCGGTCTATGTGGTGGCCACCGGCGTCCCGTCGCATGATCTCGTCGAGGCCGGCGTTCAGATCGTGCAGGCCCCGGGACCTGGCGACGGCCGGCCGGATCTGCCCGGCGTCGTTGTCGCCCTGGCGGAGCGCGGCCTGACGCGTCTCTTCGTCGAAGGCGGCGGGCAGGTGGCCGCCAGCTTTCTACGCTGCGGCCTCGTGGACCGCCTGGAGTGGTTCCGGGGGCCGCAGATCATCGGCGGCGACGGCCGTCCGGCCGTGGGCGACCTTGGCCTGGCAAGCCTCGACCAGGCGCCGCGCCTGCGCCGGATCGACGTCTCCGTCCTCGGCGAAGACCTTTGGGAACGCTACGAAAGGATCTGAATGTTCACGGGAATCGTCACAGATGTCGGCAAGGTGCGCGCCGTGCGCGACACTAATCGCGACCGCCGGTTCGAGATCGAAACCGACTTCGATCTGTCGACCGTCGAGCTCGGCGCCTCCATCGCCCATGCCGGCTGCTGCCTGACCGTGGTGGAGAAGGGCGAGGGCTGGTTCGCCGTCGAGGTCTCCGGCGAAACCCTGGATCACACCACCCTGGGCGAATGGAGCGAAGGCCGACCGGTCAACCTGGAGCGCTCGGCGCGGGTCGGCGACGAACTGGGCGGCCATATTGTCTCGGGCCATGTGGATGGGGTGGGGGAGATCATCTCCATCGTTTCGGAAGGCGGCTCGCACCGGGTGAAGGTGCGCGTGCCGCGGCCGCTGCATCGCTACATCGCGCCCAAGGGCTCGATCGCCATCGAGGGCGTCTCCCTGACCGTGAACGAGGTCGAGGACGACGTGTTCGGCGTCAATCTGATCCCCCACACCTGGGAAGTGACGACGCTGGGCGGGCTTTCGGTCGGGTCTAAGGTCAATCTGGAGATCGACATGCTGGCGCGCTATCTCGCGCGATGGCGCGAAACCGCCTAAAGGCTGTCCCCTTAGGATCGCCTCCCGCGATCGCTGGATTTTGTGATGCAAGACGAGAAGCTGCGCGTCCTCGTGGTCGAGGCGCGGTTCCATGGCCAGATCGCCGACGCCCTGCTGGCCGGCGCCACTGACGTCCTGTCGGCCCATGAGGTCGAGTTCGACGTGGTGAGCGTGCCTGGCGAGCTGGAAATCCCGGCCGCCATCGCCTTCACTGACGCCGCGGGCAGCGGCGGGGGCGTGGCCTATGACGGCTACGTGGCCCTGGGCTGCGTGATCCGCGGTGAGACCCACCATTTCGAGGTGATGGCCAACGAATCGGCGCGGGGCCTGATGGACCTGGCGATCAGCCGGCGACTGTGCATCGGCAACGGTATCCTGACCGTCGATGAAGAGACCCAGGCCTGGGAACGCGCCCGGGTCAGCCAGGGCGACCGCGGCGGGGCGGCGGCGCGCGCCTGCCTGGAAATGATCAGCCTGAAGGCGCGGCTGTCGGGACACGACCAATGAGCCAGGACATCCCCGTGCCCACCGGTCCGGTGTCGCGTCAGTCCCGGTCGGTCGCGCGCCTGGCGGTTGTCCAGGCCCTCTATCAGATGGAAGTGTCGGGCGCCGGCGTCGAGGCGGTGATCCGCGAGTTCTCCGACCATCGCTTTGATCGCGACGTGGAGGGTTTCGCCCTGAGCGGCGCCGACGAAGCCTTCTTCGCCGAGCTCCTGCGCGGCGTGATCACGCGCCAGGCTGATGTGGACAAGGCCGTGGTCAAGCGGCTGGCCCAGGGCTGGCGGCTGGAGCGCCTGGACGCCACCGCCCGCGCTATCCTGCGCGCCGGGACCTATGAGCTGGTGGAACGCACCGACATCCCCACAGAGGTGGTGATCGACGAGTATGTCGAGCTCGCCAAGTCCTTCTTCGAGGGGCCTGAGCCTGGCTTCGTCAACGGCGCCCTCGATGGCGTGGCCCAGGATGTCCGGGCCTGAGGACAGCCCAGCCCAGCCGGACGAGTTCGAGCAGATCGCGCGGCTCTACCGGCCCCTGACCCGCGGGGCGCCCGAAGCCCTGGGGCTGCTGGACGACGCCGCGGTGATCCCGCAACGCCCGGGCTTCGACCTAGTGGTGACCAAGGACGCCCTGGTGGAAGGCGTGCACTTTCCGGCGGGCGAGGCTCTCGACCTCGTGGCGCGGAAGCTGCTGCGGACCAATCTCTCCGATCTGGCGGCCATGGGCGCCGAGCCCTATGGCTATTTTCTCGCCGTGGCCTGGCCCTCCGGGACCGACTTCGCCGCGCGCCAACTCTTCGCCGATGGCCTGCGCCTGGACGGCGAAGCTTTCGAACTGAACCTGCTGGGCGGCGACACCGTGTCGATCTCCGGGCCGATGGTGGCCAGCCTGACCCTGTTGGGCTGGGTCCCGCAGGGGCGCGCCGTGCGTCGCGCCGGCGCGCGGCCGGGGGATCTGGTGATGGTCGGCGGGCCGATCGGGGACGGCGGGCTGGGTCTCAGGGCCGTCATGGGTCAGCTCGACGATCCAGACGGCTACCTGGCCGAGCGTTACCGCCTGCCGCGACCACGCCTGGACCTCGTCGCATCCCTTCGAAACCAGGCCAGCGCCTGCGCCGACATCTCCGATGGCCTGATCGCCGACGCCGGCCATATCGCCAGGGCCAGCGGCGTGGCCCTTCGCCTGGCGCTCGATCGAATGCCCCTGTCGCGCGCCGGCGCCACCTGGCTCGCCGATCAACCAGATCGCCGACAGGCCCTGATGACGCTGGCGACATCGGGGGATGACTACGAACTCGTCCTGACCGCGCCCCCTGAAGCGGCCGCCGGGCTCGGGTTGCCGGTGATTGGCGTGGTCGAGGCCGGGGAGGGGGTTGAGGTCCTGATCGATGGAAAGCCCGCGACGACGGGACAGAGGGGATGGACTCATCCCTGAGTTCTGACCCCGGGCAGCGTAAAGACTGCGGCAACCCTGTTGGCCCTAGGCTAGACCCATGCTGCGCCGCGTCTTCATTTCAGCCCTTCCCCTGACCTTGCTGGCTGGACCAAGCCTTGCGGCGGGTGGCGCGCCCGCCGAGAAGGCCCCGACGGGCCAGCACGTGGACATTTCCCCAGTGGCCCTGCCGGTGGTGGTGCGCGACCTGGTGGTCAACTACGTCTTCGTCGCCGTTCGGCTGAACCTGTCTCAGGTGGCCAATATCCAGAAGCTTCGCGAGCGTGAACCCTTCTTTCGCGACGCCCTGGTCCGCGCCGGTCATCGCACCCCGTTCACGCGCAAGGACGACTATCTGAGCCTCGACGTCGATCGCCTGAAGGCGGTGATGCTGAAGGAGGCCGTGCGTCTGGGCGGCAAGGACATTCAGTCGGTCTCAGTCATGTCCCAGACGGCCAAGCGGCGCACGGGGCTGCCCAAGCCTCCCAGCGCCTGATCGCGCGCGCCTGAAGGCGAGCCACCCGTCAACCACAACCGTTGCGCCCCCCTGGCAACCTTGGCACAGTCCCCGGGCTAGGAAGAACAAGGGCCAGCGCATGTACGCCGGCCCACCCAAGAGGAAACGTAGCGACCGGCGGCGGCCTCCATCCGGGGGCGGGCCTGAGCCGGTTCGCGCCATCAAAGGGGCGCCTAAACGATGAGTCTCGTGCTTACGCTGGTGATTGTCGCCGGCTTGCTGGCGGTGCTTTACGGCATCGTCCAGTCCGCATTCCTGATGCGGGCTTCACCCGGCAACGAACGGATGCAGGAGATCGCTGCGGCGATCCAGGAAGGCGCCCAGGCCTATCTGCGCCGCCAGTACACCACCATCGCCCTGGTCGGGGTCGTGATCCTGATCGCGGTCTGGCTGCTGCTGGGCCCGGAGCCGGCCATCGGCTTCGTGGTCGGCGCCGTGCTGTCAGGCGGCGCAGGCTTCGCCGGCATGTTGATCTCGGTCCGCGCCAATGTGCGCACCGCCCAGGCCGCTTCCGAGAGCCTGGAGAAGGGCCTTTCGCTCGCCTTCCGATCCGGCGCGGTCACCGGCATGCTGGTGGCGGGCTTCGCCCTGGTGGGCGTTGCGGGCTATTTCTTCGTCCTCACCGGGCCGCTCAATCATGAACTGACCAGTCGCACCGTGGTCGACTCCCTGGTCGCCCTGGGCTTTGGCGCCTCGCTGATCTCGATCTTCGCCCGCCTGGGCGGGGGCATCTTCACCAAGGGCGCCGACGTGGGCGGCGACATGGTGGGCAAGGTGGAGGCCGGCATCCCCGAGGATGACCCGCGCAACGCCGCGACCATCGCCGACAATGTGGGCGACAATGTCGGCGAC